>CAITOL010000127.1 GCA_903893975.1 uncultured Rhodospirillales bacterium | reverse complement strand
CGGCACTGCCGGCGGCACTGGCGGCACCGCGTGCGGGGCGGCGAGTTCGGCGGTGGTGGTTTGCGGCGCCTGGCCGAGGAGCAGGGCGATGGCATTGATCTGCTCCGCTTCCGCCTGTTCCTGGGTGGGGATCTGGGCCTCGATCGTCGCCACCAAGGCGGCGGCGTTGGCGACATCGAGGTCCGTGGTCAGGCCGCCGGCGGCGCGGGCCTGGGTGAGGCTGAGGCTTTGGCGGGCAATATCAAGATTGGCGTGGATGATCTGCAATTTGCGCTGGATGCCACGCAGGCGGATGTAGTCTCGCGCCAATTCGGCGGTGGCGACGACCATGGTGTCCCGTTTCGCATCCTCGCTGGCGGTAACGCCGGCTTCGGCAGCCTCCACCCCGCGGGCGACGCGGCCCCACAAATCCAGCTCCCAACTGACATCGAAGCCGGCCTGATAGAGTTGATACGGATTGCGGAAGTTGGAGCCGGGCGCCATGGCGGCGGGGTTAATGTCGTCAATGCCTTTGCGGCTGAGGCGCTGGGCGGAGGCGGCGCCATCAGCGTTGACGCTGGGCTGGCCGGCGGCGGAGGCGACACCAAGTTGGGCGCGCGATTGGGCCAGCCGGAGGATGGCCAGTTGCAGATCCAGGTTGCTGTCCACCAGCCGGGTTTCCAGCGCGGTCAGCAGCGGGTCCCCCAAGGCTTTCCACCATTGCGGATCAATCGCGGTGGCGACCGGGCGGCTGGTTTCGTCCTTCGACATCTGGCCGGTTTCGCCCAGCGTGGCGGGCTGCCAGTTCGGGGTGGGGGCGACGAAATCCGGCCCCATGCGGGAGCAGCCGGCGAGTGGGATGGCGACGGCCGCCAGCAGGGTTACAGCACGGGACATGCGCACAGCCATCGCCTCAAACCTCCAGCACGAATAATCTTCGAGCCTACAAGCCGTGCCGGCGTGGTCAATGCAAAGTGGCGCCGGGCTGCCGCTCAGTGCGGCGATGTTGTAGCGTGCGGCGATGACGTTATCGGTATTTTCGCAAAACACCTTCGCTATACTGCTGGCGGCCGTGCTTGGTGCGGCGATCGGGGCGGAGCGCGAGTGGCGGCGGCACCCCGGCGGGTTGCGGTCCTGCGCGTTGGTTTCGGCGGCAGCGGGGGTGTTCGCGCATATTTCGGTCGCCTATGGCGGCGGCAATCCCGGCGCGGCGCTGGGGGCGATTGCCACCGGGGTGGGGTTTATCGGCGCCGGGGTGATTATGCATCTTGGCACCGAGGTGCGCGGGCTTTCGACCGCCGCGACGTTCTGGGCTGTGGCGGCGATTGGCACTTCGGCGGGGTTGGGCGAGGTTGCGATGGCCATCGGGCTGACGGTGATTGTGTTTTTCGCCCATATCGCGCTGCGGCCACTCTCGGCCTGGATCGAGACAGTGGCGCCGCCGGAAGATCGCGGGCCGCGCTAACGGGGTTGCGTTCAGCGCCAGGCGAGCAGCTTGCGTTCCAGCCAGCCGATGATCCAGGCAACGGCGAGGCCGAGGACGGACAGCACGGCGATGCCGGCGAGCAGGTTGTCGGTATCGTAAAGATTGCCGGCCGAGAGCACGAAGGCGCCGATACCGTGCTCGGCGCCGATCATTTCGGCGGCGACCAGCAGGATGATGGCGGTGGAACTGGTGATGCGGAAGCCGGCCAGCACCGAGGGCAGCGCGCCGGGCAGGATGATTTTCAGCAGGATGGCCCAGCGCGACAGGCCGAAGGATTGCGCCATGCGGATGAGGTTGCGCGGCACGCCATCCACCCCGGCAAGCACATTTATGACGGTGGGGAAGAAGACGCCGAAGGCCAGGGTGATGACCTTTGAGCCCTCGCCGATGCCGAACCAGATGATAAAGAGCGGCACCAAAGCGATTTTCGGCACCGGGAAGAGCGCCGAGACAACCGCCATGCCGGCGGCGCGGGCGAGGCTGAACAGGCCGAGCAGCAGGCCGACGGCAAGGCCGGCCATAGTGCCGGCGAGCCAGCCCCAGGCGAGCCGGACCAGGGAGGCGGAGAGGTGGCTCCATAATTCGCCGCTTACCAGCAAGATCCAGAGCGCGCGCAGAATGGCGAGCGGGTCTGAAAGGAAGCGGGTGGAAATCCAGCCCAGCGAGGCGCCGGCCTGCCAGAGCAGCAGCAGGCCGATCAGGGTGAGGGCGCCGACCAGTGGCAGCGGTTGGGGGGCGAAGCCGCCGGCGCGGAATGGGATTTTATGCATGGTCGAGTTCCCGGTCGGCGTCCGCGGCGTCAGCACGGATGAGGTCCCACAGATGCGCCTCGGTCGCCAGCAGGTCCGGATCAGCGGCACGGCGGCCGGTGAGCGGGCGGTCCAGCCGGACGATTTCGCGGATACGGCCCGGGCGGCGGGAGAGCACGACGATCTGCTGGCCGAGGCGGACGGCTTCCGACAGCGTGTGGGTGACATAGACGGTGGTGACGCCGGAGCGGGCGATGAGGTCGGAAAATTCTTCCAGCAGCAGCGCGCGGGTTTGCGCGTCCAGCGCCGAGAGGGGTTCGTCCATCAGCAGCACCGCCGGGCGGACGGCCAGCGCGCGGGCGATGCCGAGGCGTTGGCGCATGCCGCCGGAGAGTTGCTTGGGCCAGGCGGCGGCGAAGGGGGCGAGGCCGGTGAGCGCCAGCACCTCGGCAATGCGGGCCTGGCGGGCGGCGCGGGAGAGGCGGCTGCCTTCCAGCACCAGGGAAATGTTGCCGGCGACGCTGCGCCAGGGCAGCAGGGCGAAATCCTGGAAGACATAGGTGAGCGGGTTGAGGCATTCCGCCGCCACTGGGCCGGCCATGCGGACTTGCCCGGCGCTGGGGTGCAGCATGCCGCCGAGGATGGCGAGCAAGGTGGATTTGCCGCAGCCGGACGGGCCGACCAGCACCGTGACCTGCCCGGCGGGGATGGTGAGGGTGATGCCGTCGAGCACCGGGAGCGAGGGGTAGGCGTGGCTGACCGCTTCAACCGAGAGGGTAACGGCGGAACGTGCCGTCATCGCTGCGGCAGGAAGCGGGTGTCGATGATGTCGTCCGGGTTGATCTGGCCCTTGACCATGCCTTGGGCGGAGAACCAGGCGAGTTGGGTGCGCACGTCGGTGACATCGAGCGCGGCGCCGTCATCGTACCAGCCGAGGCCGGCTTTGATTTTGCTGGCGGCGGCGGGGTCTCCGACGAAGACGAATTGGGTGATGTCGGCAATGGCGGCATCGGTGGCAGAGTCGAAGATCGGTTGACCGGCCGGATCGCGGCGCAGGAAGGCCGCGCGGTAGGCGGCGACGCCGCGTTGGTAGACCTGGCAGAATTTACGCAGATCCTCGGCGCGCTTATCGATCATGGCGGCGGCGGCGAACAAGGCGGTGATCTGGTAGGGCACGTGGTCGCCGACCCAGCCGATGATCTTCGCCTCCCCCGTTGCTTCCAGCGGGCGGGCCATGGAGGCGATGGCCATGGTGGCATCCACCTGGCCGGAGCGCACGGCGGCGACCATGTTGGGCACTTGCTGCAACGGGCGCAGGGCCATGGATTTGAGGTCGAATTTCTGCTCGGCGGCCAGTTGGCCGAGCATATAGTGGAACGAGGAGCCGAACTGGGTGATGCCGAACGAATGGCCGCCGAGCTTGTCGAGCGAGGTGAGCCCGGCATCGTAGGCGGCTTTGGAGACCAGCACGGCGGTGAGGTCGAAGCCTTTCTGTTCGTGCAGGCCGCCGCCAATGACTTTCAGCTCCCCCTTGCCGGCGAGGGCGAAAAACCCGCCGGTGAGCGCGGTGACGCCGACATCGGTATCCCCAGCCACGGCGGCGGCGGCGATGGGTTGCGCGGCCTCGAAGAAATGGAACTCCACCGGCACCCCGGCTTCAGCGAACCAGCCGCGATTTTGCGCGATGTAGAACGGCGCCGGGGAGGCGGTGCGCAGCAGGCCGAGCCGGATTGGGGCGGCGGCGCGGGCCGGGCGGGCCAGCGCGGCGGCGGCAAGGGCGAGGGCACTGCGGCGGAGGAGGGTCATGGCAGGAGTCCGGTTGTGGGGATGCCGAAATCAGCCAGCACCTCGGCGCTATGTTGGCCGTTGCGGGGGGCTGGGGTCAGGGCGGCTTCGGTGCTGGGCGGGGCGCCGGGGGTGCGGGGCATGCGCAGCTCCCCCAGGCCGGGCTGGTTGAGCACGCTGGCGCCGCCAACGGCGACGACGTGCGGATCGGCGTACCAGTCCTGGTAGGTGGTAACCGGGTCGCAGATCACATCGGCGGCGCGCAGGCGGTCCAGCCAGGTGGCGGAGGTTTCGCCGGCCATGATGTCGCGGATGATGGCGACCAGCGCCGCTTCATGCACCGCGCGTTGCGGGAAGGAGGCGAAGCGCGGATCGGCGGGCAGGTCCGGCCGGTTCAGCGCGCCGCACCAGCGGACGAATTGCGGTTCGTTGACAATCGCCACCACCACCCAGCCATCTTTGGTCTGGTAGCTGCCGGCCGGAACATTGAGCGCCGGGGCGGCGCCGGCCTCGAGCCAGGCTTCCGGGCTGCGATGGCCTATGAAGGCGGCGGCGGAGGCCATCAGGCTGACATCGATCCAGCGGCCGGTGCCGTTGTCGCGCCGGGCATACAGCGCGGTGGCGACGGATTGGTAGGCATACAGGCCGGTGGCGACATCGCAGATCAGGATCGGCGCGCGGTGCGGCACATCATCCGGGCCGCGATTGGCGTTGACGAAGCCGGAAAACGCCTGCGCGGCGGCGTCGGTCACCGGGCGCTGGGAATAAGGGCCGGTTTGGCCGAACCCGCTGATGCTGACCATGATCAGCTTCGGGTTAACGTCCTTCAGCGTCTCGTAGCCGACCCCAAGGCGGGCGGCGACACCGGGGCGGAAACCTTCGATCAACACATCCGCCTGTTCGGCCAGCTTGCGCAACGCGGCGCGGCCGGCATCGGTTTTCAGGTCCAAAGTCAGGCCGCGCTTGCCGCGATTGAAGGTGAGCGACATCGCCGATTGCTGGCCACCATCGTATTTGCCGCCAAGGTTACGGGCCCAGTCGCCCTCCGGCGGCTCCACCTTCACCACGTCGGCGCCGTAGAGCGCGAGCAGCATGCCGCAATACGGCGAGGCGACGCCTTGGCCGAGGTCCAGGACCTTAAGTCCGCGATAGGGGAATTCGTGGCTCATCGTTACCCTCCCGGCCAATGCGGCACCTTGTTTCGCGCGCCACACGCTTCTGTGCAAGAGTGCCGCGCGTGGGAGGGACCAGATGGCAGCGACGGACGAACGCGGGTGGGACGCGGTGGCGGAGTGGTATCACGGCTTCTTCACCGGCATGGTGCTGTCGGCCATCGGCCGACGCAGCGCCCGGGCGGCGGCGGATCTGGTGTTTGCCGTCTTTCGTCGCCAGCATCGGGAGATGTTTCTGCCCGGGTTGAAAAAGCTCGGGCTGGATCGGCTGCCACCGGCGGTGGCGGCGGCGCAATACCATTATCTGTCCAACGCCATCGGTGGCGTGGCGGTCGAGTATGTCTACGAAAGCGACCAGAAGGCATGGGTGCGCTATCCGCCGCCGCGCTGGATGTGGCAGGGGACGGCGATTTGCGCGGTGCCCGGCGAGGTGTCCCGCGCCATGCTGCACGCGTGGCATGGCGAGAACGGGATGACCTTGGGGCATCCGAATGTCGGGCTGGTGTGCACCGGGCAGACGGTGGAGGGCGATCCGGGGCTGGAAGGCTATTTTCAGGCCTATGACCGGCCTTTGCCGGTGGAGGAGCGGGTGCGGTTCGCCCGGCATGAAACCATGCCGCTGTTCGACCCGACGCGCGCCCCGGTGCTGCCGGCGGAGTGGACCGCGGCGCGGCAGCGCAAGGCGCACCGCAATTACGCCATTGCCTATGTGCGCACCGCGATTCCGGCGGCGATCCAGCTCTGGGGGGCAGAAGAAGCGGTGGCGCTGCTTGGCCTGACCGGGCGGTTGGTGGGGATGCAGTTGTATCAGCAGACCGCAGCCGGGCTCGGGGTGAGCGCCGGGGGCGGGGCGGAGGGATTTGCCGCGTTTTTACACGCGCTGGCCCTGGCGCAGGGCGATCAGGCGGAGCGCACGGGGGCGACGGTTCGCCAGACCAGTTGGCAGGCGATGCGTGGGGTGGCGGATCTGCATCCGGCGGCGTTTGCCTGCTGGAACGCGCTGCTGGAGGGGGCGCTGGCGGCGCATGACCGGCGGTTGCAGCTTGCGGTGACCGGGCGGCTGGATCTGGGCGACCCGGCTTTTGTCTGGACCATCGCCCCGACGCGCGGCGTGGCCTGGGCGTGATCGGCATCGGGATGCAGCGGCTCGCCTAGAGCGCCGCGAACACGTCGGCCGGGTTGAGCGCGGCGACGGCGGCGGCCTGATCGGCGGTTTCGACCGCTTCAGGGTGGTAATGGGCGCGCACCCAGGCGACCGGGTCCGGTTGGCCGGCGAGTTTGGCCAAGGCGGCGATGACCATGCCGGTGCGGCCAATGCCAGCGCGGCAGCCGATATAGGCGGGCAGGTCCGGCGCGGCCTGCATGGCGCGCAGCAATGCCACCAGACCGGCGACCAGATCGGCCTGGCTTGGGGCGTGAAAATCCGCGATCGGCAGCGTGAGCAGGGCGAAGGCGGCCTGGGTGGAGCGCATTTCCAGGCACAGGCCGATGGCGGGCGGGCGCCAGGCGTCGAACGGGCCACCCTGAATGCGGCGGTCGAGGCCCAGCAATGGCAGCACCACCTCGCCGTTCATGCCGGCGGCAGCTTGAGGCCTTCGGCGGCGAAGGTGGCTTGCACGGCGGGGCGCGCGGCGATGCAGGCGGCGAATTGGCGCAGCGCCGGCAGGTCGAGCGCCGGCGGTGTCAGGCCGTAGCCCCAATAGGCGAGCATGAACAGATAGAGATCGGCGATGGAGATCGTGTCCCCAAGCAGATAGGGCCGATCGGTCAATTCTTGCGCGAGGTGGCTGAAGATCGCCGAGATCCGGCGGCCCATGGCGTCTTTGACCGCGGGGGCGCCGGCCGGGTCATCGGTAAAGCGCAGCGGGTAGAACCACAGCATCAGCTCGGCTTGCAGGGTGTTGGTCAGGTAGATCAGCCATTTATACAGCTGCGCCCGCTGCGGCGTGGCCAAAGCGGGCGACCAGCCGGCTGCAGGGTGGCTGTCGGCCAGATGCAGCATGATGGCGGCGGCTTCGTAGAGCACGAGGTCGCCATCGACCAGCACCGGGATGCGCCCGTGCGGGTTGAGCCGGCGATAGGCGGGCGAATGCTGCGCGTCCGCCGTGCGGTCCACCAAAGCGAGTTCGAACGGCACCGCCAGCTCGCGCAGCAGCATATGCGGCGCGAGGCTGGCATTGTCGGGGAAATAGTGGAGGGTATAGCCCACGGCGCTAGGTCGGTTCGATTTCCATTTCGCCGAGATAGGCCTGCTTGATCATTTCGTTCTCACGCAGTTCCTGCGCGGTGCCGGACAGCACCACCACGCCGGATTGCAGCACATAGCCGCGATGGGCGATGGACAGCGCCATGTTGGCGTTCTGCTCGACCATGAAGATCGACACGCCCTGGCGGTTGATGGTTTGGATGGTATCGAACACCAGTTCCACGAACAGCGGCGACAGGCCCATGGACGGCTCGTCCATGCAGATCAGCTTCGGCCGCGCCATCAGCGCCCGGCCAATGGCGACCATTTGCTGTTCGCCGCCGGAGAGTGTGCCGGAGAGCTGGTTGCGCCGTTCCTTGACGCGGGGGAAGAGACTGTAGACGCGCTCGATATCTTCCTCGAACTGGGCGCCGCGCGGCTGGGTGTAGGCGCCCATTTCAAGGTTTTCGTAGACGGTCATGCGCGGGAACAGGCGGCGGGCTTCCAGCACCGGGGCAATGCCTCGCCGCACCCGTTCGGAGGTGGCGAGGCCGTTAATCTCCTGCCCCTCATACGTCACGGTGCCGCGTGCGGCGCGGACCACGCCCATGATGGTCTTCATGGTGGTGGATTTGCCGCAGGCATTGCCGCCGAGCAGGCTGATGATTTCGCCCTTGCCGATGGTGTAGTCCACATCCTTCAGGACATGCAGGTCACCGTAATAGGTGTTGATGCCCTTGAATTCGAGCAGCGGGGTTTCGGCCATGCTAGTGTCCTCCCGAGCGGCCGAGATAGGCGCGCAGCACTTCTTCGTCTTTTCGCACGTCATCCGGCAGGCCCTCGGCGATTTTGTCGCCGTGGTCGAGCACGATGACGTTGTCCGCCAGGCGGGTGACGACGTCCAGTTTATGTTCGATCAGCAGGATGGTCAGGCCGAGGTCGTGCAGGCTTTTGATCTGCTCCGCCAGTTCCAGCGATTCGGCCGGATTCATGCCCGCCGTCGGTTCATCGAGCAGCAGGATCTTCGGCCGTGAGGCCAGCGCGCGGGCGATTTCCACCCGGCGGCGGTTGGCGTAGCTGAGGCCGCTGACGGTCTGGTCCAGCCGCGGGGTGAGGCGGTTGCTGAACATCGCCGCGATGTCCTTGGCCCATTGCACGGCGCTGTTTTCCTCTCGCACCACGCTTGGCGGGCGGATGACGGCGCCGAACGGGCCGGTTTTCAGCCGTGCGTGCTCGCCGATGAGGATGTTTTCCAGCACGTTGAGGTTGGGGAAGAGGCGGATGTTCTGGAAGGTGCGGGCAACCCCGGCTTCGAGCACCTTATGCGGGGCGAGGCCGAGCAATTCGACGCCGTTGAAGCTGATGGAGCCGCTATCGGCTTCCACCAGGCCGGTGATGACGTTGAACAGAGTGGATTTGCCCGAGCCGTTCGGGCCGATGACCGCGACGACGCCGCCATCCGGCACGGTGAGGCTGACTTTGTTCAGCGCCACCAGGCCGCCGAACTTCACCACCACATCTTTGATCACCAGCGCATCGCCCTTGCCGGGCGCCCAGCGGCCGATTTTGTCCAGCCCGACGAAGCCGCCGCGCACCACGCTGGCGGTTTGCTGCTGCATCGTCAGCGGCGCGACCTTGCGCACCGCCGGGATCAGCCCCTGGCGGCGGAACAGCATCATCAGCACCAGGATCACGCCGAAGATCAACTGCGTCCACTGCACCATATCGACGGTTTGCAGGAAGCCGATGCCGGTGAGCTTGCCGATGCTGTGCAGCCACTCCGAGGATTGCGGCAGGAACCAGGTTTGCATCAGTTGCAGCAGCACCGCGCCGACCACCACACCCCAGACGCTGCCCATGCCGCCGAGCACCACCATGACCAGCAACATGGAGGAGACGGCGGAGTTGAACATTTCCGGCGTGGCGGTTTGCAGCTTGGCGACGAAGAACACGCCGGTCATGCCGGCGAAGGCCGCGCCCATGGCGAAGGCGAGCAGCTTGTAGTTGACCAGCGAGATGCCCATCGCGCTGGCCGCGGTTTCATCTTCGCGGATCGCCATCCAGGCGCGGCCGATGCGGCTGCCGCGCAGGCGGAAGGACACGAATACCAGGAAGGCCACCAGCAGCAGACCGACATAGTAATACGGTTCCGAATGCACGCCGAAGCGGTAGCCAAACAGTTTCGGGCCTTGCACGCCGTTCAAGCCGGCGGCGCCGTTGGTCAGGCTTTCCATGTTGCGAGCGCAGATTTGCACGATTTCGCCGAAGCCAAGGGTGACGATGGCGAGATAGTCGCCGCGCAGGCGCAGCACCGGGAAGCCGAACAGCATGCCGAAAAACGCGGCGATGACGCCGCCAGTGGGCAAGGCCAGCCAGAAGGACAGGGTGAAATGCACCAGATCCGGGCCGCCCTGGTTCAGCTTTTCCACCAGCCCGACATAGGCGAGTGGCGCCCAGGCATCCGACCAGACCGGCATAACCTGGAAGCTGGTGAAAATGCCGTAGTAATACGCGCCAATGGCGAAGAAGGCGGCGTAACCGAGGTCGAGCAGGCCGGCGAAGCCGACGACGATGTTCAGCCCCAGCGCCAGTGTGGCGTAGGACATGGCGTTGGCGAGGCTGTCGAGGTCGCCATCATCGGTCCAGATTTTCGGCAGCACCGCGAAGAAGATGAAGGCCAGAATCGTCAGCAGCATGCTGCGCTGCTTATGCGTGAGCGTGGCCGACGGATGTGCGGCAGTGGTGGTGTTCATGGATGCCGCTCCTTCAGGACTTGTTGGGCGCGAGGCGCCCAAGCAGCCCCGCCGGACGGAAGACCAGCACCAAAACCAGGATGCCGAAGATCACCACATCGGACCACGCCGTGCCGACCAACTGGCCGCTGGCAGACTCGATCAGGCCGATCAGCACGCCGCCGAGCATGGCGCCGGGCACGTTGCCGATGCCGCCCAACACCGCGGCAGTGAAGGCGCGCAGGCCGGAGGCGAAGCCGATATCGACCTTGGCGAGGTTGTAATAGAGGCCGAAGATCATGCCGGAGGCCCCAGCGAGAGCGGAGCCGAGGAAGAAGGCGCTCATCACCACCTGATCCACCTCAACCCCCATCATGCGGGCGGCTTCGGGGTCTTGCGCGGTGGCGCGCATGGCTTTGCCGAGCTTGGTGTAGGTGACGAAATAGGTCAGCCCACCCATCAGCACCAGCGCGATCACCCAGATAAGGATTTCCCGCAGGCGCAGCACCGCACCGCCGATTTCCCAGGTGATGGGCGGCAGCGGGTTGGGGAAGTTTTTCGAGTCCGTGCCGATGGTCAGCAGCACGACGTTGAACAGAATATAGGAGACGCCGATGGTGGTAATCATCGCCGCCGGCCCCTTCACGCTGCGCAAGGGGCGCAGCAGGAACCGTTCAATCGCCACCCCGATGAAGCCGCACACCGTCATCGCGACGATGAAGGCGACCAGCAGAACACCGATCAGCGGTAGCCCGGTCAGGATTGTCTCCTGACCGTGCAGCCCGAACGCTTGCAACGTCAGCATGGCGATCATGGCGCCGACCATGAAGACGTTGAAGTGGGAGAAGTTAATCAGCTCCATGATGCCGTAGACGAGGGTGAACCCCAAAGCGAGCAATGAATACATTGCCCCGAGACTCAGACCGTTGATGGCCTGCTGAAGAAAAAGATCGCCGGCCGTCATCGACTTGCCCTCGCTACGAACATCTGGATCACATCAGGCCATCGGCGCCACGCCGATATACTTGTATTGGCCTTCCGTATCATCGAGGGCCTTGGTGGTGTCCTTCTTGATTTGGAAGACGCTGATAACCTTGTTCTTCATATCGCCATTTTCGTCGAATTCAACGGTGCCGATCAGGCTGCCCTTGAGCGAGACGGTCTGGATGGCGGCCTGCATGGCGTCGCGGGTCGGTTCCTTGCCGGCGGCCACCAGGTTCTTCGCCGCCTGGATGATCACCTGGGCGCCGGTGTAGCAGGTCACCGCGTAATCGTCCGGATGGGTGCCGAAGCGCTGGAAGAAGCGGGTGGTGAACACTTCCGCCGACTTGTCTTCGGTGACGTGCGGGGACGCCTGGGTGGCATACCAGCCGTCAACCGCCGGGAAGCCGGCGCCCTTCAGCAGGTCGGTCGAGTAGACGCCGTCACCGCCGGCTTTGATCACGTTCGGGATGATTTCGTAGGACTGCTTGGCCAGCTTCACGCCAGCCTGGCCCACGCCGCCATAGTACATCGCGTCCGGCGCCAGCGCCTTGATCTTGGTGAGCACGGATGCGTAGTCCGCCGCTTTCGGGTCGAGACGGTCACGGCCGAGCACTTTGACGCCGAGCTTTTCGATCTGGCCCTGGAAGGCATCGGCGAGACCGACGCCGTAAGCGCCGCTGTCGTCGAGGATGTAGACCGATTTGATCTTCAGGGTCTTGGCCATGAAGTTGGCCATGTTCGGGCCCTGGAAGGCATCGGTGGCAACAGTGCGGAAGTAGATCGCCTTGCCGGCCGGCCGATACTGGGCGGCGAATTTCGGGTTGGTGATGTCCGGGTTGGTCGAGGACGGGGTGATGATGGCGAGGTTGCCCTCGCTCAAGATCGGCGCCATCGCCTTGCCGGCGCCCGACATTTGCGGGCCTAGGGCCGCGACGAAGCCTTTGTCCGACACCATTTTCTTAGCGTTGGTGGCGGCCTGGGCCGGGTCGTACTGGCCGGCGGTGGCGGTGCCATCGTCGAACTTCACGTATTCGAACTTGTAGCCCTTGATGGCGTTGGTGGCGTTGGCGTCGTCAAACGCCAGGATCGCGCCATTGGCCACGCGGGTGGCGGATTCGGCGTCCGCGCCGGTGAACGACATGTTCAGCCCGACCTTGATCGACTTATCGGCGGCCAGGGCACCCTGCGATACCCCAACCGTTGCAGTTGCCGCCAATCCGGCGGCGGCCTTAAAGGCATTACGACGCGTAAGCATGCAAGAAACTCCCCTGTTACGCCTTGGTTTGCGTAAGTGCACGGATCATCCCCGACCGGTCTGGCCGGCGATGTGCGACATGTTCATGACATGTCGGTAGAGCAAGCCTGCCCTACCAGCAGGGCGGAGGCAAGCACCCCTCGCAACATCGTGCTAGAAGCCGCGCATGGCCCCTCCTCTTCTCGCACTCCAGAACATCCAAGCCACCTTTGGCGGCACCCCTCTTTTACGCGGCGCGGACCTTTCCGTTGGCGCGGGGGAGCGGGTTTGCCTTGTCGGCCGCAATGGTTCCGGCAAATCCACACTGCTGAAAATCGCCGCCGGATTGCTGCCCGCCGATGGCGGCAGCGTGTTTGTGCAGCCGGGCGCGACGCTGCGCTATCTGCCGCAGGAGCCGGATCTGGCCGGGCATGCCAACACGCTGGCTTATGTCGAGTCGGGGCTTGGGCCGGGCGATGATCCGTATCGCGCCCGCTACCTGCTGGAACAACTCGGGCTGGTCGGCGATGAGGAGCCGGGACGGTTATCGGGCGGGGAAGCGCGGCGCGCGGCCTTGGCGCGGGTGCTGGCGCCGTCGCCGGATATTCTGCTGCTCGACGAGCCGACCAACCATCTCGATCTGCCCGCCATCGCCTGGCTGGAACAGGAACTGGCCAGCCTGCGCGCGGCGATCGTGCTGATCAGCCATGACCGGCGGCTGCTGGAATCGATCGGGCGGTCGATCGTGTGGATCGACCGTGGCGCGGCGCGGCGGCTGGATCGTGGCTTCGCGCATTTCGAGACCTGGCGCGATGAGGTGCTGGAGCAGGAGGAGCGCGACCAGCACAAGCTGACCCGCAAGCTGGTGATGGAAGAGGACTGGCTGCGCTATGGCGTGACCGCCCGGCGCAAGCGCAACGTGAAGCGCTTGGGGGATCTGCACGCGCTGCGGACGAAAATTCGCCAGACCCGCGGCCCGGCGGGCGGGGTGAAGCTGGTGGCGGGGGATAGCGATGTGTCCGGCCGGCTGGTGGCGGTGGCGGAAAACATCACCAAGTCATTCGGTGACCGGCAGGTGATCCGCAGCCTGTCCACCCGGGTGCTGCGCGGCGACCGGTTGGGGATTATCGGGCCGAACGGCGCCGGCAAGACCACGCTGCTGAAAATCCTGACCGGGGAATTGGCCCCCGACGGCGGCGAGATCAGCATTGGCGCCGGGTTACAGCGGGTGACGCTGAGCCAGGGGCGCGACACGCTGGACCCGCGCAACCGGCTGGCCGATACGCTGACCGGCGGCGGCGATACGGTGGATGTGAACGGCCAGCGCCGGCACGTGATCGGCTACATGAAGGACTTTCTGTTCACGCCCGAACAGGCGCGCACCCCGGTGGGGGTGCTGTCAGGCGGTGAGCGCGGGCGGTTGGCGCTGGCGGTGGCGCTGGCGCAGCCCAGCAACCTGCTGGTGCTGGACGAGCCGACCAACGACCTCGACCTGGAAACGCTGGAGTTGTTGCAGGAATTGCTGGCCGATTATCCGGGCACGGTGATCCTGGTCAGCCATGACCGTGACTTCCTCGACCGGGTGGCAACCAACGTGCTGCACTCCGAAGGCGATGGGCATTGGACCGAATATGCCGGCGGCTATTCCGACATGCTGGCGCAGCGCCGGGCACCGGCGGAACCGGCGGCGATGGAGAGCAAGGGCCGGGCGGCACCGAGCGCGCTGCCCAATATCACCGCGCCGGCCAGCAGCAAGAAAATGTCCTTCAAGGACAAGCACGCGCTGACCACCCTGCCCGGCCAGATTGAGGCGTTGCAGACCGAGATCGCCGGGCTGAACAAGAAGCTGGCGGACCCGGATCTGTATCGCACCAACCCCGCTTTATTCGCCAAAACCAGCGCCGCGCTCACTAAGGCCGAAGGGGCGTTGGTAGACGCGGAAGAACGTTGGCTGGAGTTGGAGTTGCTGCGGGAAGAGGTTGAGGCGCGGTAGCCGGCGCCTTACGGCACCAGCGTTTTATCCTGCAACGTGGTGTCCTGGCCGCGCACCGGGTGGGCAATGGCGTCGGCCAGGCTGCGGGCGCCGGCCCATTCGCTGGGCGGGCGGGTGATGCCGTCGCTGCCGACCTGATCCAGGCCCCAGTAGATTTCCAGCCGGTGGCCGTCCGGGTCGCGGAATTCGACGGCGATTTGCACCCCGGCGCGACGGCGGCCTTCAAAGTCGATCACCGCACCGTGGGCGCGAAGATGGTCGCGGGCGCGGATCACGTCATCGAGCGTCGGCACTTCGAAGGCGACATGGTGCAGTTCGGCGCCCGATGACGGGGTGGGCGCGCCGCCGACCAGGGCGATGCCGTGATGATCGGGATTGCAGCGCATGAACACCATGCCGCCGGGCATCATGTCCGGGCCGTAGACGTCGGAAATCTCAAAGCCCAGCACCTGGGTGTAAAACTGCGCCGAGCGCGCGAGGTCGGTGACCTGCAGCACCACATGGCCGATTTTGCCAATGCGGAACGGCATGCCGTGCGGGCGCTTCAAACTGGCAAGGTCGGTCATGAAAAAATCCCCCGGTCGGTGGGCGCGTTGCAGAAGCGGGCGGCGCCGGATAGCGTTATAACAAAACCGGAGGAGATGCCCCAAATGCCGCGCACTGTTGCCCGCCTGCTGGCCGAAAGCCTGGATGCCCACGACATTGACCTGCTGTACTGCGTGCCAGGGGAAAGCTATCTCGGGCTGACCGATGCGCTGAACGACATGAACCGCATCAAGCTGATCGTCTGCCGGCATGAAGCGGGGGCGGCGTTCATGGCGGTGGCGGATGGGCGGATGCGCGCGCGGGCCGGGGTGTGCGTGGTCTCGCGCGGGCCGGGGCTGTCGAACGCGATGGTGGCGCTGCATACCGCATTTCATGACGCCACACCGATGGTGATTTTGATCGGGCAGGTGGAGCGCAAGGATTACGGGCGGCTGGCGTTGCAGGAACAAAATTATTCCCGGCTGCTGTCGGACGTGACCAAGCTGGTGATTGAGGTCAACGAGCCGGAGATGGCGAGCGAGGCACTGGCGCGGGCATTTCATGTGGCCGAATCGGGCACGCCCGGACCGGTGGCGGTGGTGCTGCCGGAGGATATTTTCGCCGAGCACACCGACGCCGCGCTCGATCAGCCGCGCCCGCGCGCCTATGCCGGGGCGCGGCCGGAAGATATCGAGCAGCTGGCCGCCATGCTGAACGCCGCCGAGCGGCCGTTGATCTGGGTGGGCGGGGCGCTGGCGGGGGATGGCGTGTCCGACGAGTTGGCCCGGCTGGCGGAGCGTTGGGTGTTGCCGGTCAGCCCGACGCATCGGCGGCCGCATCTGTTCGACAGCCAGCACCCGAACTATGCCGGCTATATGGGCATTCGGGTGCCGAAGCCGCAGTTGGATGAGCTGAAACAGGCGGATCTGCTGGTGGCGTTGGGGGAGCGGCTGACCGATACCGTCAGCCAGTCCTACAGCTTCCCGCAGGCGCCGCAGCCGCAATTGCCGCTGGTGCATATCTGGCCGGATGCCAACGAGGTGGGCCGGGTGTTCCGGCCGGATCTGGCCATCGCCGCCGATCCGCGCGCGGTGATCCGGGCGCTGCTCGGCCGGCCGATCCCGCCGGATGCGGCCAAGCGGCAAGGCTGGGTGGCGCGGCTGAACCAGCTGCATCGGGCAGCGATGGCGCCGAATTATGACCCCATGGCCGATGGCGTGAATTTCGCCGCGGTGGCAATCGAGATTGGCAAGCATCTGGCGCCGGATGCGGCGGTGACCTCGGATGCCGGGAATTTCTCGTCGTTCATCCACCGCTATATCCCGTTCAAGCCCGGGCAGATTTTCCTGTCATCGGTGGTGGGCGCGATGGGGGCCGGGGTGCCGATGGCGGTGGCGGCGGCGTTGCGGCGGCCGGGGCAGCAGGCAGTGTGCTTTGTCGGCGATGGCGGCGCGCTGATGACGGGCAACGAGTTGGCGACCGCGCGCGCCTATGGCGTGAACCCGATTATCGTGATTTCCGACAACAGCATGTACGGCACCATCGGCATGCACCATGAAATGCGCTACCCCGGCCGGCCATATGCCAATGCCACCAGCCTGACCAACCCGAATTTCGCCGCCTGGGCGGAGGCGTTCGGCGCGCGTGGCATGACCATTACCGAGGAGGCGGAAATTCCGGGCGTGATCGCCGAGGCGTTCGCCACCCGCACCCGCCCGGTGGTGATCCATGTGCACAGTTCCGCCACGCAGATGAGCGCGTGGCGGAAGCGGGGCTAGACCTAGTCGTTGCTGCCCTGGATCGCGGCGATCACCGCCGCGGTCACGTCTGCGGTGCGGGCCTGGCCGCCGAGGTCTGGGGTGTGGAAGCGCCGGTCGGCGGTGACCTGTTCGATGGCGCGCATCAGCCGGCTGGCGGCGGCGGGCTCCCCGATATGCTCGAGCAGCATCACCGCCGACCAGAAGGTGCCGACCGGGTTGGCAATGCCTTTGCCCATGATGTCGAACGCCGAGCCGTGGATCGGTTCGAACATCGAGGGGAATTCGCCTTCCGGGTTGATATTGCCGGTGGGGGCGATGCCGAGCGAGCCGGCCAATGCGGCGGCGAGGTCGGACAGGATATCGGCGTGCAGATTGGTGGCGACGACGGTGTCGATGGTTTCCGGCTTGATGACCATGCGCAAGGTCATGGCAACGACCAGCATTTTATCCCAGGCGACGTCAGGGAATTCGGCCGCGACCTCGGCGGCGATTTCATCCCACATCACCATCGCGTGGCGTTGCGCGTTGGATTTGGTGACCACGGTCAGCAGCTTGCGCGGGCGGGAGCGGGCGAGCTTGAAGGCGTAGCGCAGGATGCGCTGCACCCCGGCGCGGGTCATCACCGAGACATCGGTGGCGACCTCGATCGGCAGACCCTGATGCACCCGGCCGCCAACGCCGGAATATTCGCCTTCCGAATTTTCCCGCACGATCACCCAGTCCAATTCCTTGCCGGCAACGTTGCGCAAGGGGGAGGTGATGCCCGGCAGGATGCGGGTGGGGCGGACGTTGGCGTATTGATCGAACGGTTGGCAGATCGCCAGCCGCAGGCCCCAGAGGGTGACGTGGTCGGGGATATCCGGATGCCCGGCGGAGCCGAACAAAATCGCGTCGTGATGGCGGATTTGCGCCCGGCCATCTTCCGGCATCATGCGGCCATGGCGCTGGTAGTAGTCGCCGCCCCAGTCGAAATGATCGACGTGAAAGGTGAAGCTGCCGTCGCGGGCGGCCAGCGCGTGCAACACGTCCACCCCCGCCGAGATGACTTCGGTGCCGATGCCGTCACCGGGGATGGCGGCGATTTTGTAAGTTTTCAAGGCAAGTTCTCCGCAACGACTGGCGCCCGGCCGACCGGTCGGCGTGGGCGGGACCATACCCACCCGCGCCAACCGCGCCAAGCTTGCGGTTAGCCGCCGGCGGCGCGGCGGCTGGCGATGGCGGCGCCGGCAACGAGGGAGGCGAACTTGGTCCAGACGATCTCGGGATCCACCACGCCGAAGCCGGCGAAGGTTGAAAAGCCGCAATCGGTGCCGGCCATGACGCGATCGGGGCCGACGGCGGCGGTGTAGTTGGCGAGGCGCTGGGCGACGAGTTGGGGGTGTTCGACGAAGTTGGTGGTGGAATCGAGGCAGCCGGGG
>CAITOL010000126.1 GCA_903893975.1 uncultured Rhodospirillales bacterium | reverse complement strand
GCCGATCGCGTAACGCAGGCCCAGCATGTAGCTGTGGTTGTACTGCGAGGCGGTGTTCACGGTGCCACCAACGCCACCAGTGTTGTAGCTGTTGTTGTCGTTTTGCGGACGCGCCAGCAGGCGATATTCCGCCGTAACCGACAGGCCCGGCGCGCCGCTCACGGGGACCGCGAGGCCAGCGATACCCTGCAGGGCCAGATTGCCCTTGCTGCCGCCAAGCACGTTGGTGCCGGCAACCGTGCCACGCAGCTGCGACACTTCATAGCCAACGCCCGCGCCGAGATACGGGTAGATCGCCGCACCAAGGTCGAAGTCATACAGGCCATTAACCATCGCACCATAGGTGGTCTGCTTGCCGCCGCTCACGGTGAAGCCGCTGCCGCCCATGTTCTGGTTGCGGTAGTTCAGTTCCAGCTCGGCGCGGAAGCCGTTACCGTAGCCCCAACCCACGCTGCCGAGACCGGCCAGGCCGCCATTCGGGGTGAACTTGCTACCGGTGATCGCGGTGGTCACGCCACCAACGGTCCGCGAGTTGGCAGCGAAGTCGGACATCAGGTTGTAGCCGACAGCGCCGCCGACATACAGACCGTTAACCGGCTGGGCCGAGGCAGCGCCAGCGACGACCACGAGGCCAGCCGCAAGCAATCCAGTGCGAAGTTTCATAAATCACTCTCCTAGTTGAATGACCGCATCTTGTTCCCGAAACGACTGGGCAACGCGACCAAGCGAAGATCACGCGAAGCGATCAATTCGGCTGGACGTAACCTAGGCACCGCATCCCCGATGTTCCAGAGGAGAATGCAGAACTGTGGCATGCAATCCTCAAATTGCATCGGATGTGTTGCTAGAAAGACACAAACTTGTTTATGCGGCCCAGTAGGTTGCAACCACAGATGGCAATCGATCGCATCGCGACCACGTGCACTGCAATCGACTCGCCTGGCGGCTATTTGCACATCGCCAGTTTCATCGGTTGGCTCACCGCCAGGCCTTCCGCCGCCGCATTCAACTCGGCGACGGTTTTCACCGCACCCACAGTAGCAAAATACCCCGGTGCGGCGGCGCAGGCGCTCACGCTGTCATAGCCATAACGCTGCGATTGCGCATTCGCCAACCCAGTATCGTATTCATCCTTCGCCGCAACCGCCTTCTTGCCCATCGTGCGCGCGAAATACGCCGACAGCGCCTTGTCGTGCGCAGCCAATGCCGGGCGATTTTTGGTGATGAAGGCGTTGTAGTCGTCAACCATCAGGCAATTCCGCGCCAGCACATACAGTCGCACCTTGGTCGCGGCCATGTTGAAGGCCGCCATCTCTGCCGGCTTGGCACAGCCCGGCGCTTCCGGCACTGGCTGTTCCACAAACGGCGCCGGGGCCGGCGGCGGCGCGGGCGGGGCAACCGGTTTCGGGGCGCAACTCGCCAAAGCCAGCAGCAGCGGGGCCGCCAAAATAGATGTGCTCAACCATGCGCGCATGCCAAAAGACTCCGATACCAACCGATTTCGCCACGGTGCATAGCGATGGCGCGGAATCGCGACAACCTTGACTGAAGGCACAACCCGGATGGCACGCCCAATCCAACCCGGCCAGACTGCCGCCATGAACGCGATACATGATCCCAACTGGAACCTCGTGCTGCATCGCCAGCCCGCCCCGTTCCTCTACGCCGTGCCCAGCATGGGCATTTATTGCCGCACCACCTGCCCCTCCCCGCGCCCGCGGCCCGGCAATGTGCGCTACTTCGCCGATGCCCCGGCCGCCGAGGCCGCCGGCTTCCGCGCCTGCAAGCGGTGCGACCCGAAAGGCACCCGCGAAGCCCTCGCCCGCGCCGTGGTCGCCGATGCCTGCGCCACCATCGCCGCCGCCGAAACCATCCCCGCGCTCGACACCCTCGCCCAACGCGCCGGCTATTCCCGCTTCCACTTCCTGCGCCTCTTTCGCACCTATACCGGCCTCACCCCGCGCGCCTATGCCGAGGGCCTGCGCGCCCAGAAGTTGCAATCCGCCCTCTCCGCCGGCACCCGGGTCGCCGATGCGATCGTCGATGCCGGCTTCGGCTCCGAATCCCGCGTCTATGAAGATACCGGCAAACTCCTCGGCATGACCCCAGGCGCCCTCCGCCGCGGCGGCGCCGGGGAAACCCTGCGCACCGCGAGTGCGGACAGCCCCTTCGGCCGCCTGCTGGTCGCCGCCACCGCCACCGGCATCTGCTATATCGGCTTCGCCGAGCCCGAGGCCGCCTTGCAGGCCGACCTGCAGCGCCGCTTCCCCAACGCCCACATCACCGCCGATCCCTCCGGCCTCGGCGAAACTCTGCACACCATCATCCAGCTGATGCACGAACCCGCCCAGGCGCTGGACCTGCCGCTGGACATTCGCGGCACCGCCTTCCAACTCCGCGTCTGGCAGGCACTGCGTGCCATCCCCGCCGGAGAAACCCGCAGCTACAGCCAGATCGCCGCCGCCATCGCCGCCCCCAAAGCGGTGCGCGCCGTCGCCCGCTCCTGCGCCGAAAACCCGCTCGCCCTCGCCATCCCCTGCCACCGCGTCATCGCCAGCAATGGCAGCCTCGCCGGCTATCGCTGGGGGCTGGAGCGCAAACGCGCCTTGCTCGCGCGGGAAGCCGGCGGCTAACCCGCCCGCCCCAGGCTGGCGACACCCACCCCACCCGGCTATCATCCCCCCGCCACCTCCCAGCCGGGATGCCACAAGGATGACGCCATGACCCGCAAGACCTACGACCAACTGCGCAGCGCGCGCTGGTTCGCCCCGGACGACCTGCGCAGCTTCGGCCACCGGTCGCGCACCATGCAGATGGGCTACGCCCCCTCGGATTGGGAAGGCCGCCCGGTGATCGCCATCCTCAACACCTGGTCGGACTACAACCAGTGCCACATGCACTTCAAACAGCGTGTGGACGACGTCAAACGCGGCGTCCTGCAAGCCGGCGGCTTCCCGCTGGAACTGCCAGCACTGTCGCTGTCGGAAAACTTCGTCAAACCCACCACCATGCTCTACCGCAACCAACTGGCGATGGAAGCCGAGGAACTGCTCCGCTCCCACCCCGCTGACGGCGTCGTGCTCATGGGCGGCTGCGACAAAACCACCCCGGGCCTGCTGATGGGCGCCATCTCCGTCGGCATCCCCGCCATCTTCCTCCCCGCCGGCCCCATGCTCCGCGGCAACGTAAAGGGCAAAATCCTCGGCTCCGGCTCGGATGCCTGGAAGTATTGGGACGAACGCCGCGCCGGCAACATCTCCAAGGAAGACTGGGAAGGCATCGAAGGCGGCATCGCCCGCTCCTACGGCACCTGCATGACCTTGGGCACCGCCGCGACCATGACCGCTCTGGCCGAGGCCATCGGCATGACCCTCCCCGGCGCCTCCTCCATCCCCGCCGCCGATGCCGGCCACATCCGCATGTCCGCCGCCTGCGGCCGCCGCATCGTCGATATGGTTTGGGAAGATCTCACCCCCGCCAAAATCCTCGACCGCCCGGCCTTCGACAACGCCATCAACGTCGCCATGGCGCTCGGCTGCTCCACCAACGCCATCATCCACATGGTCGCCATCGCCCGCCGCGCCGGGATCAATCTCGGCATTGATGATTTCGACGCCGCCAGCCGCAAGGTCCCGGTCATCGCCAACATCCGCCCCTCCGGCACCACCTACCTGATGGAAGACTTCTACTACGCCGGCGGCCTGCCCGGCCTGATGAGCCGCATGCGCGACCATCTGCACCTCGGCGCCAACACCGTCACCGGCAAAACCCTGGGCGAGAACATCGCCAAGGCCGAGGTGTATCTGGACGACGTCATCCGCGATCAGGACAGCGCCATCTACGCCGAAGGCGCCCTCGCCGTGCTGCGTGGCAACATCGCCCCAGATGGCTGCGTCATGAAGCCCAGCGCCTGCGCCCCGCATCTGATGCAGCACACCGGCCCGGCCCTGGTGTTCGACAGCTACCCGGAAATGAAAAAAGCCGTCGATGACGAAAATCTGGACGTCACCGCCGACCACATCCTCGTCCTGCGTAACGCCGGCCCGCAAGGCGGCCCGGGCATGCCGGAATGGGGCATGCTCCCCATCCCCACCAAGCTGGTCAAGCAAGGCGTGCGCGACATGCTCCGCCTGTCCGATGCGCGGATGAGCGGCACCAGCTACGGCGCCTGCATCCTGCACGTCGCCCCGGAAGCCTATATCGGCGGCCCGCTCGCTTTGGTGAAAACCGGCGACCTCATCACCGTCGATATCCCCAACCGCTCCATCCATCTGGAGGTAACGGACGCCGAACTCGAAGCCCGCCGCGCTGCCTGGGTCGCACCCCCGCCGCGCTTCGAACGCGGCTATGGCTGGATGTACGCCAAACATGTCGGCCAGGCCGATACCGGCTGCGACTTCGACTTCCTGCGCACTGATTTCGGCGCCCCAATCGGTGAACCCGACATCTTCTAATCCGTGAGAGAACAGCCCATGAAACCGGAAACCCGCGAGCGGCTCAAAACCGTCAGCACCGCCACCCTCTGCACCGCTCTGTTCAAGCGCGGCCTGCGCAACCAGACCATCCAGGATGTCCACCCCCTCAACCCCAACCTGCCCACCATGGTCGGCGAAGCCTTCACCCTGCGCTACATCCCCGCGCGCGAAGACCTCAACCCGATCTCCGTCTTCACCAACCCCGCCCACCCGCAGCGCAAAGGCGTCGAAGACTGCCCCCCCGGCGCGGTCATGGTGATCGACAGCCGCAAAGACGCCCGCGCCGCCTCCGCCGGTGGCATCCTGGTCTCCCGCCTGATGATGCGCGGCGTCGCCGGCGTGGTCACCGATGGCGGCTTCCGCGACAGCGGCGAAATCGCCCAACTTGCCATCCCCAGCTACCACCACCGCCCCTCGGCGCCGACCAACCTCACCTTGCATCAGGCCATCGACACCAACCTGCCGATCGCCTGCGGTGATGTCGCCGTCTTCCCCGGCGATGTCGTGGTCGGCGATGCCGACGGCGTCACCATCATCCCCGCCGAAATCGCCGACGAAATCGCCATCGAAGCGGTGGAAATGACCGCCTTCGAAGACTTCGTGCAGGAAAAAGTGCTGGAAGGCCGCACCATCATCGGCCTCTACCCGCCGACCAACCCGCAGACTTCGGTTGATTTCGCGGCCTGGCGGAAGGAGAAGGGTAGGTAAGCAAGCGCTTCTTTTTGGAAGAAGAAGCAAAAATTTTTCAAAAAATGAGGGGCATACGTTGTGTGCCTCTCATTTTTTATTAACTAAACGGAACGAAGTTGGCGCAACAGCGCTCCGTTACGTCTTCCCATATTTTTGCATTCGCAGCGGCCACCAGGATCGCGGTTCGCGCGGCAGGCGCACCCTTTCCCGCTTCGGCTTCGGCGCCCGCTCGGGCCGCACCCTCACCCGCACCGGCAGCGCCACCGCCGCCACCTCCTCCAGCAACAGCATCCGGCACACCGGCCGTAACACCCTCGCCATGCCGGGCATCGCCGCCAGCAACGCCTGCATCTCCGGCTCGGCCAACAGCGCCTGCAACTGGCTGCCATACCCCGCAGCCTCCCAGCCCAACGCCTTCACCAACCAGCCCCGCCCACCCGGCAACCGCACCCGCTCCGCCCGCACCACGCCCGGCGCCGCCGCCCGCGCCACACGCCGCCGCGTCACCCCAGGTTGCACCCGGCCAAACCGCTGCACCGTCCGGTTCAACCAGCCCCATAACGGCACCAGCACTTGGCCGAATTTCGGGTCCCGCAAAAACCGCCGCGCCACCAACGCCGCCAACCCGGCCATAATCAGCCCAAACCGCCGCACCATCTCTGGGGCAGTCTCGCTGACGCGCGGAATGGGAACGGTGTGTTTCATTGCGTTAGATATAACAACCGTTCTGCACCGCTGCAACCAAATTCCACCACCCCGCCAAACCGCCTTGCCTTACGCCGCCGTGTAGATCGCCAGCTTCAACCCCGGATCAGCATTGGCCTGAAACGTCGCGTAAGTATAGGAAACCTCCCCCAAACCCGGCCGATGCAACCGCTTCTCCCCCGCGCCGCCCTGGCCGACATCATGCGCCTCCCACCAACCGCCAAACTCCGCACATCCCGCGCGCAGCCGCGTCAGCAAATCCACAAACGCCGGGTCATCGGCCCAGAAATCATGTGTGGCACGAAACTCCGCCACCATCCGCTTCGCCTCGCGCTCCCAACCCGTCCCGAACATGCGGCGCGCCTGCGGCCGGGTCAGGGTGATAATCAGCACATTGCGGTCCGCCTCAGCCAGCCGGCTGAACCCGAAAATCGCGTCGGCGGCGGCGTTCCACGCCAGAATATCCCAGCGTCGCCCGGTCACATAGGCCGGCAGGTTCACCTGCTCCACCATGCGCCGCAATCCCGCCGGCACGGTTTCCGTCTCAAACCGCCGGCGCCCGACCTGGCCCGCCAGCGCCTGCAAATGCGCCGCTTCCGCCGGCTCCAGGCACAGCGCTCGCGCCAATGCCGCCAGCGTCGCCGCTGAGGGGCTCACCGCCCGCCCTTGCTCCAGCCGGATATACCAATCAATCCCAATCCCCGCCCGCTCCGCCACCTCCTGCCGCCGCAGCCCCGCGGTTCGCCGCCCCCGCCCCACCGGCAAGCCAACCGCCTCCGGGTGCAACCGCTCCCGTCGCGATCGCAGAAAATCGCCAAACGCGCTCCGCGCCACCTCGCTCATCGCACCCTCGCCTCCGCCATCCTGGGCCTACTCAATGCTAGGATAATACCAGTCTCTTGTTGCAACGCGAAGCACCGGCGAAACTCTGCCTCCAAGCCGGAGCATCCCGATGCCGCATACCCCAAGCCGCACCCTTGCCATGATCACTCTGTCGATCGCCATCGGCCTGGCGGTGCTGGATTCCATCATCGCCAACCTCGCACTGCCCACCATCGCCACCAGCCTCGCCGTCAGCCCCGCCGCCTCGGTCTGGGTGGTGAATGCCTATCAACTGGCGATGACCGTTTCTCTGCTACCGCTCGCCGCACTCGGCGATATCAGCGGCCATCGCCGCATCTACATGGTCGGACTGGTTGTGTTCACCCTGGCCTCCCTCGCCTGCGGGCTGGCGCCGACGCTGCCGCTGCTGGTGCTGGCCCGCCTGCTGCAAGGCATCGGCGCCGCTTGCATCACCGCCGTCAACATGGCCCTGGTGCGGCACATCACCCCGCGCGAACATCTCGGCCGCAGCATGGGCATCATCGGGCTCGTGGTCGCCGCCGCCGCCACCGCCGGGCCGTCAATCGCTTCGGCCATTCTCGCCGTCGCCCCGTGGCCGTATCTGTTTCTGCTCAACGTGCCGCTCGGCGCGCTGGCCCTTGCCTTGGCCTTGCGCGCGCTGCCCGTCACCCCCGGCAGCGGCCATCGCTTCGATATGGCCAGCGCGCTGCTGAACGCGGCTGGCTGTGGGCTGATTTTCCTCGGCGCCGCCGGCTTCGGCCCGGGCGACCATACCGCACGCTCCGCCCTCATCCTCACGGTCGGTCTGGTCATCTTCATCGGCTTCCTCCGCCGGCAAACCCGGCTGGCCGCGCCGATGCTGCCGGTAGACCTGCTGCGCCTGCCGGTTTTTGCCGTCTCCGCCGCCACCTCGGTCTGTGCCTATATCGGCCAGACCCTGGTTTTCGTGGCGCTGCCGTTCTTCTATCTGGTCGCCGGCGGCCGTTCGCAGGTCGAAACCGGCCTGCTGATGACCGCATGGCCCGCGGCCCTGGTCATCGCCGCCCCGCTCGCCGGCCGCCTTGCCGATCGCTACGCCGCCGGCCGGCTCTGCGGCGCCGGGCTCGCGGTCATGGCCGGCGGCATGCTGCTGCTGGCCCGCCTGCCCGCCGATGCGCCGATGCTGGCGATCATCGCGCCGCTGCTGGTCTGCGGCGCCGGGTTCGGGCTGTTCCAATCCCCCAACAACCGCGCCTTCATGGTCTCGGCCCCGCTGGACCGCAGCGGCGCCTGCGCCGGGTTGATGACCACCGCCCGCCTCACCGGGCAGACCATCGGCGGCCTGCTGGTGGCCAGCATCTTCGCCATCACCGGCATCGGCCCGGCCGCCATCGGCCAGGGCGTCAGCCTCGCTTTGCTGGTCGCGGCCGGCTTCGCCGCCGCCGCAACCGCCATCAGCCTGCTGCCACGGCGCAGCCTACCCTAGCCTGGCCGCCCCCTCCGCGCTCATCCACACCACCCGGCCCTGCGCCACGGTGGCCACCAGCTCCGGCACCCCGCCGCGATCGGCCACCAACACCGCATCGCCGCGCTGGCCCAGCGCCAACGTGCCGCGATCAGCAAGTCCGCCCGCCCGCGCCGGGTTTTCCGCCACCAGCGCCCAGGCCTGCGCCAGGTCCATCTTGCCGCGCCCGGCCAGAATAAACGCCGCCCGCAGCAGCGCCGGATAGTAGTAGTCGGAGCACAACACCGAACAAATCCCAGCCTCCGCCAGCACCGCCGCCGACGCCCAGCCGAGATGCGATCCGCCGCGCAACACGTTCGGCGCCCCCATCACCACCGCATCGCCGGCCGCACGCGCCGCCTGCCCGACCGCCTCATCGACCGGAAACTCGCAGATCCGTGCCCCGACCGACCGGAAATGCTCCCGCGTCGCCACCGTATCATCATCATGGCTCGCCATCGGCACCCCGGCCGCCCGCGCCGCCGCAGCAATCCGCGCCTCCGCCGGCTTCACCGCCGCTTCCTCGCCCGCCACCGCCAAAGCCAGCGTCCGGAAGGCGGCCAGATCCATCCCGGCGCGCTCGCTGTATTTCGATGCCTTGGCGTCATCATCCAACCGGCGCAAAATCGCCGGCGTGTGGTCATTGAACGCCAGCAGATGCACCCGCCCGGCGGCGATATCGGCTATCGCCTCGTCCAGCGCCGCCGGATTATACGCCTCAAACCGCAGATGCACCCGCATGTCGCAGGCCCAGTCCCGCGCCGCCAGCCCGGCCAGAATCGCCCGCCACATCTCCACCCCGCGCAGCCCCGGCTCCCAGGACAGCGTCACGCCATGAAACGCGGTGGTAATGCCATTGGCCAGCAACTGCCGCTCGGTATCCGCCAGCGCCGCCGCCATCGGGAAATTCACCCCCGGTCGCGGCTGGATCTGCCGCTCAAACGCATCGCCATGCAGATCGACGATGCCGGGCAGCACCAGCAGCCCCGTCGCATCCAGCCGCCGCGCCGCCGCGCCCGCCACCACCACCCCATCGGCAATCGCCAGATTACCCACCGCCAGCTTCCCGTCCCGCAGCACCTGGCCGCCGGTTATATTCAAAGACGACATCTGCTTTCCTATGGTTCGAACACGATCTGCACCCGTGGCGTGGGGTAGCGGCCGAGGCCGAATTCCACCACCGCGCCACGGTCATCCACATTGATATGCTCCGCCACCAGCAGCGGCGCATTGCGCGGTATCTCCAGCAGCGCCGATTCGCGCGCCGACGGCATCGCCGCCGTCACCCGCGTGCTCTGCCGCACGTAATCCTTCACCCCGGCCTGCGCCAAGGCGGCCGAAATCCCCGCCCCGGCCTGCAAATGCGCCAGCAGCTGCGGAAACCGTGCGGCGGAGAAATGATGCGCGCCCAAACTCACCGGCCGCCCATCCGCCCGCCCAAGCCGTTCCATCACCACCACCGCATCCCCCGGCGCAATCTGCAACGCCGCCGCCACCGCAGGCTCCGCCGGCAGCGTCTCCAGGCTCAGGGTCTCGCCGGATGGCTCTTTGTTATGCCTTTGAATCCACTCGGAGAACCGGGTGCGAGACGCCACCGTGTACGCCAGCACATCCTCAGCCACAAAGCTGCCGCGCCCCTGCGCAATCCGCACCAGCCCGGCGCGCGACAATTCCTCCAGCGCCCGCCGCACCGTGTGCCGGTTCACCGCAAACCGCGCCGCCAACTGCGCTTCCGACGGCAGCCGCGCGCCCGGCAGCAACGTGCCCGCGCCAATCTCCTGCTCCAGCGCCGTGCGGATCTGCCGCCAGCGGGCAAGCCCATCTGTCATCTTAAATTCATCCCACGCGCCGCCGGTCCGGTGTTGTCTGGCTTGACCGTAACCGAGGCGACGGCTACTTGTCTAGACGTCTACACAAGTTCCGGAGCATCGCGTGACCGCCCTCCCCCCCCATGTCGCACGCCAACGCTGGATGTCCGTGCTGGCCCGCGCCACGGCGGCCGATCTGGCCGACCGTCTCGCCGCCTGCCCAGCTTTGCCCGACCATATCCGCCTGCGCGGCCCCGAATCGGGGCTGGTCATGCTGCGCGGCCGCGCCGGTGGCGCCGGCTCGCAGTTCAACCTCGGGGAAATGACCGTCACCCGCTGCACCGTGCGCAACGCCGATGGCTTCGTCGGCCATGCCTATATTCAGGGCCGCGACCACGCCACCGCCGCCCTCGCCGCCGCCCTCGATGCCGGCCTGCAAGACCCGGCCCGCCAGCCGGACCTGCTGCGCACCGTCATCGAACCGCTGGCCACCGCCCAGGCCGAGCAGCGCGCCGCCCAGGCCCGCCGCGCCGCCGCCACCAAAGTGGAGTTCTTCACGATGGCCACGATGCGCTCATGACCCTCTCCCTCCCCGGCTTTGCCGACCCTGTCGCCGACGCGCAAGCCTGCTTCCGCGCCGTGCTCACCGCCATGTCGCGCCCCGGCACGCCCCAGCGCATCACCTCCCCGCTCACCCCACCCGCCCCGCTCGGCATCGCCGCCGCGGCGGTGCTGCTCACGCTGGTGGATGGCGATACCTCGCTCTATCTGGCCGACCACTTCGCCAACGCAGCCGACTGGCTCCGCTTCCATTGCGGCACCGACCCATCGCCGGATCGGACGACGGCTGGCTTCGTCCTCGCCGACTCGCTGCCCGACCTCGCCACCCTCGCCCAAGGCAGCGACGAAGCCCCGCAGGACTCCGCCACTTTGCTCCTACCGGTCGAAAGCCTCACCGCCGGCGCCCGCTTCACCCTGCGCGGCCCCGGCCTGCAAGCCCCCACCCCACTCGCCGTCACCGGCCTGCCGCCCGATTTCGCCGCACGCTGGGCCGCCAACCACGCCCAGTTCCCACGTGGCATCGACCTCATCCTCTGCGCTGGCGACACGCTCGTCGCCCTGCCGCGCAGCCTCAGCCTCGGGGAGGCATAATATGGCCTATGTCGCGGTCAAAGGTGGCGAACGCGCCATCGACAACGCCCATGCCTGGCTCGCCGAAGCCCGGCGCGGCAACCCGGCGGTGCCAGACCTCACCCTGGCGCAAATCCAGCAGCAAATGGGCCGCGCGGTGGATCGGGTGATGGCCGAAGGCGCGCTCTACGACCCCGAACTCGCCGCCCTGGCAATCAAACAGGCGCAAGGCGACCTGATCGAAGCCGCCTTCCTGCTGCGCGCCTACCGCACCACCCTGCCCCGCTTCGGCTACGCCGCCCCGGTCGATACCGCCGCGATGGCGCTGCGCCGCCGCATCTCCGCCGTCTACAAAGACCTCCCCGGCGGCCAGTTGCTCGGCCCGACCTACGACTACACCCACCGCCTGCTGGATTTCCTGCTCGCCGCCGGCGCCACCCCGCCGCCGGCCGCCGAGGCCGCCGAACCCGCCGCCGCCATGCCGCGCGTCGCCGACATCCTCGCCCAGGAAGGCCTGATCGAAACCCACACCGATACCGGGACGGAACCCGGCGACCTCACCCGCGAACCGCTCGCCTTCCCCGCCGGGCGTGACATCCGCCTGCAAGCCCTCGCCCGCGGCGATGAAGGCTTCCTGCTCGCCATGGGCTACTCCACCCAGCGCGGTTGGGGCGGCAGCCACCCCTTCGTCGGCGAGTTGCGCGTGGGGGAGGTCACGGTGGAAATCACCCCGCCCGAACTCGGCTTCGCCATCGACATCGGCGACATCACCCTCACCGAATGCGCCCTGGTCAACCAGTTCAAGGGCAGCAAAACCGTGCCGCCGCAATTCACCTCCGGCTACGGCCTCACCTTCGGCCATGCGGAGCGGAAAGCCATGGGCATGGCCCTGGTGGACCGCGCCATGCGCGCCGAAGAACTGGGGGAAGACGCCACCGCCCCGGCGCAGAATATCGAGTTCGTGCTGTACCACAGCGACAACATCGAAGGCACCGGCTTCGTCGAACACCTCAAACTGCCGCATTACGTCGATTTCCAGTCCGAACTGGAAGCCATCCGCCGCATGCGGGAGGACACGAAATGACCACCATCTCCGGCTACAATTTCGCCTATCTCGATGAGCAGACCAAGCGCATGATCCGCCGCGCGTTGCTCAAAGCCGTCGCCATCCCCGGCCATCAAATCCCCTTCGGCAGCCGCGAAATGCCGCTGCCCTATGGCTGGGGCACCGGCGGCATCCAGATCACCGCCGCCATTCTCGGCGCCGATGACGTGCTGAAGGTGATCGACCAAGGCGCGGACGACACCACCAACGCCGTCTCCATCCGCCGCTTCTTCGCCAAAACCGCCGGCGTCGCCACCACCACCCGCACGGACGCCGCCACCGTCATCCAAACCCGCCACCGCATCCCGGAAGCCCCGCTCACAGAAAACCAGATCCTGGTCTACCAGGTGCCGCAGCCCGAACCGCTGGTGAAGCTGGAACCCAGCCGCGCCGAAACCCGCCGCATGCACGCTTTGGCCGAATACGGCGCCATGCATGTGCGGCTCTATGAAGACATCACCCGCTACGGCCAGGTCGCCATCAGCTACGACTACCCGGTCATGGTCAACGACCGCTATCTGATGGCCCCCAGCCCGATCCCGGCCTTCGACAACCCGAAACTGCACCAGATGCCCGCACTGCAACTCTTCGGCGCCGGACGGGAAAAACGCATCTACGCCATCCCGCCCTACACCAACGTCCGCAGCCTGGATTTCGAGGATCACCCCTTCCGCGCCGGCCGCGCCCCACATGCCTGCGGCCTCTGCGGCGCCGATACCTCCTACCTCGATGAAGTCGTGGTCGATAACGCCGGCGGCCGCCTGTTCGTCTGCTCCGACACCGATTACTGCGAAACCCGCCGCGATGCCGGCCATGTCGGAGAGGCCGCATGACCGACGACACTCTGCTCTCCGCCCGCGGCCTCAACCTCCGCTTCGGCGCCATTCCCGCTCTGGTCGATGTCGCCGTCGATCTCTGGCCCGGCGAGGTTCTGGCCATCGTCGGCGAATCCGGCTCCGGCAAAACCACCCTGCTCAACGTGCTCTCCGGTCGCCTGCGCCCGGATGACGGTGTGGTCTGGTATCGCGACCCAAGTGGCAGGCTGCACGACGTGCACGCCATGCCCGCCCCCAAACTGCGCGCCCTGCATCGCTCGGACTGGGGCTTCGTGCAGCAAGACCCACGTTCGGCGCTGCGTATGGGCGTCTCGGCCGGCGGCAATGTCGGGGAACGCCTTATGGCCCAGGGCCTGCGCCATTACGGCAGCATCCGCGAACAGGCGATCGACTGGCTGCGTCAGGTGGAAATCGACGCCGCCCGGGTGGACGACATGCCCCGCACCTTCTCTGGCGGCATGCTGCAACGCCTGCAAATCGCCCGCACCCTGGTCACCCACCCTCGTCTGGTGTTCATGGATGAACCCACTGGCGGCCTCGATGTTTCCGTCCAGGCCCGCCTGCTCGACCTCATCCGCAGCCTCGTCGCCCGCCTCAACATCGCCGCCGTGCTGGTCACGCACGACCTCGCCGTCGCGCGCCTGCTGGCGCACCGCATCGTCGTCATGCAACGCGGCGTGGTGGTCGAAGCCGGCCTGACCGATCAGGTGCTGGACGACCCGCAACACGCCTACACGCAACTCCTCGTCAGTTCGGTGCTGCAAGCATGACCCCGATGCTCCAAACCGCCGGCCTCGGCAAACATTTCACCCTGCATCTGCGCGGCGGCCTCACCATTCCGGTGCTGCAAGATGTGGATTTCCACGTCGCCGCCGGCGAGTGCGTCGCCCTGGTCGGCCCGTCCGGCGCCGGCAAAACCACCTTGCTGCGCAGCCTCTACGGCAATTACCGCGCCGATCAGGGCAGCATCCAGGTGCGGCATCACGGCAGCATGGTGGAACTCGCACGCGCCGCCCCGCGCCTGGTGGTCGATGTCCGTGCCCACTCCATGGGCTATGTCAGCCAGTTCCTCCGCGTCGTCCCGCGCGTCCCGGCACTCGACATCGTCGCCGAAGCCGCCCGCGGCCTCAGCCCGGAGGAAGCGCGCGACCGCGCCGCCGCCCTGCTGCTCCGCCTCAATATCCCCCGCCGCCTGCACGCTCTGCCGCCCGCCACTTTCTCCGGCGGCGAACAGCAGCGCATCAACCTCGCCCGCGGCTTCATCGGCCGCCACCCGATCCTGCTGCTCGATGAACCCACCGCCAGCCTCGATGCCGGCAACCGCGACATCGTCGTCAGCATGATCGACGAAGCCAAAGCCGCTGGGATTGCCATCGTCGGCATTTTCCACGACGTCTCCACCCGCGACCGCGTTGCCGATCGCACCTATTCCGTCGCCCCGTTGCAGGATGCCGCATGACCGACTTTATTCTGACCAACGCCCGCCTGGTGCTGCCCGATGCGGTGCTCGACGGCTCGCTCCATGTCCGCGATGGCCGCATCGTCGATATCTCCCCCGGCCGCAGCGCCCTGCCCGGCGCCATCGACCTCGATGGCGACTACCTCATCCCCGGCGTGGTCGATGTCCACACCGACAATCTGGAACGCCAGGTGCAACCACGCACCTCCGCCCGCTGGCCCTCCCGCTCCGCCATGGTCGCGCATGACGCACAATGCACCGCCGCCGGCGTCACCACCGTGCTCGACGCGCTCTGCCTCGGCGATCTCGGCTTCGACAAAGAACGCATCAAAACCTTCAAGGATGCGGTAGTCGATCTCGACGCCCTGGTCGAAACCGGCATGCTCAAAAGCGACCATTTCCTGCATCTGCGCTGCGAGTTGCCGGCGCACGACATGCTGGAACTGTTCGAACCGGTGGCCGAGCACAAACTCGTGCGCATGATCAGCCTGATGGACCACTCCCCCGGCGTCGGCCAATACGCCAATCTCGACGCCTACCGCACCATGCGCGCCCGCGAAGGCATGGCGCCGGACAAGGTGGAAGCCCGCATCATCCTGCTGCTGGAACAGCGCGCCCGCATGCGCGACCCGAACCGCGCGGCATTGCTTGCCATCGCCACCGGGCTCGATGTCACCTTGGCCAGCCATGACGACCGCACCAAGGAGGAAATCGCCGAAAACTACGCCGACGGCATTCGCATCTCCGAATTTCCCGTCACCCTGGAAGCCGCCGAAGCCGCCAGGGCGCTGGGCATGCAAAGCATTGCCGGCGCGCCGAACATCGTTCGCGGCGGCAGCCATTCCGGCAATATCCGCGCCGCCGACCTGATCCGCGCCGGCGTCGTCGATGCGCTCGCCAGCGACTACGTGCCCGCCGCTTTGGTGGAAGCCGCCTTCCTCGCCGTCGGCCAGACCGGCATCACCCTGCCGCAAGCCGTCGCCTTGGTGACTGACACCCCGGCCCGCATGGCCCGCCTGCCCGATCGCGGCCGGCTGGAAGCCGGGCTGCGAGCCGATCTGGTGCGGGTGCGGGTGGTGCACGACGTGCTGCCCATCGTCCGTCAGGTCTGGCGCGGTGGGGAGCGTGTGGCCTGATGCCCGCCCGCGTCGCACTCTATTACGCGCCCGATGCCAACGACCCGCTGCATCTGGCCGCCGCAAGCTGGCTCGGGCGCGATGCGGACAGCAACGCCCCACGCCCGCAACCGGCCTTGCCGGCCCTGCCGGACCTGCCGGCGATCACGGCGGATGCGCGCAATTACGGCTTCCACGCAACGCTCAAACCGCCGATGCGCCTGCGCGACGGCGCGGGCTGGGACGACCTGCTGCACACCACCCGCGCCATCGCCGCCACCATCCCCGCTTTCGACTTGCCGCCACTCCGCGTCGCCGATCTGCACGGCTTCCTCGCCCTGCGTGAGGCTGAACCCAGCCCAGAATTGCAAGCCCTGGCCGATGCCTGCATCGCCGGGGCCGACGCGCTGCGCGCCCCGCCCAGCGCGGACGAACTCGCCCGCCGCCGCAAATCCAAGCTCACCCCGGCGCAGGATGCGACGCTTATGCGCTGGGGCTACCCCTATGCCTTCGCCACCTGGTTCTTCCACATGACCCTGACGCGCCGGCTCACCCCGGCTGAACGTCAGGCGCTGCTGCCAGCGGCGCAGGTGCATTTCGCCGCCGCTCTGGCCCAGCCGCGCCGCGTCACCGCCATCACCGTGTTCACGCAAGCCACTGCCGACGCCCCGTTCAGCATCGCCGCGCGGGTGCCGCTCGCCGCCTCATAACCCGGCCAGAAACGCGCTCACCCGGCGCAGCGCATCCTGCGCCGCCGCCGGGTCGTCACCGGCATGCACGCTATGATCCGCGTTCTGGCTGGACGGAATATTCTGCCGCGTGCGCACCGGCACCGGGGCGTCGAAATCATGGTACGCCCCGGCATAGGTGGTCAGGCTCAACCGTGCGCCCACCTGTGCGGCGAGTGCGTGGCACGGCGCGGCCGGGGTCCAGTCATCCGCCTCCCCCATCAAAATCAGCAACGGCGCCGCCGGCTGCCAGCCGGGGCTGTGCGCCGCCCCGGTGCATCCGGGATAAAACGCCACCAGGCCGCGCAGCAGACCGGCCGGAAGATCCGCCCGCGCCTCCCCCGCCGCCAGCACCGTGCTGCCACCATCAGACCAGCCGAGCAGCACCACCCCGCCCTGCGGCGTGCCTGGCTGCGCCACCAGCCACTGCGCCGCCGCCAGCGCATCCTGCCGGCGCAACCCACCGGCAGTGGCGAGCCGATTGCGCTCCTGGCATTGCGACTTCAGCCCGCGCGAGCCGAAACTATCGGGAAACAGCAAAATATGCCCCTCGGCGAGCAATTTCTCCCGCCATTGCCGGTCCCGCGCGCCAAACGGCCCGCCGCAGCCATGCAAGGCCACAATCGCCGGCACATCGCGCGCCACTGCCGGGCGAAACATCTGCGCTTTCAAGGCCAGCCCACCCGGCCCCGCCAACGTCACCGGCTCCGCCCGCGCTCCAAACCCTATCAGGCACAGCATCACCCATAGCCATCCGCGCATCGCACCCTCCCGCAAAACTCAGAAGAGTGTGACCCCCGCCGCATCCAGCAGCAACAGCACGTTCAGCCCCAGCACCACCACCGCCGCCAGCGACGCACCAAGCTGGGTGGCGCGGCCATTGGCAAACGGCCCCATCACCGCCGGCCGTCCGGTCAGCACCAGCAGCGCGATCATCGGCACCGGCAAGGTCAGGCTCAGCACAATCTGGCTCATCACCAGACTATCGGTCGGGTTCGCGCCCCACCACACCACCACAAACGCCGGCGCCATCGTCACCAACCGGCGCAGCCACAGCGGAATGCGCACATGCACCATATCCTGCATGATGCCCTGCCCCGCCAAGGTCCCGACCACGGAACTGGACAAGCCCGAGGCGAGCACGGAGGCCAGAAACACCGCCGCAGCCGCCGCGCCCAGCAACGGGGTCAAGGTCCGATACGCGGTCTCGATTTCCGCCACCGCCGGATAGCCGGGATGGAACGCCACCGCCGCCATCACGATCATCGCCATATTCACCAACCCGGCGAGGCCCAGCGCCACCACCACTTCCCAGTTGGAAAAGCGCAAAATCTGCCGCCGGTCCGCATCACTGCCCGCCGGCATCCGCGTCGCGGTCAGGCTGGAATGCAGGTAGATCGCATGCGGCATCACCGTCGCGCCCACAATCCCCACCGCCAGCAGCAGCGCACCGCCATCGGGCAGATGCGGCACCACCGAATCATGCGCCGCCACCCGCCAATCCGGCGGCGCGATCATCAACTCGATCACATAGGCCACGCCGATCAGCGCCACGAACCCGCCCACCGCCAGTTCCAGCGGCCGAAACCCGCGATCATGCAGGCTCAACAGCGCGTAGGTGGCAATCCCGGTCAGCACCAGCCCGGGCATCAGCCCAATGCCCAGCAACAGCGACAGCCCGATCGCAGCCCCCAGAAACTCCGCCAGATCGGTCGCCATGGCGGCAATCTCGCTCGCCCCCCACATCAGCCACACCAACCGGCGCGGAAAATGCACCCGGCACAACGTCGCCAGGCTCTGCCCGGTCACAATGCCCAACTTGGCGGACAGGCCCTGAAACAGCATGGCGATCCCATTCGCCAGCACCACCACCCACAGCAAGGTGGTGCCGTATTTCGCCCCGGCCTGAATGTTGGTGGCGTAATTGCCGGGGTCCATATAGGCGATGGAGGCAATCACCGCCGGGCCGACAAACGGCAGAAACCCGCGCACCCCGCGCCGCTGCCCGGCCAGACTCGCCTGCCCGGCCGCAACCGTGCGCGCCGTCAGATTGGGCTTAGGCAGCACCGGCTTCGGCACCACCGTATCGCTCACCGTGTCGCAATCAGGCATCGGGTTGACCACATGCCGGAAAGTGTAGCCACGTCTACACTTGCCGGTCAACCGCGCAATTTGCCATCAAAGCTTGATCTTCCGCCGTCGCTTCGTCATGGTCCGGCCAAATTCGTCCAGGAGTCCGGCGTGTCGCGTGTGCCCATCCCCGACCTCCCGACCGAGCCGACCCAGGCCCGGCGCTTCGGCAAAGCGCGCACCGCGCAATCCACCGCCCTGGCGGAGGATTATGCCGAGCTGATTGCCGACCTGCTGGCCAGTTCCGGCGAAGCCCGCCCGACCGACATTGCCCGCCGCCTCGGCGTCTCCCACGCCACCGCGATCAAAACCATCGCCCGGCTGAAGCGCGAAGGGCTCGCCACCTCCCGCCCCTATCGCGGCGTATTCCTTACCCCGGAAGGCGAAGCCCTGGCCGCGCGGGTCAAATCCCGCCACCGGCTGGTGGTGGACCTGCTCCGCGCCGTGGGCGTGCCCGCCGAAGCCGCGGAGCAGGACGCCGAGGGCATCGAACACCACGTCTCCGACCTCACCCTCGCCGCCTTCTCCCGCTACCTCGCCAAAGCTGGCTAGCGGCCTAAATCACCCCCGCATTGCGCAACGCCGCGAACTTCTCCGGCGCAATGCCCAGCAGCCCCAGCAGCACTTCCTCGGTATGCTGCCCCAAGGTCGGCGGCGGCAGCCGGTAATCCGCCGGCGTTTCCGACAGCCGCACCGGGTTGGCCACCACCTTCACATCCGCGCCGCTGGCATGGCGCATTTCCACCACCGCCTTGCGCGCAATCACCTGCGGATCGGCGAACACATCAGCCAGCTTGTTGATCGGCCCACACCCGACCGACAGCGCCTCCAGCTTTTCCATCCACTCCGCCGTCGGCCGCGACTGCATCACCGGCGTCAGCGTGTCCGTCACCAACTGCCGGTTCGCCACCCGCGCCGCGTTGGTGGCATAGCGCGGGTCGTCCAGTAGCGCCGACAGGCCAAACGCGTCGCAGAACCGCTTGAACGTCGCATCATTGCCAACCGACAGCACAATATGCCCGTCCGCGGTCGGAAACACCTGATACGGCACGATATTCGGATGCTGATTGCCCAGACGCGGCTGGTTTTCCCCGGTCGCCAGGTAGTTCATGCCCTGATTGGCCAGCCACGCCACATGCGTGTCGAGCATGCCGATATCCACCTGCTGGCCCACACCGGTGCGTTCCCGATGCCGCAGCGCCGCCAGCACGCCAATGCAGCCGTACAGCCCGGCAAACACATCGGCCACCGGCACGCCCACCTTCTGCGGCAAGCCATCCGGCTCCCCGGTCAGGCTCATCACCCCGCCCATCGCCTGGATCAGGCTGTCGTAGCCCGGCCGCGCGGCATACGGCCCGGTCTGGCCGAAGCCGGTGATCGAGCAATAGACCAGCGACGGAAAATCCTTGTGCAACTGTTCGTAGCCCAGCCCGTATTTGGCCAGCGCGCCAACCTTGAAGTTCTCCACCAGCACATCGCAATCCGCCACCAGCGCGCGCAAAATCGACTGGCCTTCCTGGCTGGCAATATCCAGCGTCACCGACCGCTTGTTGCGGTTCACCCCGATGAAATACGCACTCTCCCCCGTCCCCGGCATCACCGGCGGCGCAAAGGCGCGCGTGTCATCGCCGGCGCCCGGCCGCTCGATCTTGATCACCTCGGCGCCGAGATCGCCAAGCATCTGGGTGCATGTGGGGCCGGCCAACACGCGGGTCAGGTCCAGAACCCGAATGCCCTTCAGCGGGCCAGTTGCGTCACTGCCAGTCATGTCTCGAACCCCTTCAACAAGAATTACCCACCCAAACACAAAAAAAGCCCAGGAGCGCCGCCCCTGGGCCTTTCACACCGCTATATGCGATTAGTTCTTCGCTTTGTCGACCAGCTTGTTCTTGGCAATCCACGGCATCATCGCGCGCAGCTTCTCGCCCACTTCTTCGATCGGGTGCGCGGCATTGCGGCGACGGACCGCCTTGAAGCTCGCCTGGTTCACCTTGTTTTCCAGCATCCAGTCGCGTGCGAAACGGCCGGTCTGAATATCGGCCAGCACGCGCTTCATTTCCGCCTTGGTCTCGTCGGTGATGATGCGCGGACCGGTGACGTATTCACCGTATTCGGCGGTGTTGGAGATCGAGTAGTTCATGTTGGCGATGCCGCCTTCGTAGATCAAATCCACGATCAGCTTCACTTCATGCAGGCACTCGAAATACGCCATTTCCGGCGCGTAACCAGCTTCCACCAATGTCTCGAACCCGGCGCGGATCAACTCCACCAGGCCGCCGCACAGCACAACCTGCTCGCCGAACAGATCGGTTTCGCATTCTTCCTGGAACGTGGTCTCGATGATGCCCGCACGCCCGCCACCAATGGCGGAGGCATAGGACAGCGCGATTTCCAGCGCATTGCCGGACGGGTTCTGGTCCACCGCCACCAGGCACGGCACGCCGCCGCCACGCTGGTATTCGCTACGCACCGTGTGGCCGGGGCCCTTCGGCGCGATCATGAACACGTCGATATCCGGGCGCGCGTCGAGCAGCTTGAAGTGGACGTTCAGGCCATGCGCGAACGCCAACGCCGCGCCGGGGCGCATATTGGCGTGCAGGCTCTCACGATACAGGTCGCCCTGGCCCTCATCCGGGGTCAGCACCATCACCACATCGGCCCAGGCCGCCGCTTCGGCCGGCTCCATCACCTTCAGCCCGGCGGCTTCCGCCTTGGCAATCCCGGCCGAACCCGCGCGCAACGCCACCGCAAGCTGAGTCGCGCCGCTATCCTTCAGGTTGTTGGCATGGGCATGGCCCTGGCTGCCATAGCCGACGATCACGACCTTCTTGGACTTGATCAGGTTAACGTCGGCGTCGCTGTCATAGTAAACGCGCATGGCGTTCTTTCTCCTTGAGGAACTCAGAATCAGTGCGGGGCTGTTTAGATGACCGTGGTGCCGCGGGCTAGTGCCGCAACCCCGGTCCGCGACACTTCGGCCAACCCCAGCGGGCGCATCAGTGCTGCAAACGCGTCGATCTTGTCGCTATTGCCGGTCATTTCGAAAATAAAGCTCGACGTGGTGGCATCCACCACCCGGGCGCGGAACGCATCCGCCAGCCGCAGCGCCTCGGACCGCGCCTCCCCCTCGCCCACCACCTTCAGCAGCGCCATCTCGCGCGCCAGATGCGGGCCTTGCTGGGACAGGTCGGCCACCCGATGCACCGGCACCAGCCGGTCCAGCTGCGCCTTGATCTGCTCGATCACCATCTCGGTGCCGGAGGTCACGATGTTGATCCGGCTGCGCAGCCCGGCTTCGTCCACCGGCGCCACCGTCAGGCTGTCGATATTATAGCCACGGCCAGAGAACAGCCCGATCACACGGGCCAGAACGCCGGCTTCATTTTCCACCAGCACGGAAATCGTGGCCGTGCGGGTCGCAGTCAGCGATGGGGGAGCCATAAGGTTCTACTTTCGCAAAAAAGGGCGCGCTCAGACGAGCGCCAGCCCCGCATCGGTCAGTTTCGCCGCGCCATCATTGGCCAGCGTCGCCCCGTGCTCACCGCCCAGGATCATCTCGTTATGCGGCGCGCCCGACGGGATCATCGGGAACACATTTTCCTTCTGATCAACACAGATATCGGCAATCACCGAACCGGGGCTGGCGATCATCGCCCGGATCACGTCGTCCAGCTGGTCCACGCTGGTCGCCCGCAACCCGGTGCCGCCAAACGCATCGGCCAGCTTGACGAAATCCGGCAGCGATTCGGTGTAGCTTTCCGAATACCGCCCGCCATGCAGCAATTCCTGCCACTGGCGCACCATGCCCATATACTGGTTGTTCAGAATGAACACCTTCACCGGCAGCCGGTACTGGCAGATCGTGGACATCTCCTGAATGTTCATCAGGATCGACGCCTCGCCGGCAATATCCACCACTAGCGCGTCCGGATGCGCAATCTGCACCCCCATCGCCGCCGGCAGCCCATAGCCCATGGTGCCCAACCCGCCGGACGTCATCCATTTATTCGGCTGATCGAAGCGGAAATACTGCGCCGCCCACATCTGGTGCTGGCCCACCTCGGTGGTGATGTAGGTATCCCGCCCCATTTCCCGGCTGATCTCATACAGCCGCTGAATGGCGTATTGCGGCTTGATGATGCCGCCCTTCTCCTGCGTCTGGGTAAACTTCAGGCAGTCCTTGCCGCGCCACAGCTCAATCTGCTTCCACCACGCGCCCAATGCCGCTTTATCCACCGGCGTCGGGTCGGCATCCCAGGCCGCGGCAATCATCTCGATCGCCCGCAGCGCGTCGCCGACAATGGGGATTTCCACCGGCACGTTCTTGTTGATGCTCGACGGATCGATATCCACATGGATCTTGGTCGAACCCGGGCTGAACGCGTTCAACCGCCCGGTCACCCGATCATCGAAACGCGCGCCCACATTCAGCATCACGTCGCAGCCATGCATCGCCAGATTGGCTTCGTACGTGCCGTGCATCCCGAGCATGCCGAGGAATTGCGGATCGTTGGACGGATACGCCCCCAACCCCATCAGCGTATTGGTGATCGGATAGCCAATCTTGCGCACAAACGCCGTCAACGCCGCGCTCGCCGCCGGCCCGGCATTGATCACGCCGCCGCCCGTATAAATAATCGGCCGCTTCGCCGCCTTCAGCGCCGCCACCGCCCGGGCAATCTGCCCCGCATCCGGCTCGGTCTGCGGCCGGTACGACCGATGTTCCCGCGTCGGCGCCGGGGTATAGGGCGCCTTGCCGATCAGAATATCCTTCGGCAGATCAATCACCACCGGCCCCGGCCGGCCGCTGCGCGCGACATAAAACGCCTCGTGCACCACCCGCGCCAGATCCTCGGATTTCTTCACCAGGTAATTATGCTTGGTCGCCGGGCGGGTAATCCCGGTGGTATCGGCTTCCTGGAACGCGTCATTGCCGATCAGATGCGTCGGCACCTGCCCGGTCAGGCACACCAGCGGAATGCTGTCCATCAGCGCATCCAGCAGCCCGGTCACCGCATTGGTCGCCCCAGGGCCGGACGTCACCAGCACACACCCCACCTTGCCGGTGCTGCGCGCATAGCCTTCCGCCGCATGCACCGCCGCCTGCTCATGGCGCACCAGAATGTGGCGGATCGCATTCTGCTGGAAAATCGCGTCGTAAATCGGCAATACCGCGCCGCCGGGATAGCCGAAAATCACCTCAACACCCTGTTCCTTCAGGGCACGCAGGAGGACTTCGGCGCCGGCTTCCTGAGTATCGGCGAGATCGGGGGGGGATTGGGTCTGGCTCATGGCCGCACCTCTAATCCGCCTTGCTGCATCGCGTCAACCGCCAGATTCAATAAATGCCAAAATTTCAGCCGATTCACTTTCCGAAAATTGCGTGAACTCGGCAATTCGAGACGTTATCGTATGCGTGCGCGATGCGTCCGCCATGCGCCGATGGCGGAACCAGGTCGCCTGCCGCTTGGTGTACTGTCCGCTGACCAGCGCAATCCGCTGCAACGCTGCCGCCAGATCGCAGTCACCCGCCAGATACGCCGCCAGTTCCGGCACCCCCAGCGCCCGCATCGCCGGCAGCGCCGGGTCCAGGCCAAGCCGCAGAAATTGCTGCACTTCCTCCACCACCCCGGCGGCAACCATCCGCTGCAACCGCGCCGCAATCGCCGCCCGCAGCGCCTCACGCGGCGGATCGACCACGAAAGCGGTAAACCGCCACGGCGCGCCCTGCGTCGGCTCCGCCTGCCACGCCGCCATGCCGCGCCCGGTCCCGCGCCACACTTCCCAGGCCCGCGCCACACGCTGGCTGTCGCTCGGCCGCAACCGCGCCGCGGTGGCCTGATCCACCTTCATCAACGCCGCATACAAACCTTGCGGCCCCAGTTCGGCCAGCATCCAGCGCGCCTCCGCCCGTGCCGCCTCGCCGCATTCGGGAATTTCCGCCAGCCCATGCACCAGCGCGCCGAAATACATGCCCGTGCCGCCGCATAAAATCGGCACCCGCCCCGCCGCCCGCGCCGCCGCCATCGCCGCCAGCGCCTCCGCCCGCCACCACGCCGCCGTCCCCGCCTCCGCCGCCGGCCGCACGCCATACAGCGCATGCGGCACCAGCGCCGTCTCCGCCTCACTCGGCCGCGCCGTCACAATGCGCAATTCGCGATAAACCTGCATCGCGTCGGCATTAATCACCACGCCGCCCAATCGCTGCGCCAACCCCAACGCCAGCGCCGATTTCCCGCTCGCCGTCGGCCCCGCCACAATCACCGCCTGCGGCAGCTCATCCCCGCCAGCTCCCATCGGGCCTTGCTCCCTTCGCGCATCCGCAGCATATCGCGTGCATGACCTATGTTCTTACCCTGATCGCCGACCGCACCGCCACCAGCCTGACCGACGCCCAGATCGCCGCCGCGCGGGACGCCGTCGATGGCGCCCCGGCCAAGGTGCTGTCGGAGGGCGAGGCGGTGGACATCGCCTTCCGCATGCCGCCCAGCTGGCCCCGCATCGCCGCCGCCATCGGTGACGCCCGGATCGACACCATCGTCACCCGCGCCCGCAACCGCCGCAAAGCGGTGCTTATCGCCGATATGGACAGCACCATCGTGACCTCGGAGACGCTGGACGAAATCGCCGCCTATGCCGGGCTGAAAGACCAGATCGCCGCCATTACCATGCAAAGCATGCGCGGCGAGATCGACTTTGCCGACGCCCTGCGCCTGCGGGTCGGCATGCTCAAGGGCCTGTCGGTGGACGCGCTGGCGCAAACCTGGGCGAAAACCGAGTTCATGCCCGGCGCCCGCGAACTGGTCGCCACCATGCGCGGCCACAATGCCCTGACCGCCTTGGTGTCCGGCGGCTTCACCTGGTTCACCGGCCGGGTCGCCGGTGCCCTCGGCTTTGATGAGCACCGCGCCAACGTTCTGTTGGAAGATGGCACCGCACTTACCGGCGAAGTCGGCGAACCCATCCTGGACCGCGACGCCAAACTCGCCACCCTGCGCGAACTCGCCAGCGAACGCGGCGTCCGGCTGGAAGCCACGGTCGCGGTCGGTGATGGCGCCAACGATCTGGCGATGATCCGCCAGGCCGGCCTAGGCGTCGCCTACCACGCCAAACCCATCGTCGCCGCCGAAGCCCGCGCCCAGGTCAAATTCGCCGATCTGCGCGCCGTACTGTTCGCCCAAGGCTACCCCGCCGCCAGCTTCCGGGTGGACTGATCAGGCCACCCGCAGCACGTCGGGAATAGCGTCGGGCGCGTATTTCACCGGCACCGCCCCGGGCGCCGCCAGCACATAGGGCGCGCCCTGCCGGCTCAACACCGCATCGGCGAGGCTGAGCGTCGCGGCCGGAAACCGCCGCGCCGCGTTCGGCAACGCCGCAAACAGCCCCTCGGCCCAGGGCTGATGCGCCACCCCGAGCGGATTGCCCGCCGGCGCCGCGCCGGCAAACTGCACCCCGCATCCCGCCAGCCGCTCCACCATCCAGCCCAACGCACAGGCCGCCAAACCGGTTGGCGCGTCATCATATCCACCGCCCACATCGGCATGTGCGCCCGGAAACAACATCTGCACCACCCGCGGGTCGGCCGCCCACAAGGTCGGCTCAAAGCTGGTGCGCCGTTCATCCAGGCTCACCGCATGAAACCCCTGCCCCACACACGCCGCGAGCTTGGTATCGGCAAAGCGGAACACATCGCCCGCCGCCGGGTCGGGAATGCCCAGCGACCCCACCGTGTCCCAAACCCCGATCGCGGTGATCGGCACCGCCGCGATCCGCGCCAGCACCGGCGCCGCTTGCAGCAACGCGGTGAAATCCTCAGCCAGCGCATCCACCTGCTCCAGCCAGAGCGGATCGCCCAGTTTCGCCTGCCGGCGATAGGCAAACCACACCGCCACCCCGGCCCGATAGGCCGCTTCCCGGTCGCTCAGATCCTCCTTCTTCGCATCCAGCAACCCCATCGCCGCGATCATCCCGGCCAGCGCCCGAGCGGTGTACGCGCCGCGACTAAATCCCGTTAAAACAATCCGATCGCCCGCCACGTAGTTGCGAGATATAAAGGTGTAGCCGCGCACGATGCGGGCGATAATGCCGGCCCCCATCCCGCCGCCGAGCAGGTGGACCAGCGGATTGCTGCTCACCCCCACCCCGGCCAGATATTTACTCACCTGCACCCCCGGCAGATCCCGCTCGGTCTCACCGTCAGCCGCATCGGTATCGCTCGTCACCGCGCCGGCCAGCAAATCGAACAATCGCAACACATTGGTGCTGGTTGCCGAGATTGCGTCATCACGGCCATGCCCCGGCCCGTTCCAGGTGCCGTCCGCACAAAAGACGATCGTCTTGGCCATCGCCGCCCCCGATTTCGCGTTAAGTGATCTCCACAAACACCTGCCCATCTTCAACTTTCACCGCAAACGGCTTCAAATCCTCCTCAATCGGCGCCCCCAGACCCTTGCCGGTGCACACGTCGAATTGCCCGGCATGTAGCGGGCACTCAATCGTCGTCCCCTCCATCCAGCCATCGGTCAGCAACGCAAAGGCGTGCGTACACACGTTATCGGTGCAAAATACTCGCCCGTCCTCAAGGTGATAAATCGCCAGGTTCAAATCCCCCACCGTCACCCCCAGGGCGGATCCCGGCGCAATGTCGTCAATCGCTGCCGCCCGCACCCATCCTGTCGTCTCGCTCATCTACCCAGCCTCTCACTCACATTTCGTTGACCAAAGCATGCCTGATGTGCACGATTCTGTCGCGCTTTTGCCGGCACTACGGTATTACACCAATGCGGGCCTACCGTTTTTCATATGCCAACACACGCGGTCTCAACGGCCGCTGAGGGGATCTCATGTCACTCGCACCGATCGGAACCTTAACCATTCCGCGGATGCCTGTGGTCATTCCGCTGCGCACCAACACCGTCTGCGCCCGCTGCGATCAACGCGCGGTCAGCGTCTGCGCCGCGATCCCGGATGAGGACCTGCACCACCTCGCCGCCGCTGCCACCACCATGCTGGTGCCGATGGGCCACGCCTTCATTGCCGAGGGCGATTCGGCCAACAGCTTCTACAACATCACCCACGGCACCGCCCGCCTGTTCAAACTGCTGCCCGATGGCCGGCGCCAGATCACCGGTTTCGCCGGCCCCGGCACCTTCCTCGG
>CAITOL010000125.1 GCA_903893975.1 uncultured Rhodospirillales bacterium | reverse complement strand
TGAAGTTTTTTTGGTTCTTTTTGTTCACAAAAAGAACGACTTTCCTCAAGCCTGAAGCATGCCCCGCCCTTTTTGTTTCACGACCCGTCGCCCCCTGTTAGACTCACGCATGATGCGAACGATGGTCTCCGTTTGGTTGCTGCGACTGGCGCTGCTGGTGATGGCGGGCGCGGTATCGGCGTGTGGCACCGGGGCGCCGTCTGCGGCGGGGGTGACGGCGGCGGTGCGGCAGCCGGGGATTAACTGTGCGCCGTTCGCGCGCGAGCTGTCCGGTGTGGCGCTGTATGGCGAGGCGGCGGATTGGTGGGGCGCGGCGGCCGGGCGCTATGGGCGCGGGCGGGCGCCGCAGATTGGGGCGGTGTTGGTGTTGCCGCGCCAGGAGCGGTTGCCCAGCGGGCATGTGGCCGTGGTGTCGCTGGTGTTAGCGGCGCGGCAGATCAAGGTGATTCAGGCCAACTGGGAAGAGGATGTGGTGGACGAGGACCAGTTGGTGGTGGACGTGTCCGAGCACAACGACTGGTCGGCCATTCGGGTTTGGTATCCGCCGGTGAACCAGATGGGCGAGCATACCTATCGCGCCAGCGGGTTTATTGCCCCGCCGCTGCCGGTAACGCATGCCGAGTTGGCGCGGGCGGTTGCGGCGGCGACGCGGTTTGCGATGGACACCACGGGCCGGCCGCCGCCGCGGGCGCGGCGGTATGCGGCCAATCCGTAGCTGCGATTAGCCGCGCCGGGCGATGGCAGCGGTGACGGTGTTTTCCAGCAGGCAGGCGATGGTCATCGGCCCGACGCCGCCGGGCACCGGGGTGATGATGCCGGCGATGGGCAGGGCTTCGTCATAGGCGACATCGCCGACCAGCCGGCCATCGGCCAGGCGGTTGATGCCGACATCGATGACGGCGGCGCCGGGTTTGATCCAGTCGCCACGCACCATTTCCGGGCGACCGGTGGCGGCGATGAGGATATCGGCGCGGCGGCATTCGGCCGGCAGGTCCTGGGTGCGGGAATGGGCGATGGTGACGGTGGCGTCGGCATTGGTGAGCAAGGCCGCCATGGGTTTGCCGACCAGGACGGAGCGGCCGAGCACGAGGGCGCGGGCGCCGGCGATTTTAACCCCGGCCTGGGCGAGCAGATGCATGACACCGCGCGGGGTGCAGGGTTCCAGCCCTGGGCGGGCGGCCATGAGGCGGCCGACGCTGATCGGGGTGAGGCCATCGACATCCTTGGCCGGGTCGATCGCATCCAGCACCGCCTGGGTGCTGATCTGCCGGGGCAGCGGCATTTGCACCAGGATGCCATCGACGGTTGGGTCGGCGTTCAAGGCGGCGATTTGTGCCAGCAGATCCGCCTGGGCGGTATCGGCGGGCAGGTGGATGGTGCGGGCGGCGATGCCGACCTGGGTGGCGGCGCGGTCTTTGCTGCGGACATAGACGCGGCTGGCGGGATCGTCGCCGACCAGCACGACGGTGAGGCCGGGCTGGAAGGCGAGGCCGGCGACGCGGCTGGCGACGGTGGCGCGCAAGGCGGCGGCGACGGCTTTACCGTCGATGATGGTGGCGGTCATAGGGCGGCGAGCCTTTCGATGATGCTGGCCGGGTCGCCGGCCACGCGGAGGGTTTTTTCCCGACTGGTGGCGCCGAGCAGCACGGTGACATCGCCGGTGGGGACGTGCAGGGCGGCGGCGAGGGTGGCGCAGGCGGCGCGGTTGGCACGGCCATCCTCGGCGGCTTCGGTGACGCCGATGCGCAGACGCTCCCCCTCCAACGCCGGCACCCGGCCTTGCACGCCAGGGCGACGGGATTTCGGCTGAACTTTCACGGCGACGCTGACCGCATCATGGGTCGCGCGCCAGAAGGGCATCAGAGCAGGAGCCCGGAGATGTTGCCGAAGACGATGGCGGCGTAAATCCGGCGAAGGATTTCCTGCACGACGTAGATGCCGAAGATCAGCACGATGGGGCTGATGTCGATACTACCGAAGCGCGGGATGGCGTTGCGGATGGGACGCAGGGCTGGCTCGGTGATGCGATAGAGAAAATCGCCGATCGACCACACAAAGCGGTTACGGGTATCGAGCACGCCGAATTGCGCCAGGGTGCTGAACACGGCGGCCAGGATGACGGCCCACTGGAACAGCCAGAGTACTTCGTTAGCGATGGTAAAAAGAATGGTGATCACGGACGGTGGCCCCTTGCCTCAGGCGGCGCAACCTAGCGGCGACCGAAAACCTCCGCAACCGAAAGCCTGTTTTGTCGCAACCCCCACATGCCGCAACCGCACATCGTATCGCTTGACTTGCTGGGCCGCGATCAGCATTGTCCGGCCGCGCCAGCCAGGGTGACTTTGCGACCTGGTGCGGTGTTCGTCGGGGATGGGGCCATAGCTCAGCTGGGAGAGCGCCTCGTTCGCAATGAGGAGGTCAGCGGTTCGATCCCGCTTGGCTCCACCACCCCCGATCCTTTCCTGATTTCGTCTGCTGCTGCCGGTGACTGAGCCCAGGGTTGGGCGTTGGCGCGCGGCCATTTCAGGAACGATTCATGATTTGCGATTACGTCTTGCATCCGAACGGAGTGATGAGACGTAGTATGCGGATGGATGATCAGCCTTATAGCCCTGCCGCGAACCGCCCGCCGAACTGGATGAAAGGCGTGCCGGCGGCGGCAGCGGCGCGGCGGCGCAATGCCGATCTGGCGGCGCTGCGGTTGCTGCCGGCGGTGCTGGGGTTGCAGGCGGAGGGCGTGCAGACGCTGCACGCGCTGGCGGCGGGGTTGAATGCGCTGGGGGTGCGCACGGTGCGCAACACGCAGTGGACGCCGACCGCGGTGCGCCGGTTGCTGGACCGGGCAGCGCAGTTGGGGGCAGCGCAGTTGGGGGCGGCGCAGTTGGGCGAGGGTTAAACCGCTTCGGTGGTTGCCTGCTGTTCCGCCTGCATCGCCCACATGCGGGCATAAACGCCATCATGCGCCAGCAATTCGGTATGGGTGCCGCGCTCGGCGACCTCCCCATGATCGAGCACGATGATCTGATCGGCATCGACCACGGTGGAGAGGCGATGGGCGATGGTGATGGTGGTGCGGTTGGCGGAAACGGCGCGCAAGGCTGACTGGATTTCCTGCTCGGTGCCGGTATCGAGCGCGGAGGTCGCCTCGTCGAGGATCAGGATACGCGGGTCTTTGAGGATGGTGCGGGCGATGGCGACGCGCTGTTTTTCCCC
>CAITOL010000124.1 GCA_903893975.1 uncultured Rhodospirillales bacterium | reverse complement strand
TACGTACTCGTCCAGCCCGCCATCATCCGCGGCCACAACTTCCGCGACGCCTGGGCATCACTGCGATACTCCGACGCATTTGGCGGTGCGTAGTCGCTGAACAGATCCGCGATTTCCAGCATCGAGCCGCGATCCGAATGATCGACCACATCGGCAATCAGCTTGCCCGTCGCCGCCTCGGTCTTAATCCGGGTAATCAACTGCCCGCCAGAGGCGCGCAGCAACTCGATCTTCACCCCCGGAAACCGCTTGTTGAAGGCGTTGATCACCTCCTGCTCCACCTCGGCCAGGCTGGCGGTGTAGAACACCATCCGCCCCTCCTTGTTGGCCGCCTCCACCAAACCCGGCGCCGGCTCGAACCGTGCCGCCGCGCGCGCCGGGGTCGCAAGGGCCATCCCGGCGGCGGCGCTCAGTAGGGTGCGGCGGCTTAGAGTGGGCATGTTGAGGCTCCGGAACGGGTGTTAAAGGGGTCGGCAGAGTCTTCTTTGTTTGAAAACAAAGAAGCAAAAAAACTTCATCAATTCCTTGGCTTCGCCGTACAGCTGCGCGGTGGGCGTGTGGGCACGGATCATAATTTGGAAAAGTTTTTTGCTCCTTTTTCCAAAAAAGGAGTGCTGCCCCCTTCCCTTGCCCATCCTACCCCGCCCGCCCCAGCCCACCGGCCGCATTCGGCGCTTCCATGCTGCCCCGCGCCGCCCGGCGCGAAATCAGATTGGTCAACCCGATCAGCCCGGCCAGCAGCACCATCTGCACCAGGCTGAACGCCGCGGTCACACTGAAATTGCCGCCCTCGTAATAGCTGAGCAAATGCACTGCCATCACCATCGTCTGCGACGAGTACAGGAACAGCGAAGACCCGAGTTCGCGGATCGCCAGCACGAACAGCAGCGTCATCGCCGCAATCACGCCGGGCTTGGCCAACGGCAAGGTGATGCTGGCAATCGTGGACAGCGTCCCGCGCCCACAAATCCAAGCCGCCTCCTCCAACTCCCGATGGATCTGCATCAGCGAACTGGTCAGCACCTTGACCGTGTCCGGCAGAAACCGCGCCACGAAGGCAAAGGCCAGAATCCAGATCGAGCCATAAAACCCACCGGGCATGCCAATCCACGCCCAGAGATACGCCACCCCGATCACCAGCCCGGGAATGGCCACCGGCACGGTGGCAATCACATCAATCGCCCGCCGCCACGGCGCCTGCGACCGCGCCACGGTATACCCCACCGCGAAGGCCAGCACGCCGCCAATCAGCGCCGTCGCCACCCCCACTTCCATCGTGTTGATAATCGAATTGAGCGTCGCCGGATTGCTGAACAGCCGATCGAAATGCATCAGCGAATATTGCCGCCCGTCAAACAGCGCCGTCAGATCACGGATGAACAGGAATTTGCGAAACGCCCCGATCAGCAGCGCCAAAATCGGCAGCACCACCACCACGAACAAATAGACCAGCGCCAACCCGAAGGTGAACCAACGCCACGGCCCCAGCCGCAGCGTGCGCGGGCGAAACGCCTTGCCGGCCACCGTCGTATAGCTGCGCCCGGCCAGCAGTTTCTGTTGCGCCACCACCAGCGCCCCGGTCACCAGCATCAGGATCATCGCCACTGACGCCGCCGTGCCATAGCGCGGCGGCGACCAGGAGGTGAGCTGGAAAATATACGTGGTCAGCACATTGATATTCGCCGGCGCCCCCAAGGTCGCCGGCACGCCGTAAATCCCCAGCATCACCACGAAAGACAGCAGCATGCCGGAGACAATCGCCGGCGCAATCAACGGAAACGTCACCGTGAACATGGTGCGCACCGCGCTGGCGCCAGAAATCTCCGCCGCTTCCTCCAGCGAGGGGTCCATGTTGCGCAACGCCGAGGCGGTGAACATGTAGACATACGGCGCGTAATACATGCCAAACACGAAGATAATGCCGGACATGGTGTATAAATTCACCCGCACCGGCAGCCCCATACTGGCGAACACCATGTTCAGCAACCCGGTCTTCGGCGAGCCCAAAATCGCCCACGCCACCCCAGCCACCAGTGGTGGCACAAACAGCGGCAACATGCCGATCGCGGCGATAAACCCCTTCGCCGGCGTATCGGTGCGCACCACAATCCAGGCGAAAAACAAGCCGATCACCACGGCAATCGCCGTCCCACCGGCGCAGGCGATCAGCGAATTGGCCAGCGCCACATGCACGTTGGGATTGGCCAGTACGGCAATGAAATTATCCAGCGACGGCCGCATCCCCGCCAGCCCATCCACCACCGGATTGGCATCCGTCAACGCGCCGAGCAACAACATCGCGGTCGGATAAACGATCAAAAACGCCAACACAGCCAGCAGCAGCCCGGACCAGAGGCGGCCCAGCAAACGGGGGGCGGTGGCGGATGCGTTCATCGTCTGGTTTGGTTTCCTCGCTTGCGCGCAGTCTTGCCCGGCTTGCGCCGGCCACACAATAGCGGCATTGCCTGCCCACAGGGTTTTTGAGGTGCCGATGCGTCTGCTGCTCCCGCTGCGCGATGGCCGGGTGGCCCGGCTCTGGTCGGCGCTGGCGCTCTCGGCCATTGGCGACCAACTCTACACCGTCGCCATGGGCTGGGTCGCGGTGGGCGTCTTCGGCGCCGCCGCCGGCTATCTCAGCGCGGTGCGCGCGGCGATTATTCTGCTGGCGGCGTTTTTCGGCGGCAGCCTGATGGATCGCTGGAACCGCCAGGCCAGCATGGTCGGCGCCGACCTCGCCCGCGCCGCCGCTCTCCTGCTGCTGGTGCTGGCCTGGGCGATCATGGGCGCCCCCACCGGCACCACCCTGGCGCTGACCGTGCTCGTGCTCGCCATCGGTGACTCGGTCTTCGGCCCCGCTTTGCAAACCGTGCTGCCACTGCTGGCCCCACGCGACATCCTGCCCGCCACCAACGGCCTGTTTGATGCCACCGCCCGCGTCGCCCGGCTGCTCGGCCCCGGCCTCGTCGCCGCCCTCGGCGCCAGCCTCGCGCCGATCCATTTCTTCACCCTCGATGCGCTCAGCTTTCTCGCCTCCGCCGCCGCCGTCGCCGGGTTGCGTCTGCCGCGCACCCTCCAGCCCAGCGCCGCCGCGCCCGGCGTCAGGACCGGCTGGTGGCCCAGCATGCTGGCCGGCTTTCGCGAAACCCGCCGCCATAAGCCGCTGGGATTCGCCTTGGACATGAGCGGGCTGATCAACGGCGCCTGGTTCACCCTGTTCTACCTTGCCTTGCCGCTGTTGCTGGTGGCCCGCGCCGACGGCCTCGCCCGCTACGGCCTGATCATGGCCTGCTACGGCATCTCCAACCTGCTGGCCAATCTCATCGTCGGCAGCCGGCCGATGTCACCCCGTCCCGGCCGCCAAATCCTGTGCGGCATCGGCTTTCTGGGCGCCGGCATGGTGGCCATCGCCGCCATCGCCGGGCTGGACCTCGGCGCCGATGCGCAAGCGCTCGCCTTGGCCGCTGCCTCCTGTCTGGCCGGCTTCGGCGGCCCGCTCGAAGATATTCCCGTCGCCACCCTGCGCCAGTTGCTCATCCCCACCGACACCATCGCCGGCGCCACCCGGGCGGCGCAGATCGTCAGCAATCTCGGCACGCTGGTGGCTATGCTGCTGGCCCCCGCGGCCTGCGTGGCCTTCGGCCCGGTGGCGGTCATGTGGGTGTGCGGCCTGATCTATGTCGGCGTTACCGGCTACGGCCTCGCCATCGGGCTGGCGCGGCAATAGCGCCTCCAACCCGAGAGGCAAAATTGCCCCCCCGCCGCAGTTTCACTTTCCCAACCGCCGCATTCGCGTCTATGCAACACCCTGTATCCGCAACATTCCGCGCCCGGCGCGTTGGAAATCGGCCGTGAGGAGTTCTGCCACATGGAAATCTCGCTCTACGTCCTCGATGCCGTGCTGGCGTTGTTACTGTTCTACTGGATGTCCAAAGTTGCCAAGCGCAAGCCCGGCACCCCGCTCACCGGCCTGTTCGCCTATCGCGAAACCCTGACCGACGCGCCGCACGCCCCCGCCAAAACCCCCGCCCGCCGCCCGGTGCGCGGCGGCACCACCCGATAAGCCGCCCCAACCGGAGCCCAAGCTGGAATGCGCGACCTTGCCTTCTCGGTACTGTTCGTTTGCATGATCCCCGCCGCCCTGGCGCTGGGGGCATCGGGGGTGATGCTGTGGATCTGGAGCGCGCTGATCGCCCCAACCAGCTATCTGATGGGGTTCGCCAAGGGCTTCAGCTTCAACAAAGTCGCCGCCATTTCAGCGATCATCGGCATTCTCGCCGACAAATCGAAGAAACCCCCGTATATCGACACGCACATCTTCCTGCTGCTGGCGCTGCTGCTGCAATGCACGATCTCGGATTTCTTTTCGCTGACCGATATTTCGCGCGCCGCAGACCTGTATGACCGCATCACCAAAACCATGATCCTGTGCATGTTCATGCTGCCCGTCATCCGCGACCGGCTGCGCATCCACGGCGTCGTGCTCACCATCTGCGTCGGCATGGGCATGCATGGCACGTCGGAGGCGATGAAATACATCATCACCGCCGGCGGGCATCAGATCGAACCGCCCGGCTTCTTTGGCGACAACAACTCCTTCGGCCTGGCGCTGCTGATGTTCCTGCCGGTGCTCGCCTATGTCGGCAATTATCAGGCGCACCGCCTGGCGCGGAACGTGGCCCGCTTCGGCCTGGGGCTGAACCTGATCGCCGTCATTGCCACCAATTCGCGCGGCGCGCTGATCGGCATGGCCGCGATTGGTCTGATGCTGCTGGCGCAAAGCAAACGCAAGCTCAGCGTGCTGGCGATCATGGCCGTGATCGGCGCCGGGCTGGTGTTCTTTACCCCCGCATCCTGGCGCGAACGGATGGACACGATTTCCGACGCGCAGAGCGACAGTTCGTTCATGGGCCGGGTGCGGTCGTGGAAAATGAACACGCTGGTGGCGCTCGACCGTCCGTTCCTGGGCGGCGGCTTCTCCTCGATGGAAGATCAGCGTGTGTTCGACATTTACGTCAACCGCTTCAGCACGCTCGACTTCATCCCTACCGAGGACCCGGCCGGCCCGCTGGCGGCGCATAGCATCTACTTTGAAATCCTCGGCGATACCGGATTCGTCGGGCTCGGCCTGTTCCTGGCCATTATGGCCACCGGCTTCAACAATCTGCGCGTCATCCGCCGACTGACGATCCATCGCCCGGAATGGGCCTGGGCCGCCGATCTCGCTTATGCCCTACGCCTCACCCTCGTCGGCTACGCCGTCTCCGGCGCGGCACTCAGCATGGCGTATTTCGAGCTCTATTACGTCTTCACCACCTTGATCTCGCTACTGCGCAAGCACGTGGAAACCGAGCTCAACGCCCCGAAGCCACAGATCATCGACGACATAAAAGCCCGCAACAAAGCCGTCCTCGCCCGCTCGATGAAGGGGGAGGCAGCCCCGGCCCGGCAACGGCCGCGCGCGGACGCTTTGCCCTAGCGGGTTGGGCGCGGCGGGGTCACCGAGTAGTCGTAGAACCCCCGGCCAGATTTACGGCCGAGCCAGCCAGCTTCCACATACTTCACCAGCAGCGGGCAAGGCCGGTATTTGCTGTCCGACAGACCTTCATACAACACCTGCATGATCGACAGGCAGGTATCCAGCCCGATGAAATCCGCCAGCTCCAGCGGCCCCATCGGATGGTTCGCACCCAGCCGCATCGCGGTATCAATCCCAGTGATGGAGCCCACGCCCTCATACAGCGCGTACACCGCCTCGTTAATCATCGGCACCAGAATGCGGTTGACGATGAAAGCGGGGAAATCCTCGGACACCGCCGTGGTTTTGTTCAGCTTGCGCGCCAGCACTTCCACCGCCTGGAAGGTCGGCTCGTCGGTGGCAATGCCGCGGATCACCTCGACCAGCTTCATCACCGGCACCGGATTCATGAAGTGCATACCGATGAATTTTTCCGCCCGATCGGTGCTTGCGCCCAGCCGGGTAATGGAAATCGACGACGTATTGGACGCCACAATGCACGACGGCTTCAGATGCGGCGTCAGCGCGCGGTAGATCGCCCGCTTCACCTCTTCCTTTTCCGTCGCCGCCTCGATCACCATGTCGCAATCGCCAAAGCTGGCGTAATCGGTGCTGGTGGTCACCCGCGCCAGCGCCGCCGCCTTATCCTCGGCGGAAATCACCGTGCGCGCGACCTGGCGTTCCATGTTGCGATCCATGGTCGCCATCGCGCGGTCGAGTGCATCGGCCTTCACATCCAGCAGAACGACAGGAAATCCGGCCAGCGCGCAGACATGGGAAATGCCGTTGCCCATTTGGCCGGCCCCGATCACGCCAATCTTGGCAATCACCGGGGTGGCCAGCATGTCGTCGGCGGCCTGTGCGCCAGCGCGGACTTCCACGTTCATTTAGGCGTTCTTCAGTTCAGCGGCCAATTCCGGCAACGCCGAAAACAGGTCCGCAACCAGGCCGTAATCGGCCACCGAGAAAATCGGCGCCTCTTCGTCCTTGTTGATCGCCACAATCACCTTGCTGTCCTTCATGCCGGCCAGATGCTGGATCGCGCCGGAAATACCCACCGCGATATACAGCTCCGGCGCGACGATCTTGCCGGTCTGCCCGACCTGATAGTCGTTCGGCACAAAGCCCGCATCCACCGCCGCCCGGCTGGCACCCACCGCCGCACCCAGCGCATCGGCAATCGGGTCGAGCAGGGCGAAATTATCGCCGTTCTGCATGCCACGGCCGCCAGAAATCACCACCCGCGCGGCGGTCAGTTCCGGCCGCTCGCTCTTGGACAGTTCCGCCGACACGAACCGCGACACCGCCGGGCTCGCCACCGCCGCCACCGCCTCAACCGCGGCGCTGCCACCTTCGGCCGCCACCGGATCGAAGCTCGCCGCCCGCACCGTGATTACCTTCTTGGCGTCGCTGCTCTTCACCGTCGCCATCGCGTTGCCGGCATAAATCGGCCGCACGAAAGTATCGGCATCCACCACGCCGGAAATATCGCTGATCGGCTGGCTGTCGAGCAGCGCGGCCACGCGCGGCATGATGTTCTTGCCCACCGCCGTCGTCGCGGCCAGCAGATGCGAATAGCCGGACGCGAGCGAAACCAGCAACGCCGACATCGGCTCGGCCAGCGCGTTGGCATAGGCCGCATCATCGGCCAGCAACACCTTGGCCACACCCGGCAGCTTGCCCGCCGCCGCGGCGGCGGCCTGCACGCCTTGGCCGGCCACCAGCACATGCACCTCGCCGAGCTTCGACGCCGCAGCCACCGCGGAACGCGACGGCTGCTTGATGACGCCGGCTTCGTGGTCCAGCAATACCAGAACGGTCATGATCAGATCACCTTCGCTTCGGTCTTCAACTTGGCCACCAATTCGGCGACCGAACCCACCTTCACCCCCGCCTGCCGCTTCGGCGGCTCAGCGACCGAAACCACGGTCAGCCGCGGCGTCACATCCACGCCCAGCTCTTCCGGCTTCACCGTTTCAATCGGCTTCTTGCGCGCCTTCATGATGTTCGGCAGTGACGCATAGCGCGGCTCGTTCAGGCGCAGATCGGTGGTCACGATCGACGGCAAGGTCAGCACGATCGTCTCCATGCCGCCATCCACTTCGCGCTTCACGGTCAGGTTGCCACCGTCCACGGTCAACTCGCTGGCGAACGTGCCTTGCGACCAGCCGAGCAGGGCGGCCAGCATCTGGCCGGTCGCGCTCATATCGTCGTCAATCGCCTGCTTGCCGAGGATGATAAGCCCCGGCTGTTCCTTGTCGGCGATCGCCTTCAGCAGCTTGGCCACGGCCAGCGGCTGCAAATCGGCGTCGGACTCCACCAGAATGCCACGATCGGCACCCATGGCGAGCGCGGTGCGGATGGTTTCCGCGCACGCGGCAACCCCGAGCGAGACGGCGATGATCTCGGTCGCGACGCCCTTTTCCTTCAGGCGAACCGCTTCCTCAACCCCGATCTCGTCGAACGGGTTCATGGACATTTTCACGCCGGCGGTTTCAACCCCGGTACCGTCCGATTTCACCCGGACTTTAACGTTGTAGTCGACCACCCGCTTCACGGGGACAAGGATCTTCATGGTCTGGCGTACCGCTTCCTGATGTTGTTAGAGGCAGGTCGGATGGGGTGCGCGCCAAGGACATTCGGCAGCCGCCGGCCCCTTGTTCGCACCTGCGAAAAGTGCGCCGGACCATAGTGGCGGCCCGGCTGGGCTGTCAAACGCCCGCCACGCACGGCAGCGCTGAGACCAGCCCGAAACCGTGCCCGGCCCTAGCGATACAGCGCCAGCAGCACCGCAAACAGCGCCAACGCCGCCGCCTGCAAAATGATCCGCCATTGCATAAGCTTGTTGGACCGCATCGGGTTCCCATCCCCGCGCGCCAACCCCACCATGCCCGCCACCAGCACCCCCAACACGCCCAGCATCGCCAGCACCACAAGAACGGTCAGAAAGGTTCGCATCGCACCAAACTCTCAAACATAAAGGGAAATCCAGCACTAGGCTGGCTGAACGCCACATATATCTAGAACGCCAAACCGATCTGCAATCCGCTCCATCCCCGGCAAATCCTGCGCTGACGGGTAGATCACCAGCAGATGCACCCCGCCGGCAAAGCGCGCGCACAGCCCCGCCGCCTGCTGGCGCACCGCATCCAGCGCGGCTGCGTCGCTGGTGTCGACGGCCACATTCCAAGGCTGATACGCCGCCTGCAACACCAGCACCTGCTGGCTGGCGGCGGCAAACACCGTCGGCACGAACAAGCCATGCCGAACCCCCAGGGCTGCTATATTGCCGACCGTCGGCGACCAATACTCCCGCCACGGCACCTGCGCCACCGGTCGGCCCGCCCCGGTGAGCAGCACCCCACCCGCCGACAGCCGCGCCAACCGCGCATCCAGGGCCATATACTGCCGGTCCGCCGCATACCACGCAGCAGTCAACACCACCGACCGCACGGCGCATGTGACCAGCACCGCCGCACAGAGCAACCGCGCCCCGCTCTGGCCTCTCGGGTGCAACTCCACCATCGCTGCCGCGAGCAACAGCGGCACCAGGGCGAGGCGAAAATCCAACAGCGACCCAGCCCCCAGGCGTTGCGGCGCCAGCAGCGCCAGCAGCGCGGTCATGGCGACAATCCCCAGCGCCGTCGGCGACAAGCGCGGCCGCCCCAGCCTCCACACCAGCCCGCCGAGCAAAATCGCGCCCCCGAGCAGTGCCCAATCCGCCGCCGGCGCGCCGCCCAGCCAACTCCGCGCGAAGATCGAGAGCTTCCAGTAGAGCATCCGCGCCACCGATGGCGCCCCAACCCAGGCGAGGCCGGTGCCACCCCCGCCCGCCGCCGAGCCACGCATGAAGGCCAGCAGCACCACCGGCGCAAGCAGACCCGCGCCATGCCGCCAGTCCCAACGCCGCGCCGCAGCCAGGCCCCAAAGCCCCAACCCCGCCACAATCCCGGCAAACAACGCCGCCGCGACCAGGTGGCAGGCAAACACCACCGCAACCCCCAAAGTCGCCAGCACCAGCCGCACCCGCACGCCGCCGCCCAGCCACAGCGCGAGCGCGCCCATCAGCACCCCGAGGCCAAAGAGGTAGCTGATCAGGCCATAAAACAACGCACCATTGCTAAATAATACGGCGGCGAAACCCAGCTTGATCGCCCCACCGCCCGCCGTCACCCGGGCAAGCGCGTTAAACCCGCCGAGAAAGGCGAGGTAACACAGCACCAGAACAACCCGCGCCGCGATCAGGAACGGCACCTTGGCACTCAGCAGCGCAACCGCCAGCGCATCGACCAGCACGTTCGCCCAGGCCGAAGGGTTGAGCGTATAAAACGCCGCCCAAGGTCCATCGCCGCGCAGCATGTCTGCCAGCATCGCCGCGCGCGCCAGATGGCCCGGCCAATCCTGCGGCGCCAAACCCGTCGGCAGCAGCAACGGCAACGCGCCAACACCAGCCGCCAATCCCGCCATCGCCCAGGCGAAGCGGGTATCGGCGCGCTCCTCAGGTCTGACCAGCCCGTCATTCCCTGCCACAATCTTGCTCCACACCGGCTGCTACGCTCAACGCTGGCTGGCAGATTACCCACGCCGCGCGGAGAACGCGAACGGCAGCCGGCGCAGAAACGTCTTTTTTGCCACCGGTCGACGCGCTACACCCATCAAGCTGGGAATTTTCCAGTTTCTTTCACGAAATTGCCCTATCCCCAGGACCCCATGCTCATTGCCGCAAAGGCTTCTATCCGCCGCATCATCCTGCCTTTGTTGTTGCTCTCGGCGGCAATTCCTCGCGCTGGCCTGGCGCAACCCGCCGCGGCCCCCCCGACGGGCGCAACACCCGCCCCGGCCGCGCAAGCCCCCAAGCCCGCCCCCGCTGCCGCGCTCAACGCCGCGCAGGCAAAAGACGCGCTCGACGCCTTGCAGGACCCGAAAAAGCGCGCGCAGCTGATCTCCGTGCTCGACGCCATCGCCAAAACCGGCATCGTCCCCGCCCCGCCGCCGGCCCCCGCACCGCCACCACCACCCGCCGCCGCCGAACCCAGCCTCGCCATCCCGCTGGCGCCCGACAGCCTCGGCGCCCAGTTGCTGGTCGGCGTGCCCGACCGGCTGGCGCAATTATCCGAACAACTCACCCAAACCTTTGATGCGGCGACCGATTTCCCGCTGCTCTGGCTCTGGCTCTACCAGCTCACCAGCGACCCAACGGTGCATCAACTGCTCTACGATGTCGGCTGGCGGCTCGCCGTGGTCATGGGCGTGGCGCTGATCGCCGAATTCCTGCTGCGCCGCGCCCTGCGCCGTCCCATCGCCGCTTTGGCCAACCGCGCCCCGGCTCTGCCGCCACCACCCGCCGCCCACCCAACGGCAGGTTTGGCCGCCGCCGAAGCCGGGGCGATCGAGGCGCCGGACCTGCCACCCCCCACCGCCCACCGCCCGCCGTTCATCCACCGCGTGTTCCACCCGCTGCGCCGGCTGCCCTACGCCCTGGCGGCGGAGGTGCTGGATCTGCTGCCGCTGCTGGCCATTCTCGGCCTCAGCAACGGCATCCTCAACATCGCCATCGATGCCTCCGCCGTCACCACCCTGGTGATCCAGGCGGTTATCAATGGCTACATCACCTGGCGCATCGTCACCGGCGCCGTGCGGCTGCTCCTCGCCCCCACCGGCCCCCGCTTGCGCCTGCTGCCCATGGGCGACATCCCTGCCGCGCATCTGCTGCTCTGGGCCCAACGCATCGCCGCCATTGGCATTGCCGGCGGCGCGGTGGCCGAGGTCGGCGTCTTCTTCGGCCTCTACCGGCTGGCGCATGATGCGCTGGTCAAGCTGGTCTGGTTTGTCGTGGTCCTCTGCCTCGTCACCGTCGTACTGCAATATCGCAGCGCCGTCGCCCACTGGCTGCGCCCACGCCGCTACCGCGCCGATGAAACCGCGAGCCTGCTCGCCCAGGCCCGCGCCCGTCTCGCCCCGGTCTGGCATTATATCGTCATCCTCGGCCTGTTCTCGGTCTGGCTGGTCTCGGCGCTGGAAATCGCCGGCGGCTATCGCTGGCTGCTGAAAGCCTTCCTCAGCACCGCCACCATCCTGGTGCTGGCGCAAATCCTCACCCGCTTCGCCGTCACCCGCCTGCGCGCCGCCCTGCGGGAAACCCTGCCGCAGGGGGAGACCGCCACCGCCCTCGCCACCCGCCTGCTGGCCTATGAACCGCTGATGCGGCTGATCGTGCGCACCGGCTTCGCCGTGCTCACCGCGATTGCCCTGGCGGAAGCCTGGGGCATTCCCGCCTTCTCCTGGTTCGGACAGGGCCGCCTCGGCAACCGCCTGCTGGCCTCCCTCGGCTCCATCGGCCTCACCCTGGCCATCGCACTGGCCATCTGGGAAGCCGTCAACGCGGCCATTGAACGCCACCAGGCCCGGCTCAGCGCCAGCGAACAGGCCGTGCGCTCCGCCCGGCTGCGCACCTTGCTGCCCATGCTGCGCACCACGCTGCTGATCACCATCGTCACCATCGTGGTGCTGATTGTGCTGAGTGAAATCGGCGTCAACATCGCCCCGCTGCTCGCCGGCGCCGGCGTCATCGGCCTCGCCATCGGCTTCGGCAGCCAGAAGCTGGTGCAGGACATCATCACCGGCCTGTTCCTGCTGCTGGAAAACGCCATGCAGGTCGGCGACGTCGTCACCCTCGGCGGCATGTCCGGCACGGTGGAAAATCTCTCCATCCGCACCATTCGCCTGCGCTCAGTCGATGGCTCGGTCCATATCGTCCCGTTCAGCGCCGTGACCACGGTCACCAATATGAGCCGGGATTTCGGCTATGCCGTGGTCGATGTCAGCGTCGGCCTGAACGAAGACAGCGACCGCATCGCCACCCTGCTACGCGATGTCGCGGCCGAAATGCGCGCCGAGGACGCCTGGCGCAGCGCCGTGCTGGCCGATCTGGACGTGCTGGGGGTGGAGAAATTCCTCGCCAATGCCTGGGTGATGCGGGTGCGGGTGCGCACCACCCCCGGCCAGCGCTGGGCGGTCGGGCGCGAACTGAACCGGCGCATCAAACACCGCTTCGACGAGCTGAAGATCGAAAGCCCGATGACCAGCTACCGCGCGCTCGGCATCGCCACCCCGCATCCCGACGCGCTGATGGCCGCCATCAGCCAGACCTTCGGTGGCGAGACGGGTGCTTAACCGGCTGCCCCAACGCCTGCGCACGCTGCGCGGCTGGCGGCGGGATGCCGCGGCGGCGGCATTGGGCGCGCTCGCCGCGGCCGCCTTGCCACCGGTGCACGCCATCCCGGTGCTTCTGCTCAGCCTGCCCGGCTTGCTGCTGCTGCTCGCCGGGGCCAGCGGCTGGCGCGCCGGCGCCCGCATCGGCTTCGCCTTCGGCCTCGGCCATCACCTGTGCGGGCTCTATTGGATTACCGAGGCGGTGCTGATCGAGGCCGCACGCTTCTGGTGGCTGGTGCCCTTCGCCGTGCCGGCCATCGCCGCCATCCTGGCCTGCTTCATCGCGTTGCCCTGCGCCCTGGTCATGCGCCTGCCACCCGGCGCGGCCCGCAGCCTCGCGCTCTGCGGCGCCTGGGTGCTGGCGGATCTGCTGCGGCAGGTCTTTGCCACCGGCTTCCCTTGGAACCCGCTCGGCAGCGTCTGGGCGCTGCCGAACGATTTCGGCACGCTGATGCTGCAACCGGCGGCGCTTGTCGGCGTGCACGGCCTCACCCTCGCCACCCTGCTGCTCGCCGTCACCCCCCTGCTCGGCCGCCGCGCCTGGGCCGCGGGCCTCGCCGCCCTGCTGCTCTGGGGCGGCTTCGGCGCCTGGCGCCTCGGCCAGCCCACCGCTCCGGCGCCCGGCCTGTCGGTGGTGCTGGTGCAGGGCAATGTCGCCCAGGGCGAGGACTGGACGCGCGACTTCGCCGTCGGCGTGTTCCGCCGCTACCTCGACCTCACCCGCGGCGCCGTCACCGCCGCCGGCAACACCGCCACCGTGGTGCTCTGGCCGGAAACCGCGTTCTACCCATTCCTGCTCGAACACGATCCCGGCGCCCGGGCGGCGATTTACGATGCCGCCGTCGGCCCGTCGCTGATCGGCGGCATGCGCGTCACCCCGGATGGCCGGCCGCTGAACAGCCTGATGGCGGTCGCCGGGCCCGGCCCGATCACCGCCGCCTACGACAAATGGCACCTGGTGCCGTTCGGCGAATACGCGCCGGGCTGGATGCCGCTGCAGATCATGCTCGGCATGGGCAGCGGCTTTGCCGCCGGCAGCGGGCCGCAAACCCTGCACGTCCCCGGCCTGCCGCCGGTCGGGGTGCTGATCTGTTACGAGGCGATTTTCCCCGGCCAGATCGTCGATCCCAACGATCGGCCGGACTGGCTGGCCAACGTCACCAACGATGCCTGGTT
>CAITOL010000123.1 GCA_903893975.1 uncultured Rhodospirillales bacterium | reverse complement strand
TTTCAGGATTACGCGATTTTTCCGCATCTGACGGTGGCCGATAATGTCGGCTTCGGGCTGAAGGCGCGCGGCATGAAGCCGGCTGAAATTGCGCCCAAGGTGGCGGAGGCGTTGCGCATGGTGCGGCTGGAGGGGCTGGCCGAGCGGTTGCCGGCCGATATGTCCGGCGGGCAGCAGCAGCGCATCGGCCTGGCGCGGGCTATGGCCATTCGGCCGCGGCTGCTGTTGATGGACGAGCCGCTGTCGAACCTGGATGCCAAATTGCGCCTGGAGTTGCGCGCCGATATCCGCGACCTGCAACGCCGGCTGGGCATTACCACCGTCTACGTCACCCACGACCAGGAGGAGGCGCTGGCGGTGTCAGACCGGATTTGCGTGCTGCAAGCTGGCCGTATCGAGCAGGTGGCGACGCCATTTGAGCTCTATCGCCGCCCGGAGACGCGGTTTGCCGCCGGGTTTGTCGGCGCGATGAACTTTCTGCCGGCGCGCATCGCGGGGGGAGCGTTGGAGGTTGGTGGCACGCGGATGCCGGTGCCCGGTGCGGCCGATGCGCCCGTGGAAATCGCGATCCGGCCGGAAGATGTGGTGCTGGGGGATGGGCCGATTGGCCTGGGCGGGGTGGTGCGCGCCATTTCCTTCCTGGGGCGGGAGGCGACGGTGCGGATCGAAACCCCGCTCGGGGTCATCGAGCATCTGGCCGCCAATCCGTCGGCCGAATTGCTGGGCAGCGAGGGCCGGAGCATCGGCGTGCATCTGCCGGCTGATCGCATCGCGGTGTTCGCCGCCAATGGCGCGCGCGTGGCGGTGGCCTTGGCATGAGGGCGGTGCACGGGCTGGATAGCTGGAAGGCGGTGCAGGCGCTGGTGTGGGGGCTGCTGGCGGTGCTGCTGGCCTGGCCGCTGTCCGGCATTGTGCGCGCCAGCCTGCTGGCGCCGGGCGGGGTGGGGCTGGGCAATTTTATCGAGGTATTCAGCCAGCCGCGCCACTTACGTGCCATCGGCAATACGCTGCTGGTGGGGGCCGGCGGCATGGCGGGGGCGATGCTGCTGGGGGGCGCGCTGGCGTTGCTGGTGGTGCGGGTGCGGCTGCGCGGGCGGGCGGCGATCCAGACGCTGGCGGTGCTGGCGCTGGTGTCGCCGCCGTTCATCGGCGCCTATGCCTGGATTGTGATGTTCGGCGCCAATGGTGTGGTGCGGCGCGGGCTGATGGAGTGGGGCATCACCCTGCCGCCGATTTATGGCGCCGGCGGGGTGATGCTGGTGTTCAGCTTCAAGTTTTTCCCCAACGTGTTCCTGATTGTCTCCGCCGCGTTGGCGCAGGTGAACCGGTCCCTGGAGGAAGCCGCCGAGGGGCTGGGCCTGTCGCCGGTGCAGCGGTTCTGGCGCATTACCCTGCCGATGATCACCCCGGCGATGTCGGCGGCGGCCTTGCTGGCCTTTGTGCTGTCGATCGCCGATTTCGGCACGCCGCAGTTGATCGGGCGTGGCTTTGAGGTGCTGGCGACGCAGGCGTTTCAGCTTTATGCGGCTGATCTCGGCGAAAATCCTGGCCTGGCCTCGGCGTTGAGCCTGGTGCTGGTGGCGCTGTCGATGCTGCTGGTGGTGGCGCAGCGGCGGTTGCTGCGGCGGGATGTGTTCCATGGCAATACGCTGAAAGCCCGGCCGCCGTTGCGGCTGCGCGGATGGCGCAACGCGGCGGCGCATGCGGCGGCGTATACGATTGTGGGCATCGGCATGGCGCCGTCGCTGGTGGTGCTGGTGTTTTCCTTTCGTGCCACGCGCGGCCCGGTGTTCCAGCCCGGCTTCGGTCTGGCGAGCTATGAGCGGGTGTTCCATGCGGTGACCGCGCCGGTTTGGAACACGTTGCTGTATGCGCTGAGTGCGACGGTTGGCATTGTCGCGCTCGGCACGTTGATCGGCTACCTCGTCACCCGGCGGAGATCGCTGGCGACGGCGGTGTTGGATGGCGTGTTGATGGTGCCGTATGTGGTGCCGGGCGTGGTGATGGGCATTGGCTTTGTCGCCGCGTTCAATACCCCGCCGCTGGCGCTGACCGGCACCGGGGCGGTGATTGTGCTGGCGATTTTCATCCGCCGGCTGCCCTATGCCGCGCGCGCGGCGGCGACGGCGTTGCGCCAGGTTTCCCCCAGTCTGGAGGATGCGGCGATCAGCCTGGGGTTGAGCCCGGCGCGGGCGTTTTGGCGGGTGACGGCGCGGCTGATCCTGCCCGGCATTCTGGCTGGTGGGATGATGAGCTTTGTGACCGCGATGAATGAGCTGTCATCGTCGCTGGTGCTGTATGTCAGCGGCACCATCACCATGCCGGTGCGGATTTACGTCGCGGTGGTCAATGGGGATTACGGCGTGGCGGCGGCGCTGGCGTCTATTCTGCTGGCGATGACCGCGATTGCGGTTTACGCCGCCTTCCGCCTGTCAGACCGGCGGCAATCCAGCCTCTTCCACTAACCGGTCCAGTTTCAGCGCGGCGCCGTGGCCGGGGCCGGCGGGCAGGGCGTTGCTGCCGTTGTGCGGGCGGGGCAGAGCGGGGTCTGGCAGGTCGTAGAGCCAGTCGGTTTCGCCCCATTGCATTTCCAGCCGCATGTCACTGGCCATGACGGCGGAGACATGCAGGCTGGTGGCGTGGCAGACCGAGCCGGTGGGGTTGTGCAGCGACACTTTGGCGCCCTTGGCGGCTAGTTGTTCGGCGATGGCGAGGGCTTCCATCAGCCCGCCGGTATATTTCACATCCGGCATCACCACGTCATAGGCATCGGCCCAGGGCAGGAAGCCTTCGACCAGCGAGGCTTCTTCCATACCGGCCAGTTGCATGCCGGCGGCGTTGGCGAGGCCGCGCAGGCGGCGGACGGCTTGGATATTGGCGGGGATTTCCGGGATAGGGCATTCAAACCAGGCGACACCGATGCGGCCGAGTTCTTGCAGCACCGCCTCGGCGACGGCGGGCGTGAAGCGCCAATGGCAATCGACCATCAGCGCGGCGCGGCCGGCGAGGGCGGCGTGGGCGGCGGCGATGCGGTCGATGCCGGCTTGGGTGAAAGCGCGGCCTTCGGCGGTGCCGGCCAAGGCGGGTTGCATGCCATCAAACGGTGCCATTTTCACCGCGGTGAAGCCGGCGCGGGCGGCGGCGTCCGCACTGGCGGCGAAGCCGGCCGGGGTGCGCTGGGTGGTGCCGCGATTGATGTTGGCATAGAGCGGCACGGTGCTGCGCGGTGTGGCGCCGAGCACGGCGGCCAAAGGTTGGCCGCGCGTTTGGGCATAAATGTCCCACAACGCCTGATCGATCGCCGAGGTGACGGCGAAGCCGAGTTGCCCCGGTGCCAGCGGCGTCAGCCTCTGCCGCAGATCGGGCTGCGTGCCGGCGAGGGCGGCGGCCTGGCGCCGGACGTCCACCCCGATCTCGCGCGCGCGGCCGTTGATCGTCGCCTCCCCCCAGCCGACCGCGCCATCGCGGGTTTGCACGCGCACGAAGCTCCAGATTGTCGCTGGGGTGACCTGGCGGAAATGGGGGGTGATGCTGGCAATCGGCGCGGTTTGGATCATGGTTTGGCTCGTGAGTAAGGATGCTTCCGGCTACAGTATAGCCACGTCACGTAAGAGGTTGATATGGGCGAGATGATCGACGGCATCTGGCATCGGGACAACGCGGTGCCGGTGCGCGCAGGTGGGTTTCAGCGGGCGCCGACGCGGTTTCGTGACACGATTGCCGAAGGTGGGGCGTTTCCACCGCAGGCCGGGCGCTACCATCTTTACGTGTCGCTGGCGTGCCCGTGGGCGCATCGGACGATAATATTTCGTAAGTTGAAGGGGTTGGAGGATATTGTTGGAATTTCGGTGACGCATTGGCTGATGGGCGAGGATGGGTGGAATTTTGCCCCAGGGCCGGGGGTGGTGGTCGATCCGGTGCTGGGGGCGGCGTTTATGTATCAGCTCTATGGCCTTGCAGATGCAACATTTTCTGGCCGGGTGACGGTGCCGGTGTTGTGGGACCGGCAGACCGGTCGGATTGTGAATAACGAGTCGGCCGAGATTATCCGCATCTTCAACCACGCCTTCGATGGCGTGGGCGCCCGCCCCGGTGATTACGCGCCGGCGGCGTTGCTGGCGGAGATCGACGCGGTGAACGCGCGCATCTACGAGACGCTGAATAACGGGGTTTATCGGGCCGGGTTTGCCCGCAGCCAGGAGGCGTATGACGCGGCGATTGCGCCGCTATTCGCCACGTTGGACTGGCTGGAGGCGCGGCTGGCCCAGCAGCGTTATCTGTGCGGGGCGCAGGTGACGGAGGCGGATTGGCGGCTGTTCACCACGTTGGTGCGGTTTGATGCGGTGTATCACGGCCATTTCAAATGCAATCTGCGTCGGTTGGTGGATTATCCGGCGCTGTGGGCCTATGCGCGCCGGCTGTATCAATGGCCGGGCGTGGCGGAGACGGTCGATTTCGACCATATCAAGCGGCATTATTACATGAGCCACCCTTGGGTGAACCCGAGCCGGATTGTGCCGGCGGGGCCGGTGATGGACTGGCTGGCGCCGGGTTGACGCTAAACGTTCTTGCTTTGTTCGCGTGGTCTGGCTTAGTTTGCCGCTATGAACGAGACAGGCTCCTTACGTGTTCCGGACGAGGACGAGCTCGTCGCCATATTGGCCGCGGCCATCCGCCAGGGCGGTGGCGGGCGGATGTCGCGGGTGGCGGATGCGTTCCTGGCCGGGATTTGCGCCGAACATCTGGTGGACCGGATGGCGTTGGCCGGGGTGGTTTGCCTGCTGCGCACCGCGCCGGGGGGAGGACAAGGCGGCGGGGATGTGGCAGGCTGAGCGCAACCAAACGGGGATGGAAACGCTATGCGCTTGAAAGTGCTCACCGAAGCTGAAATGTCTGACGCGCAGAAGGCGGTGGTTGAGGCCACCGTGAAGGGCAAGCGCGGCCGGGTGCCGCCGCCGGCCTTGGCCTGGCTGCATTCGCCGGAGTATGCCAACCGGGCGCAGGCGGTGGGGGAGTTTATCCGCTATGACACGGTGTTTGGCGCGCGGCTGGTGGAGATCGCCATTCTGGTGACCGCGCGGTACTGGACGGCGCATTATGAATGGTGGGCGCATCGGCGGCTGGCCGAGGCGGCGGGGCTGGATGGCGCGGTGATCGATGCCATTCGCGACCGGCGCGACCCGCCGCTGCCGGACCCGAAGGAACGGGTGATTTACGACTACGCCAAAACTCTGCACGAAACCAAAACCATTCCGCAGGACCTGCATGACCGCATGGTGGCGCTGTGGGGCGAACGCGGGGCGGTGGAATGCGTGGGCACCTGCGGTTATTATGGCATGGTGTCGATGACGTTGAACGGCTTCGATGTGGGCCTGCCCGACGGGGCGATTTCCGAACTGAAATAGGAGCCATGGGATGAGCGAGGCTTGCATCGTCGGCTGGGCGCATACGCCGTTTGGCAAATTGGACGATCCGGATGTGGAATCGCTGATCGGCCGGGTGGCCCGCGCGGCGATTGAGGATGCAGGCGTGGCGCCGGCGGAAATCGACGGGGTGTTTGTCGGCCTGTTCAATAACGGGTTTTCCAAGCAGGATTTCCCGTCGTCGATGGTGCTGCAATCGGTGCCGGAACTGCGCTTTACCCGCGCCACCCGCTACGAGAACGCCTGCGCCTCCGGCTCGGCCGCGGTGCATGGAGCGCGGGATTTCATCGCCGCCGGGCGGGGCCGTTTCGCGCTGGTGGTGGGGGCGGAGAAGATGACCGCGACGCCGAACCCGGTGGTGGGGGATATTCTGCTCGCCGCCAGCTACCGGCGGGAGGAAGGCGAGATTCCGGCGGGTTTCGCCGGGGTGTTTGGCCGCATCGCGGAGCGGTATTTCCAGGCTTATGGCGACCAGTCCGACGCGTTGGCGGCGATTGCGGCGAAGAACCATAAGAACGGCGTGCTCAACCCCTATGCGCAGATGCGCAAGGATCTGGGGTTCGATTTCTGCCGCACTGTGTCGGACAAGAACCCGTATGTGGCGGCGCCGCTGAAGCGGACGGATTGTTCGCTGGTGTCGGACGGGGCGGCGGCGCTGGTGCTGGCGGATGAGGAGACCGCGCGCATGCTGGGCAAGGCGGTGCGGTTCCGGGCCGCGGTGCAGGTGAACGACTTTCTGCCGCTGTCCCGCCGCGACCCGACGGCGTTTGAGGGGGCGGCGATCGCCTGGCAGCGCGCGTTGGCGCAGGCGGAAATGGGGCTGGAGGATTTGTCCTTCGTGGAAAGCCATGACTGCTTCACGGTTGCCGAGTTGATTGAATACGAGGCCATGGGCCTGACCGCGCCGGGGCAGGGGGCGCGGGCGGTGCTGGAAGGCTGGACGCAGAAGGATGGCAGACTGCCGGTGAACCCGTCGGGCGGGCTGAAGGCCAAGGGGCATCCGATTGGCGCGACCGGTGTTTCCATGCATGCAATCGCGGCGATGCAGTTGCTGGGCCAGGCGGGCGAGATGCAACTGCCGAAGGCGGACCGGGCCGGGGTGTTCAACATGGGCGGGGCGGCGGTGGCGAATTACGTGTCCATTCTGGAGCCGTTACGCTGAGCGTGTGAAATGGGCAGTTCTGCTCGGCGGCAATCGATCAGCTGGGCGGGCGGGAAGGCGACTATTCTGCGGCTGTTAAGCGGAAGAATGGAGCCTGTGCCATGCCCACGACGATGCATGATCGCGAGCAAGCCTTCGAAGCGAAATTTGCCCATGATGCGGAACTGCGGTTTCTGGTTGCGGCCCGGCGGGACAAGCTGTTCGCCCACTGGGCGGCGGCGACGCTGACCTTATCGGCAGCCGATGCGGCGGGGTTGACCGCGGCGTTGCTGGCGATTCCGGACCGGGCCAATCATGACGAGGCGTTGTTGAACCGGGTGGCGGCGGTGTTCGCCAGCAAAGCCTATGCGGTCGCCCCCAACACGTTGGCGGCGGCGTTTCATGAGTGCTGGCAGCAGGCGCGGCAGCAATTGATGGCCGAGCCGGGTTAGTCGTCGCGCGCCGCGCCTTTGCGGTTGATATCGTCCGGGCCGGTTTCGGCGGGATCGGCGTCGAACACCAGACGGTCGGCGCCGGAGACGCAGAGGAAGCGTTTGCCTTTGGCGCGGCCGATCAGGGTGAGCCCGGCTTGCTTGGCGAGTTCCACCCCCCAGGCGGTAAAGCCGGAGCGGCTGATCAGGATGGGCAGGCCCATTTGCACGGTTTTGATCACCATTTCCGAGGTGAGCCGCCCGGTGGTGTAGAACAGCTTGCCCTGGGCGGAGACGTGGTTCAGCCGCATCCAGCCGGCGATCTTGTCGATGGCGTTATGGCGGCCGACGTCTTCCATGTAGACCAGCGGGCGATCTTCCTGGCAGAGCACGCAGCCATGGATGGCGCCGGCGGTGAGGTAGAGGCTGGGCATGGTGTTGATCTGGCGCGACAGGGCATAGAGCCAGCTGGTGTGCAGGCGCGCCGAAGGGTCTAGCTGGACGGTGGCGAAGCGTTCCAGCAGGTCGCCAAACGCCGTGCCCTGGGCGCAGCCGGAGGTGAGGGTTTTGCGGCGCAGTTTGGTTTCGTAATTGGTGCGCCGCGCGGTGCGGACCACGACGACGTCGAGTTCCTCATCGACGTCGATGCGCTCAATCGGCTCATCCGGGCCGAGCATGTTCTGGTTGATGAGGTAGCCGACAGCGAGGCAGTCTGGCCGGTCGCCGATCGTCATCATGGTGACGATTTCCTGGCCGTTTAGATAGAGCGTCAGCGGCCGTTCCACCGGCACACGGGTGGCGACGGCGGCGCCGGTGTGGTCGATGCCGGCGATCTCGGCGGTGAGGCGTGGATCGTCCGGGGTGGGGGCGATCAGCAGGTCAGCCATAGAGCAGGCCGAGTGGGATGCAGGGGGCGAGGTCGCCTGGGGCGAGGTCGGTCATGGTTTCCGGCAGTTCCATCAGCGCGTCGGATTCGGTGAGTGAGGTGAGGATGCCGGCGCCGTCTTTGGGGTAGCGCTGCGCGTGGCCATCGGCGATCTGCACCCGGAGGTATTCGCGCCGGCCGGCTTTTTTGCGGTAGGCGAAGCCGCTGGGCAGGTTGATGCGCAAAGGCGGGGCGTAGGTTGCGCCGGCCAGCCGGTCGAGCAGCGGTTGGCCCAAGGCGGCGAGGGTGACCAGGGCGGCCACCGGGTTGCCGGGCAGGCCGAGCAGCGGGGTGCCGCCGATGTCCCCCAGCGCCACCGGGCGGCCGGGCTTGATCGCCACTCGCCAGAATTCCAGGCTGCCGGAGGCCTCGATCGCGGCGCGCACGTGGTCTTCCTCACCGGTCGAGACGCCGCCGGAGGTGATGATGAGGTGGGCTTGCGGTTCGGCCAGAGCTTGCGCGGTGATGATCGGGTCATCCGGCAGGATGCCGCCATCGATCACCTGGGCGCCGAGGCGGCGCAGCAGGGCGGCCAGCATGTAGCGGTTGGCGTCATAAACCTGGCCGTGGCGCAAAGGGGCAGGGGGTTCGGCGATTTCGTCGCCGGTGGAGAACAAGGCCACCGTCAGGCGTTGGCGGACGCTGACAGCGGGCTGGCCGAGGGCGGCGAGCAGGCCGATATCTGGCGGGGTGAGGCGTTTGCCGGCGGGCAGTGCTGTCGTGCCGCGGGCCACATCCTCACCCGCGCGGCGGCAATTGGCGCCGCGTTTGATGCCCGGTTGCAGGCGCACGCCTTCGGGCAGGAGTTCGCAGTCTTCCTGCATCATCACCGTATCCGGGCCTTCTGGCATGAGGGCGCCGGTGAAGATGCGCGCCGCGTAGCCGCGCGGCAGGGCGGTGGCGGAGGGGTGGCCGGCGGCGACGCGGCTGAGCACGGGCAGCAGCGTCGGCGCGTCGGTTGCGAGGTCGGCATGGTGCACGGCGTAGCCATCCACTGCGGAATTGGCGTGGCCGGGCAGGTTGATGGGCGCGATGAAGGCGGCGGCCAGCACGCGGCCGCAGGCATCCGCCACCGGGACGGTTTCGCTGCCGACGGCGCAGGCGTAGCGGGCGGCGATATGGCGCTGGGCTTCGGCCAACGGCAGCAGGGCGCCGCCGAAGGCAAAGCAATCATCGCTCAACTGCGCCATGGCGCGGGGTTCAGCTGGCGTGCAGCGCTTCGGTGTGGGCGGTGGCCAAGGCTTTGGCGCTGCGGCGCTGTTCGGCGACCTGGGTTTGCATGGATTTCTGCAACTTCTCGAACGCCCGTACTTCGATCTGGCGCACCCGTTCGCGGGAGATGTCGTAATGCTGCGACAGTTCTTCCAGCGTGGTCGGCTCGTCCTTCAGCCGGCGTTCGATCAGGATATGGCGTTCGCGCTCGTTCAGGGTTTTCAGCGCGCTGGCCAGCAGCGCCTTGCGGCCGCTCATTTCCTGCTGTTCGCCGATGGCCGATTCCTGGGTTTCGGCGTCATCGACCAGGAAATCCTGCCATTCGCCTTCGCTATCGGCGCGCAGAGGGGCGTTCAGGCTGTGGTCCGGCGCGGAGAGGCGGCGGTTCATGTTCACCACGTCCTGTTCCGGTACATCCAGCGCGTGGGCGATTTTGGCCACTTGTTCGGGCTGCAAATCGCCGTCGTCGATCGCCTGCATCTGGCCCTTCAGCCGGCGCAGGTTGAAGAACAGCTTCTTTTGCGCCGCGGTGGTGCCCATTTTCACCAGCGACCAGCTGTGCAGGATGTATTCCTGAATGGCGGCGCGAATCCACCACATGGCATAGGTGGCGAGGCGGAAGCCGCGATCCGGGTCGAACCGCTTGACGGCCTGCATCATGCCGACATTGCCTTCGCTGATCAGCTCACCCACCGGCAGGCCGTAGCCGCGATAGCCCATGGCGATTTTTGCCACCAGCCGCAAATGGGAGGTGACAAGGCGGTGTGCCGCCTCCATATCCTCAGTATCGCGCCAGCTTTTGGACAGGCGCAGTTCTTCCTCCGCGGTCAGCATCGGAAATTTGCGGATTTCCTGGAGATAGCGGGTCAGATTGCCTTCGGGGGCGACGTTAATCACGGAAGCAGCCATCACGGGCTCCTTTGCAGCATTTTAGCCAGCGCCTTGCCCGACATGGCACAAGTGACCGACCAGACTTTGGACCGGCAGGTGCCGGCCTTGGTGGGATGAAGGACCACTCCGCGACGATCAGGGTTCCTGAAAGGCAACACCTGAGCGACCGATCCCGCGACGACCGCACCAACACGGCGCGTCGCTTTTTGCGTAAGGAACTTCATACCGGACAAATCTGGTCCGGTCAATATTCCAGGCGGCTTGCCGCTGGATTAAGTTCGCGAAAGGTTCTCCCACGTCGCCGGGGGGAAGGCCAATAAAGTGAACAATTCCAGCATGTCCGGCGGCGGGGGGGTGGTGAAGGATAGCAGCTTGCCCGTGCGTGGGTGGGCGAAGCCGAGGCGGTAGGCGTGCAGGGCCTGGCGCGGGAAATCCAGCAGGCGGCCGCGCAGATCGGCGGCCAGACCCTTGGCGGCGCCGGGGATGCGGCGGAGATAGACCGGGTCCCCCACCAGCGGGTGGCCTTTGGTGGACAGGTGTACGCGGATCTGATGCGTGCGGCCGGTGGCGAGCCGGCATTCCAGCAAGGTGGCCGCGAGGTCGTGATGCGCCAGGGTGCGGTAATGCGTCAGCGCCGGCTTGCCGCCCACGCCGCGCACCGCCATGCGCTTGCGGTCGCGCGGGTCGCGGCCGATGGCGCCCTCGATATCGCCGGCGGCGGGGGAGGGCAGGCCCCAGACCAGCGCCAGATAGGCGCGGTCCAGATCGCGGGCGGCGAAGGCCTGGGTGAGCGCGGCGTTGGCGAGTTCGGTTTTGGCGACCACCATGACGCCGGAGGTGTCTTTATCCAGGCGATGCACGATGCCAGGCCGCCGTTCGCTGCCGATGCCGGTGAGGCTGTCGCCGCAATGGGCGACGAGCGCGTTGACGAGGGTGCCGTCGTAATTGCCGGGTGCGGGGTGCACGACCAGGCCGGCGGGCTTGTCGAGCACGATCAGATCGGCGTCTTCATAGAGGATGTTCAGGTCCATCGCCTGGCCCTGCGGGGTGGCGGGCAAAGGTGCGGGCTCGGCCAGGGTGTAGGTGGCGCCGGGGCGCACGGCTTCCGACGGTTCGGTGAGCACCGTGCCATCGCGGCGCACGCGGCCATCCTCGATCAGGGCTTTGAGCCGGGAGCGGGAGGTGGCGGCGAATGCGTCGGCCAGAAACCGGTCCGCCCGCTTGCCGCGGTCGGCCTCGGTGGCGATGACAGTATGGGTTGCAGGCGACTCGGATGACATGCGCCGGGGATACAGTGCGACGAGGATTAGGGGAAGCAAGATGCGTGCGTTGAAGATTTTAACCGTGGTGATGGGCGTGATGATCGTGGTGGGCGTGGTCGCACTCGGCGTGATCATGACCCAGCGCCTGGGCGGGATGGTGGCGGGGGGCGCGGCGGATACGGTGCTGGCCGAGCCGGATGGCACGGTGATTGCCGGAATTGCCGGTGCGGCCGACCGCATCGCCATCCACCTGCATGGCGGTGGGGCGGACCGGGTGGTGCTGATTGACGCCAAAACCGGCAAGCCGGTTGGGCGGGTGGTGCTGGGTAAGTGAAATAGGGGGTTGCTGGACGCGCCGCGAGGGAATAGAAGGCGCGTCTTCCTGCCGCTACGCTGACCGATTGGTCAGATTGTCCCGTTCGTCTAGAGGCCTAGGACGGCGCCCTCTCACGGCGCTAACAGGGGTTCGAATCCCCTACGGGACGCCAGATTTTCTATGTAATATCAATAAATTAAGTAGAATGCCCGTCTGGGATAAATGGCGTGTGTCCCGCTTTTGTCCCGTCGGCGATTTTTGCGCGGCAAGGGAGCGGTAACCCCGCAATCTTTCCCCGAACCGCTTTTGCCGTTATCTGCGACGGGTAAACGTCGGGGGGGTTGCCGGAAACTTGCTATGCGTAACGCGTCACCCGTCGGCTTGGTGATGCATGGCCTTTTGACTTACCAGACGGCGTTCTTTGCCTCTTTAAGCGTAACCTCTACCC
>CAITOL010000122.1 GCA_903893975.1 uncultured Rhodospirillales bacterium | reverse complement strand
TCACGATCAACAGACGACCCGCGCTCCTCGCAGGAGCCCAAGCCAAATCTGCTGACGCTTGCGCCTCCGGTCGGGCTACGCCCTCCCTACGCCGCAAGCGTCAAAAGACTTTCTCACCTTGATTGTCGTGCGTTCTCACGCAGATTGTCGCGCCGCATGAAGCGGCTCGGAACCCGAAAGCTTTGAGCTGAAGCCTCGCAAGTGAGAGGATACTGGCGCGCCATGACCGATCAAACTAAGGGTGAAATGAGCCGCCGTGGCCTGCTCGGCGGGGCAGGCGGTCTAGCGGCCGCCGCGATCACGGTGAAGGGCGAGTGGCTGCCGCCGGCCGTGCAGGCCTTCTCCGGCGTCGAAGCCCCGCTGAAGCCGTTATGAGATGGGAAGGCGGCGTCTCGCGACGGGGGCTGCTGGTCGCACAAGCCGTACTGACCTTCGCCAGCACCGCCGCCGATGCGCAGGAGGGAGGGACAAGTCGGATGAAGGGCTCCAAGACCCTGGTCGCCTATCTCACTCGCTCGGGCAACACGCGGGTGATTGCCGACACCCTGCATCGCGCGTTGAACGCCGACCTGTTCGAGATCAGGCCCGCGCGCCCCTATCCCGAGGACTACGAGCAGCATGTCGCCCAGGCGACGCGCGAGCGCGACGGCGGCTTCGTGCCGCCGCTGGCCGCGAAGGTCGAGACCATATCTGGTTACGACGAGATCTTCCTCGGCTTTCCAATATGGGGCGAGACGGCACCTCCACCGATCCGCTCGTTCCTGACGGCGCACGACCTGCAGGGGAAGACCCTGCGGCCCTTTATCACCCATGGCGGCTACGGCGTGGGCGACAATCTCTCCGTGCTGGCGAGCCAGGCGAAAGGGGCGCGGATCCAAGCTCCGTTCGTGATGGAGGCCGATCAGGAACGGCGGACGCTGAATGAGATCAATGGCTGGCTTGGACGTATTCGAGGATGACGGGTGCCGCGTGATAGCGCCGCACGACCGGACAATCGCCGACAGTGCGGCGTTCGTGCCGTTCTGCCGGTAACAAGGGCGCATTGGTGGTGGCGGCGATGGTTTTCTAACCAAGCGGCTCAGGGCGCCAAAGGCAGAAGCGGCGCTGTCCGTTCTGGCCTTTAACATCCTGCATGCGGTGAACGCCTTCGGCGCGAACGCGATCACGCCAGGCTGTGCGGGGGCCGGCCCCCGCACCGCCCTTTTTGCGTTTCGGCTGGGCTTATTTGCCCAAAGCGGTCAGCGCCCGGTCCAGCGTTTCCACAATCCGGTCGCACTCGGCGCGGGTGATCACCAGCGGCGGGCACAGCGTCAGCGTGTTGCTGTACATCCGCCCGCCCCCGGCGCGCCCGAAGATCACGCCGGCCTTGCGGCAGAAATCCATCACCGCCTGCACATCCGGCCCCGGCAGCTGCGTCTTGCTCGCCCGGTCGGTTACCAGCTCGATGCCGATCAGCAGGCCCTTGCCGCGCACATCGCCCACCACACCGTGGCGGAACAGGGTGCGCAACCCATCCTGCAAATACTTGCCCATTTCTGCCGCGCGATCGGCCAGCTTTTCTTCCAGCTGGATCTCGATATTGCGCACCGCCACCGCGGCCGCCACCGCATGGCCACCCCAGGTGTTGACCTGCATCACCTGCCGGCCATCGGCCACTTCGCCGAGGAAGCTGTTGAACACGTCGTTCTTCACCACCGTCGCCGCCATCGGCATGTAGCCGGAGGTTATGCCCTTGGCCACCGCGATGATATCGGGGGACACGTTGTAGTGCTGATGCCCGAACATCTTGCCGGTGCGGCCGAAGCCGTTAATCACTTCATCGACATGCAGCAGAATGCCGTATTCGCGGCAGATTTTTTCCACTTCCGGCAGATACTCATCCGGCGGCACCGCGATGCCCACGCCGGACATGATCGGCTCGACGATGATCTCACCCACCGATTCCGGCCCCTCGGCCTGCACGGTGTTTTCGATGTTCTTCACGCAGGCCAGTTCGCAGGTCGGATATTCCAGCTTGAACGGGCAGCGATAGCAGGTCGGCTGCGCCACATGGATGAAGTTGCCATCCATCGGCTCGAACTTGGATTTGCGGTCGCCCATACCACCGGCGGCCAGCGTGGTCATGGTGGTGCCGTGATAGCCGTAATGCCGGCTGATCACCTTGTAGCGATAGCTGCCGGGGGATTCGTGCTTGTGATATTGCCGCGCGATCTTGAACCCGGCCTCGTTGGCTTCCGAGCCGGAATTGACGAAATAGGTGTGATAGCCGCCGCCCATCAACCCGTTGAGTTGGGCCGCCAGTTTCGCCGCCGGCTCGTTCATCGCCGTATGCGGGAAATAGGACAGTTGCAGCATCTGGTCATGCGCAACCTGCGCCAGCTCGGTGCGGCCATAGCCGATGTTGACGCACCACAGCCCGGCCATGCCGTCCAGATATTCGGTGCCGTCAGCATCGCGGATGGTCGAACCCTGGGCGCCGGCAATCACCATCTGCGACTTTTCCAGCGCACGATGCTGCACAATCGGGTGCAGGACGTTATCAAGGTCCTGTTGAACAATCGCCGCACGCGCGGCGGGATCGGGGGCGTTGGTCAAGCTCATCTGCTGAATCTCCTGGCGGCAAGCACATCGAAGGCGCGAGGCTAGCCGAGCGTCGCCCGGCTGTCACCGGCCAAACCTTAGCTGCGGGGTTTAATCGGCGGCTTTATATTGGTCGGCAGCGGGCAAACATACGGATTGCTGGCAGTGCGCGCCGCGTAGTCGGCCTTGGCCTGGGCGATGACGTCCGGATTCTCCAATGCTTCCAGCGCGGTTGCCGCCATCACCTTGGCCACATGCACCATGCCCTTATGGGCAATGCCGGATTTGCCTTGCGCGGTCAGCTGCCAGGAATGCCCGGGCGTGCCGATCGCATAGGTCGCGCCCCGCGCCTGCACCGTCGGCACCACCCAGCTCACATCGCCCACATCGGTGGAGCCCATCATCGGCGCCCCCTTGGCATCCAGCGGCACGATGCTGTCGGCCAGCGGCTTGGTCAGATCCGGCTTCATGCCAACCCGGCGGAAGGCCGAGGTGATGTCCTCCGCCGACAATGTCGCCTGAATCTGCCGGGCATAGGCCCGGTCGGCGTCATCAAACGGCGGCGGGCCCAGCCGCTCCAACGCGCGCTGCATCGCCTGCTCGAGCGGGGTATTGCCGAGCAGATTGCTCACCGCGCTGATCACCTGCGCCTCAACCTTGGTTTCGGTCATCAGCGCCGCGCCCTCGGCCACTTTCTTCACCCGCTCGATCAACGGCCATAATTCCGGCAATTCACGGGCGCGGATGGCGTAGCGCACCTTCGCTTTCGCCTGCACCACGTTCGGCGCCACCCCGCCGCCATCCAACATCGCGTAGTGGATGCGGGCGTCCGACGGCATATGCTCGCGCATGTAGTTCACGCCCACATTCATCAACTCCACCGCATCCAGCGCCGACCGGCCCAGATGCGGCGCGGCGGCGGCATGGCTGGCCCGGCCGGTAAAGGTGAAGTCGATCCGCGTATTGGCCAGGGACATCGCATCGTTCACCCCGGAAAACGCCGCCGGATGCCAGGAAATGGCGATATCCACATCGGCGAACGCGCCCTCGCGCACCATAAACGCCTTGGCCGCCCCGCCTTCTTCCGCCGGGCAACCGTAATAGCGCACCCGGCCCTTCACGCCATTGGCCGCCATCCAGTCCTTCACCGCCGCCGCCGCCAGCAGGGACGCCGATCCCAGCAGATTATGTCCGCAGCCATGCCCCAACCCATTGCCCGGCAACGGCTTCGGCTCGGCAATCCCCGCCTCCTGGCTCAAGCCGGGCAGCGCGTCATATTCGCCCAAAATCGCAATCACCGGGCCATCCTCGCCCGCTTCGCCCATCACCGCGGTGGGAATTCCCGCGACATTCTCCGTCACCCGAAACCCTTCGGCGCGCAGCATGGCGGTGTGCTCGGCGGTGGATTCGTATTCGTCATAGGCAATTTCCGGCTTATCCCAAATCCGGTCCGCCAGCGCCTCATACTCCGGCCGCTTGTCGTCAACGATGCGCCAGATCGGTTCGATATTCTGCATTTGGGGCCTCCTGCATTGCAGCGCGCAGGATAAGCCCAATCACCCGCCGGACGCTATGGCACCTGCCGCTGCACCACGTACGTCACCCCAAACCGCAGCACCACCACCCCGTCGCGCCGCGCCTCCCCGGTCACAATCGCGCGGCCCCGGCTGGCATCGCGCGGCGACGGGCTCACCTCGGTCCAGCGCGCCACCACATCGTAGCGCGTGTTCGGCCGCACCGGCTCGAAAAACCGCGCCTCATGCAGCGCATAGCCCGCCACCACCGCCACATCGGCGATCGCCCGCACCATCAGCCCAATCGCCGCGCCCTGGCTATGCAGGCCCGAGGCACTCAACCCACGGAAATAGGAGTGCTGCGCCGCCGCCTCGTCCAGATGGAACGGCTGCGGATCGAACTGCGCGGCAAAGGCGATAATCTCCGCCCGCGACAGCGTGAAGCTGCCGCAGGGGAAATCCACGCCGAGCGCGAGATCGTCGAGAAAACGCACCGCTTACGCGGCGGCTTTCGCCAGGCGCCGGTTCCGATGCAGCACGAACTCGGTATAGCCGTTCGGCTGGCTACGCCCCTCAAAAATCAGCTCGCACGCCGCCTTGAAGGCAATCCCGTCATAGCCGGGCGCCATGGCGGTATAGGCTGCATCCCCAGCATTCTGCCGGTCCACCACCAGCGCCATCCGCTTCAGCGTTTCCATCACCTGCGCCTCGGTCACCACGCCGTGATGCAGCCAGTTGGCGATGTGCTGGCTGGAAATCCGCAAGGTCGCGCGGTCCTCCATCAGTCCGACATCATGGATATCCGGCACCTTGGAACAGCCAACCCCCTGGTCGATCCAGCGCACCACATAGCCGAGAATGCCCTGGGCGTTGTTGTCCAATTCCTGCTGCAAATCCTCCGGCGACCAGTTCGGCCGATCCGCCAGCGGCAGGGTCAGCAGATCATCGCGCTTGGCCGGCACACGCTGGGCAATTTCGCTCTGCCGCGCCGCCACATCCACCTGATGGTAGTGCAGCGCATGCAAGGTGGCGGCGGTGGGGGAGGGGACCCAGGCGGTATTCGCCCCGGCGCGCGGATGCCCCACTTTCTGCTCCAGCATATCGGCCATCCGGTCCGGTGCGGCCCACATGCCCTTGCCGATCTGCGCCTTGCCGCGCAACCCGCTGGCCAAACCAACATCGACATTGTTGTTCTCGTACGCGCCAATCCAAACGCTGCTGCGCATATCGTTCTTGCGCACCATCACGCCCGCTTCCATCGAGGTATGCATCTCATCGCCGGTGCGGTCGAGGAAGCCAGTGTTGATAAACGCCACCCGCTCCCGCGCCGCATAAATACAGGCCGCGAGGTTGGCGGACGTGCGCCGCTCCTCGTCCATAATGCCCATTTTCAGCGTGTGCCGGTTCATGCCCAGCATATCCTCCACCGCCGCGAACAGGTCAGACGCAAACGCCACCTCCTCCGGCCCATGCATCTTCGGCTTGACGATATAAACCGAGCCGACGCGCGAATTGGCCCGCGTGCCGTTCAGGTCATGCAGCGCGATCAGGCTGGTAATCGCCGCATCCATGATCGTTTCCGGAATTTCCTGCCCGGCCGCGTCCAAAATCGCATCGGTGAACATGTGGTGGCCCACATTGCGCACCAGCATCAGGCTACGCCCGGCCACCGTCACCGTGCCACCGCGCGGCGCGGTATAAACCCGGTCCGGGTTCAAGCGCCGCTGCAAGGTCTTGCCGTCCTTGACGAAGCTCGCCGACAGCGTGCCGTTCATCAGCCCGAGCCAGTTGCGGTAAATCTCCACCTTGTCGTCGGCATCAACAGCGGCAACGCTGTCCTCGCAATCCATGATCGTGGTGATCGCGGATTCCATCATCACATCCGCCAACCCCGCCGGATCGTCCTTGCCGATCGGGTGCGCGCGGTCCAACTTCAACTCCACATGCAGCCCGTTCTGGCGCAACAACACCGCCGTCGGCGCCGCCGCCTCACCCAAATACCCGATCAGCTGCGCCGGATCGGCCAGACCCACGCCCGCTGCGGTCTGCAATGCCCCGCCGATGATCGCATAGCCGGTCGCATCGGCATGGCTGCCGCTGACCAACGGTACCGTCGCATCCAGAAACGCCTTCGCCTTGGCCACCACCTGCGCGCCCCGCGCCGGGTTGTAGCCCGCGCCCCGCGCGGTCGCCCCGGTCTCGGCAATCGCATCGGTGCCATACAGCGCATCATACAGGCTGCCCCAGCGCGCATTGCCGGCATTCAGCGCGTAGCGCGCATTGCTCACCGGCACCACCAGTTGCGGCCCGGCAATATGCGCGATCTCGGCATCCACATTCGCCGTCGTCACCTGAAACGCCGGCGGCGCCGGCAGCAGATAGCCGAGCTCGGTCAGAAACGCCTGATACTCCGCCGCATCCAGCGCCTGGCCCCGGCGCGCGACATGCCAGCCATCAATCGCCGCCTGCATCCGGTCCCGCGTCGCCAGCAGCGCGGCATTCCGCGGCGCGAACAAGGCCACCAGCCGCTCAAACCCGGCCCAGAACGCCGCCGCGTCAATCCCCGTGCCCGGGAGCGCCTCGGCGTCCACGAAATGTTTCAGCACCGGCGCGACCCGCAGCGTTCCAACCGTAAGATGGCTCATGACTTAGTTCCCACTCTGATTTGGCGTCGTGTTGGCGGCGTTATTTGCTGGCTTGGCGCCATTTGTCGAGGGGGCATGCGGCGCATCCGCCGATGGCTGCCACCCGCGCATCGTCTCCGCCCCGCTGCGCAGCAGCATCTGCACCTGATGCGCCAGCCCCGCAAACTCCGGCCCCGGTCCGGCTTCAGCGGCGGCTTGCAGCGCCTCCGCCGCCGTGGCCAGGTGCCGCAGCCCGAGATTGCAGGCCGCCCGCGCCAGCAACCGCGCCTGATGGGCGATCAGATCCGTCCGCCCGGTTTCCACCAAGGTGCCGATCGTCTCCCCGCGCAACCGGCTGCCTTCGATAAAGTCGCGCACCGCCGCCTCGGTGGCACCGAGGCCAATTTCCAGGCTCAATGCCTGCAGCGTCGCGGGCTCGAACGCGGGCGACGGCGGCCCGGCCACCGGCGCCTCCGCCAGGCCTGGCCGCGCCGGCGGCATCATCTCGGCAATCGCGGTGGCCAGGCGGGCAATGGTAATCGGCTTGGTTTCAAACCGATCCATCCCCGCCGCCAGGCACCGCTCCCGGTCGGCCGGCAGCATATTCGCCGTCAAGCCGATGATAATCACGTCCCGCACCTTGCCCGGCAGGTCGCGGATCATCCGCGTCGCGGTAATACCGTCCATTTCCGGCATCATCACGTCCATCAACACCAAGTCGAACCCGCCCGCCGTCACCGCCTCCACCGCCTGCGCCCCGTTCTCCACCGCCGTCACCGTATGCCCCAGCCGCTCCAGCATCCGGCACACCACCAGCCTGTTGGTCGGGTTATCCTCGGCCACCAGCACGCGCAGCCCGACCGGCGCCACGGCCTGCCCCGGCGGTGCGACCGCCACCGGCTCACCCAGCGGCAACGCGGGCGCTTCCGGCACCCGCAGCACGATATCGAAGCGGAACGTGCTGCCGACGCCCTCGGTGCTCTCCACCCCTATCCCGCCGCCCATCTGCTCCACCAGGCGCCGGCTGATCGCCAGCCCCAGCCCGCTGCCGCCAAACCGGCGCGAGATGGAGCTATCGACCTGGGTAAACTCGGTAAACAGCCGCCCGATGGCCGCCGGCGCGATGCCGATGCCGGTATCCAGCACGCTGAACTCCAACCGCACCCCCGGCCCCGCGTCGGTTCGCACCGTGCCGACCTGCCGCACCCGCACGCGCACGCTCCCGGCGGCGGTGAATTTGATCGCGTTGCCCACCAGGTTCAGCAACACCTGCCGCAACCGATGGCTGTCGCCGATCACCGTCCGCGGCACATCCGGCGCCACCTCGGTCAGCAGCGCCAACCCCTTGCCACGCGCGTTATGGGCGACAATCTCCAGGCTATCCTGCACCATCTCGGCCACGTCGAACGGCGTCGCCTCCAATTCCAACCGGCCGATATCCAGCCGGGAAAAATCGAGGATATCGTTAATCAGTTGCAGCAAATTCTGGGCGCTATCCAGCACGATCCGCACGTAATGCTGCTCGGTCGCCGCCAGTTTCATATCCATCAGCAACCCGGCAACGCCGATAATCCCGTTCATCGGCGTACGGATTTCGTGGCTCATCACCGCCAGGAACTCGGCCCGCGCCCGCCCGGCCTCTTCCGCCGCATCCCGCGCCGCGGCCAGCGCCTGCTCGTTGCGCTTCAACGCGGTAATGTCGGTATAGGTCCGCACGATGCCGCCATCGACCAGCCGTTCCGACCGTATTTCCAGCACCTGCCCATTGGGCCGCGTGCGCACCACGGGGCTGCCGGCAATGGTCGGCAGCCCCGTGCGCAGCACCTCCAAAATCGTCGCCGGCAGCCGGTCGGCGCTACCAAACTCGCCCTGCGCGATCTGCCAGCGCACAATATCGCGGAACGTCGTCTCCGGCCTGCGCAACCGGTCGGGCAAGCCCAGCAAATCTGCCACCCGATGGTTCACCACCTTCATCCCGCCTTGCGGGTCCACCATCAGAATGCCCTGGCTGATATTCTCCAGCGTCGCCGACAGCGCTTCCTGGGACCCGATGATCCGCCGGTGCTGGCGCATCATCGCCAGCGCCGCCAGCAGCATCACCAGCGCCACCACCGCGCTCGCCGACAGGGTGATGTGCTCATGGCTGCGATACGTGGCGAACGCCGCCGCGTCCTCAATCCCGACCAGCACCAGCAGCGGATAATCCTGCACCCCGCGAAAACTGTACAGCCGGTTGCGGCCGTCGTAGACGCTCACGCCGCTAAATTGGCCGTGATCGATATCGACCAGCAGCATCGCGTCCGTCCCCATGCCGCGATAGGGCTGGCCCACGCTGTTCTCCAGTGGCGGCACCCGGGCCCGCACAATCCCATCCGTGCCGATCAGCAGCACGGCGGTGGTCTGCAAATCCAGCGCCTCATAAAATCGGGTGAAGTATTCCAGGCTGACCGATGCCACCACCAACCCGCCAAACCGACCATCGGGCAGCCGGATCTTGCGCGTCACATTCAGCAGCCAACGCCCGGTGCCGCTCGCCCGCACTGGCAGCCCGATGCCGAGCCGATCCTCGGTCGCGCCGGACTGCATCTGCATAATCTCGCTATCGGCCAGATCCACCTTACCACTGGGTTGGCCGAGATTGCTGCTCAGCAGCACCCCCCGGGCGTCCAGCACCGACAGCCGGATCTGCGGCCGCCCCACCACCGGCCCATCCCGCGTCCAGCGGTTGAGGTCGAAATGGGCGGGATCGGCGATGTAGTCGGCGCGCACATACAGCAGCGTCTGGTCAATCGCCTCCAGGCTGCGCTGGATATTCTCGGCAAAGCCATGCGCCAGATTGCCGGTCACCGAATAAATGCCGGCCTCGGTCTGGGTGTATTCGCGCTGCAAATGCAGCGCCAGGCTGCCCGCCATCAGCCCGATGGTCGCCAGTGCGGCCAGGATATAGCCCAGCCCAACCGGCGCCAGCGCCGCATACCCCGCGCGCAACCCGCCGCCCCAACGGGCCCAGCGCCGCACCCAAGGGGGCAGCGTTGCATCGCGCGGCGCTGTGCTCTGCTGGCTGGTCATCCCGGATCGGACCGCGGATCGAAGGCGGATTGCAAGCCGTCGCCGAAAAAATTGATCGCGATCACGCTCACCAGCACCAGCGCGCCGGGGTAAATCGCCAGCAGCGGCGCGGTGGCGATCAACTCCTGCGCGTTGGTCAGCATGCTGCCCCAGCTGGTAGCGGGCGGCTGAATGCCAACGCCGAGAAAGCTCAGCGCCGATTCCGTCAGCAACACCCCTCCCATGCGCAACGTGGTCGCGACAATCACCGGAGAGATCGCGTTCGGCAGCACATGCACCCACAGCACCCGCCACGCCGAGGCCCCCTGCGCCCGCGCCGCCAACACAAACTCCCGCTCCGCCAGCGCCAGCGTCGCCGCCCGCACCAGCCGCGCCACCGTCGTCCAGCCCAGCAAAGTCACAATCGCCACAATCCGCCAGTAGCCAGCATCGCCCGAGCGGACGAAATCCTGGCTGAACCCCAGTTTCGTCAGGTCGATCGCCGCCAGAATGATCAGCACCGGCAGGCCAGGCAGCGCGAGCACAAAATCGGTGAAGCGCATCAGCACCATATCCACCTTGCCGCGGAAATACCCCGCACACGCCCCGATCACCGTACCCACCAGGCTCGATCCCAAAGCGGCCATAAACCCGATCGACAGCGACACCTGCCCCCCGCGCAGCAGCCGGCATAATTCGTCGCGCCCGGCCTCGTCGCTGCCCAGCCAATGCTGCCCGTCCGCCGGCTCAAACCGGCTGAGCAGATCGGTCTCCACCCCGCTCACCCCAAGCCAATCCTCCAGCCACGGCGCCGCCCGGCAGGCGAGGTACAACGCCACCAGCACCCCAGCCCCGGCCAGCGCCGGCCAATCCCGCCGCAACCGCCGCCAGCGCAGCTGCCAGACCGATACCGCCGCCTCGCTCATTTGCGCCGCCCACCCAGGCTGATGCGCGGATCGAGCCACGTATAGGCGATATCGGCCAGGATATTGGCCAGCAGAATGGTCGCGGTCACAAACAGCAGGCACACCAGCGCCAGATTATAGTCATTGCCCAGAATCGCCTCCAGGATCAGCCGGCCCATGCCGCGCCAGGCGAACATCGCCTCGGTCAGCGCCGCGCCGGAAAACAGCCCGCCCAATTGCAGCGCAATCAGCGTCAGCACCGGGATCAGCGCATTGCGCAGCGCGTGGCGTAGCAACATCCGTTGATTGGTCAGCCCCTTGGCCCGCGCGGTGCGGATGAAATCCTGCCCGAGCACCTCGATCATCGCCGAGCGGGCGTAGCGCGTCAGCCCGCCCACCTCCACAATCACCAGCGTCGCCACCGGCAGCGCCAGATGCGCCGCCATGCCGCGCCAGCCTTGCTCCGGGCGCGGCATCCCGCCCGCCGGCAACCAGCCGAGCTTGACCGCGAAGACGTAGATAAACAGCAGCCCGAGCCAGAAACTCGGCACCGAAATCCCGGCAAAGGCGAACAGGTTGATCGTCCGGTCCACCCAACTGCCGCGCCGCAACGCCGCCAGCGTGCCGAGCGTGATCGCCAGCACGGTGGAAATCACAAACGCCACCCCGGTCAGGATCAGCGTATTGCCCAAAGCCGGGATCACAATGTCCAGCACCGGGCGATGCTGAATGCGGGAAAAGCCGAAATCCCCCCCAAGCGCATCGGTCAGCCAATGCACGTAGCGCAGCCAGATCGACTGATCCACCCCATAGATCGCCCGCAGATGCGCCATCTGCTCCGGCGTGGTTTCCGGGTTGGCATTTATCATAAGATCAATGGGATCGCCGGGCATTAAGCCAATCAACGCGAAGATCACGAACGACTTCGCCAGCAGCACCACCGCCGCCCCCAGCAGCCGGAAGCTCAGAAACCGCCCCATCACACCGCCCCCGTCAGCGGATGATGGCACGCCACCGCCCGGCCCGCGTCCAATGGCCGCAGCAGCGGCACCTCCTGCCCGCAGCGCGCCGTCGCCCCGGCGCAGCGCGGATGGAACACACAGCCCGGCGGCGGCGCGAGCGGGGAGGGGATATCGCCCGGCAACGTCCCCCCCGGCACCCGCTTGCCCGCGCCCAGGCGCGGCACGGCGGCCAGCAGCCCGGCGGTATAGGGATGCGCCGGGCGGGTAAACATCTCCTCCACCCCGGCCACCTCCACCACCGCGCCGAGATACATCGTCGCCACCCGGTCAGCCAGGTGATGCACCGCTGCCAGATCGTGGCTGATCATCAGATACGCCAGCCCGATCCGCGCCCGCAATTCCACCAGCAGGTTCAGAATCTGGCTCTGGATCGACACATCCAGCGCCGAGAGCGGCTCATCGGCGATAATCACCTGCGGCGCCGGCGCCAGCGCCCGCGCCAGGGCAATGCGCTGGCGCTGCCCGCCGGAAAACTGATGCGGGTAGCGCGCCGCCGCATCCGCCGGCAGCCCGACCAGCCCGAGCAACTCCGCCACCCGCGCCCGCCGCGTTGCTGTGGTGCCGAGGCCGTGGATCTCCAGCGGCTCGGCGATAATCCCGCCCACCGTCAGCCTTGGGTCGAGCGAGCCAAACGGGTCCTGAAACACCATCTGCACCTGCCGCCGCATCGCCTGCCGCGCGCTGGCCGGCATCGTCGCCGTGTCCTGGCCGGCAAAGATCACCTGCCCACCGCTGACCGGCACCAGGCCGAGCAACGCGCGGGCCAGCGTGGTTTTGCCGGAGCCGGATTCCCCCACCACCGCCAGCGCCTCCCCGGCCTGCAAGGCCAGGTTCACCCCACGCACCGCCGGCACCTGCCGCGCCGGCTGCAACCAGCCGCCGCCCACGGGAAAGCTCACGCTCAGGTCGCGTGCCTCCAGCAGCGCGCTCATGCCGCCGGCCTCACGCGTAGGCACGCCGCCGCATGCCCCGCCGCCACTGGTGTCAGCATTGGCACCGCCGCCGCACAATCTGCCCCGGCCTGCGCGCAGCGGCCGGCAAAGGCACAGCCCGCCGGGCGCCGGCGTGGGTTCACCACATTGCCCGGTATCACCGGCAACACCGCCTGCCGCCGGCCAATATCCGGCAAGGTCGCGATCAAGCCGGCGGTATACGGGTGGCGCGGCGCCCGCAGCACCGCCTGCGCCGGGCCATATTCCACCGCGCGGCCGGAATACATCACCAGGATATCATCCGCCATTTCGCTCACCACGCCGAGATTATGGCTGATGAACACCATCGCCATCCCCTCATCGCGCTGCAACTCCAGCAGCAGGTCCAGAATCTGCGCCTGCACGGACACATCCAGCGCCGTCGTCGGCTCATCGGCGATCAGCAGCGCCGGCTTGCAGGCAATGGCCATCGCGATCATCACCCGCTGCCGCATCCCGCCGGAAAGCTGGTGCGGAAACGCCGTCGCCCGCCGCCCGGCATCGGCAATCCCCACCCGCTCCAGCAGCGCCACCGCCTGCCGCGCCGCCTGGTCCGGCGGCGTCGCGCGATGCACTTCCAGCATTTCCGCGATCTGCCGGCCCACCGTCACCACGGGGTTCAACGCGGTCATCGGTTCCTGAAAAATCATCGCCATCTGCGCCCCGCGCAACCGGCGATGCCCCTCGGCGGGCAAGGTCAGCACGTCGGTGCCGTTAAAGCGCAACGCGCCGCCGACCGCGTGCGGTCGCGGCAGCAGGCCCATGATCGCCAGCGCGGTCATGGATTTGCCGCAGCCGCTTTCCCCCACCACCCCCAGCGTCCGGCCGGCTTCCAGGCTGAAATCCAGCCCGGCAATCACCGCCACCCCGGCGCCGGGCGGGCCAAGGGTCACCTTCAGATCAGCGGCGTGCAATAACGGGGCGGTCAACGGCAGGAACGGGTTTGCATCCGCCTAGCTTGCCGTGTGCCACGTTCCGCGTAAACATCAGATATATGAAGCATATCCTTCACCTCGCCCTAACCCTCGCCGCTGGCCTGCTGCTCGCCGCCAGCCCCGCCCCGGCGCAGCCCGCCCGCGACAGCCTCAGCATCGGCATGGTGGAATTTCCCGCCGATATGCACCCGTTCATCACCAACCAACTCGTGCGCAGCTACGTGCACGGCTTCGCCCGGCGGGTGGTCACGCGGTTCGACATCAACAACACCCTGATCTGCGACCTCTGCACCGAGGTCCCCTCGCTCGCCAATGGCCGCGTGGCGCGGGAAGGCGATCACGGCCTCGCCGTCCGCTTCACCCTGCGCCCCGGCCTCACTTGGGGCGACGGCGTCGCCCTCACCAGCCACGACATCGCCCTGGGCTTTGATATCGAACGCCAGTTCAACCCCGAACCCGGCCTGGTCGGCGTCGAGGAGGTCGACCCCACCACCTACATCGTCCACTTCGACACGCCGCGCTATGATTTCGACCGGCTGAGCCCGGACCCGATCCCGGCGCATCTGGAAGAAGCCAGCTTTCGCGCCGCGAAAGACCCGTTGGAGTACGGCCGCCAGTCGCTCTACAACCGCGCCCCCACCACGCCGGGCCTGTGGAACGGCCCCTATCTGGTGGCCGGCTTCACCCCGGGCGATCAGGCGCGCTTCACCCCCAACCCGTTCTGGTCCGGCCGCAAGCCGTATTTCCGCAGCATCACCACACGGGTGATCGAAAACACCGCCGCCCTGCAAGCCAACCTGCTCTCCGGCGATATCGACACCGCCTGGGGCCTGACCTTCGACCAGTCGCTGGCGCTGGAAAAAGACCACGGCGACCGCTTCAGCCTTACCTTCCTGCCCTCGCTCAGCACCACGCTGCTGGTGCCCAACCTCGCCAACCCCGCTCTGGCCGATCGCCGGGTGCGGCAGGCGATCCTGCTGGGCATCGACCGCAAAACCCTGGTGGAAAAACTGTTCGCCGGCCGCCAGCCGGTCGCCGACGGCATCCTCTCCCCGGCCGAGCCCAGCCGCAACCCGGCCATCCAGCGCTACCCCTTCAACCCCACCCGCGCCCGCGCGCTGCTGGCCGAAGCCGGCTACCTGCCCGGCGCGGACAAATACCTCCACGGCCCCGGCGGCGAACGCCTGTCCATCGACCTCGCCAGTTCGTCGGGCGTGCGCCTGGTGGAACTGGTCGAACAGGTGCTGCAATCCCAGCTCAAAGCCATCGGCATCGAACTGGTGTTGCGCAACGAGCCACCGCGCATGCTGCTCGGCGAAACCGTGCGCCAGCGCCGCTTCCAGGGGCTGGTCATGTTCAGCTGGCTGCCCGGCCCGGACAGCATCCCGCATTCACGCTTCCACAGCAGCCGCATTCCCAGCGCCGCCAACAGCTTCGGCGGCGGCAACTATGCCGGCTACTCCAACCCGGAAATGGACCGCCTGCTCACCGACGCGCTGGCCGAACTGGACCCCGCCCGCCGGCAAACCCAGTGGAACCGCATCCAGGCCCTCGTCGCCGACGACCTGCCGGTGCTGCCGCTCTACCACCCCGCGGCGGTGTTTCTGCAACCACGCTGGCTCACCGGCATGCTGCCGCCGCAATCGCTCACCTTGCCCTCGCTGGCGGCGGAGGACTGGCGCCCGCGCTAACCGGCGCGCTCCCGCCGCCTTGCCGGATCGGTGCAGCTGTGAAACCCTGCCGAGTAACAAATCCTGTCGGGAGGACACATCATGCCAATCGCCAAGCTCGCGCGGCTCGTTGCCGCAACTGGCGTCGCCCTCTGGGCCGGGCTCGCCAGCGCGCAGCCGGTCACGGTCAAAATGTGGATGCACGAACATCCGCCGCGCATCGCCATCGACAAAGCGATCATCGCCGAATTCGAAAAAGCCAATCCGGACATCAAAATCCAGTACGATGTGATTTCGGTGGCGGATTACAGCACCAAGCTGATCACCGCCTTCGCCGCCGGCTCCGGCCCGGACCTATTCAACAACACCTCCACCCTGGTCACCCAGTATTTCAACGCCCGCATCCTCGCCCCGGTGGACTACGCCGCCATGGGCCTCGTCGATGAGGGTGCCTTGCTGGCGAAATACCAGGGCAGCGGCTTCGACGGCATCCGCTTCCAGGGCAAGCTCTACGGCGTGCCCAGCGAACTCAGCAACTGGGCCTGCTTCGCCAACAATGCCCTCTGGCAGGAAGCCGGGCTAGACCCGAAAAAGGATTGGCCGAAAACCTGGGAAGCGCTGCCCGGGATTGCCGAAAAACTCACCAGGCGGGATGCCAACGGCGTGCCGGTGCGGCGTGGGTTCGACTTTAACTGGGCCATCCCCGGCGCGTTCTGGTACGTGCCCAACACCATGCTGCACCAACTCGGTGCCAACATGATCGACGAAGCCGCCTACAAAGCCACGCTCGACACACCGGCCGGGCGCCAGGTGTTCCAGTATTTCCAGGACTGGACCGGCAAGCTCCGCCTCGGTGGCCCGCAATACACCGACAGCCGCACCGATTTCCTCGCCGGCAAACTCGCCGCCGAATGCAGCTTCGGCGTCTGGGGCGTGCCGCAGATGGAAGCGGCGAAAATCAGCTGGTCGGTGCTCCCAGTGCCGAAATTCGCTGGCGGCGTGTCCGATAACGGCATGGACGAATACGCCTTCTACATGATGGTCAACGCCCGCAGCCCCAGCCCGGTGCAGAAGGCCGCCTGGAAATTCGCCCGCTTCTACACCGACCACGCCGGTGAACTCTTCGCCGGCGCCGGCCTGTTCGTGCCTCGGGCAGAGGTCACCGACAGCGCCGCCTTCAAAGCTAACCCGGCCGCCCCGTTCTTCGTCGCCGAACTTAAGCGCGCCAAATTCTCCCCCCGCGTCGTCGGCTACGCCCAGGTGCTCGACGCCATCCTGCGCGGCCGCGACAAGGTGGTGCAGGGCGAGAAGGTGGACGCCGTCGTTCCGGTGATGAATGAGGAAGTGAACACCATCATGAACCGCGAACGCGCCCGCGCGGCCACGCTGGTGAAATAGCCGGCGCGCGGGGGAACGGGGCATGCGCTACAAATGGTGGGGCCTCGCCTTCGTTCTCCCCGCGGTCGGATTTTTCGCCGCCTTCAACCTCTTCCCGATGCTATTCGGGCTTTATCTCAGCTTCACCGATTACGACCTGCTGAACCCGCCAATCTGGGTCGGGTTGGATAACTTCTTCAACCTGTGGGACGACCGGCTGTTCCGTCAGGCGCTCGGCAACACGCTGGTCTTTGTCGCCGGCGCCACCTTGCCGGTCTGGGTGCTCTCCCTGCTCGCCGCCCTGGTGTTCGATCAGGCCTTCCGTGCGCGGGACTGGCTGAAAGCCGCCTTCTTCCTGCCGGTGCTGCCGCCGATCGCCGTCATTGCCGTGCTCTGGCGCGTGCTGCTGCACCCCAACGGCGTCATCACCTCGCTCACCGGCGGCTGGTGGGGCATCACCGAAATCCGCTGGCTGGCCGACACCGCTCTGGCACCGTTCTCCATGATCGCCGTGCATGACTGGGCGATGATCCCGTTTTTCATGATGATCTGGCTGGCCGGCCTCGCCGCCATCCCGCCCGAATTTCGCGAGGCCGCGGCCATCGACGGCGCCGGCCCGGTGCGCAGCTTCTGGCATGTCGATCTGCCGCAACTCCGCTCCACCGCCGTGCTGGTCGCAGCCTTGTCCTCCATCGGCGCCTTTCAGACCTTTGCCCTGCAATACGTCCTGCCGAACGATGCCGGCGGCCCGGCCAATTCCACCATGGTGCTGGCGTTGCTGGTGCTGAAATACGGCTTTCAATATTTCCGCATGGGCGATGCGGCGGCAATCTCGGTGGTGATGTTCGGCATGATCCTGTGCGTTACCCTCGGCCAGCTCTGGTTCAACCGCCGTGCGTAACCATCCCATCCGCCTGCTGATCGCGCTCACCCTCGCGGTGATCTTCGCCTTTCCCATCTGGTTCATGGTCAGCTCCGCCTTCAAGGCGGAGGCGGAAATCCAGGCCATCCCCATGCATCTGCTGCCTTGGGATTTCCAGGGTCTGGCGCAATTCCGCCTCGCCGCCGACATCGGACCGATCTGGATCTATTTCGCCAATTCCTGGCTCTACGCCATTACCCATGTCGTCATCACCGTCTTCTTCGGCGCCCTGGCCGGCTTCGGTTTCGCCAAATACCGCTTCCCCGGCCGCAGCCTGCTGTTCCTCGCCGTGCTCTCCACCATCATGGTGCCGTTTCAGGTGCTGGTGGTGCCGCTGTTCATCGAAATGAAGGCCCTGGGCTGGGAAAACAGCTACGCCGGCCTGCTGGTGCCGGGCATGATGAACGCGTTCGGCGTGTTCATGATGCGCCAATACGCCGCCGACCTGCCGGACGAACTGCTGGAAGCCGCCCGCATCGACGGCGCGGCGGAATTCCGCATCTTCCTGCAAATCGCGCTGCCTCTGCTGCTCCCGGCCCTGGCCAGCCTCGCCATCATCGTTTTCATCTGGGCCTGGGGCGCGTTTTTATGGCCGCTGGTCATCGTGCAGGATAAGGCGCTGAACGTGCTCTCGGTCGGGCTGGCCAGCTACACCCAACCCTATCTCGGCCAGCCGATGTGGGGGGCGGCGATGGCTGCCTCGACCATCGCCACCATCCCCATCGCGGTGCTGTTCGTGTTCTTCCAGCGCTACTTCGTCAAAGGCCTGACCGCCGCCGCCGTCAAAGGCTAAATCCGCGCCGGCAACGCCGCCTGCGCCCGCCGCTCGGCCTGCGCCGGGTCATGCGCCAGGCGGCACGGCACGTCGAACATCATCGTCGGCCGCGTCACGCTGTCATAGGCCGGCCAGTCCGGCAGCCCGGCATGGCCAGGATTGCCGCTGCGGGCAAACTGCGCCCACGCCGTCTGCATCGCCGCCGACAGCCCATGATGCGCCGTGCCCTCGCCCGTCACCCCCGGCGCCCGGTCACGACCAAACACCAGCGGCAGGCACAGATTATGCGGCGCGCCCATCCGCCCGCCCTGCACCGGCGTCTGCCAGGTCAGCCGATAGGCATAAACCGGCGCCTGCGCCCGCTGCCGCTCGGCCTGCGCGATACTGTCAAAGCCAAACCGCCGATCCGACGCGATGGCGGCATAGAGCCGGGCAGGGGAGGCATCGGGCCGCGCCGCGCGATACACCGCCACCAAACCGGCGGCCGCCGCCGCATCCACCCCGCACGCCACCGCCAGCCGTGGCACCAAGTCGGCCTCCGTCAGGCTGAAAATGCTGGCGTCGCTAAAGCCCTGCAAGCTGGTGATTTCCTCGCTCGTCGCCCCGATCAGCAACGGCACCCCCGCAGCACTGGCTGGCGCCCCGGCTTCAAACGGATGCGCGGGCAGCAAATCGCCATCCACCACCGGCCCGAACTGGCGCGGCACCCCCGGCGCCCCCTCCCGCGCCGCCGCGAACGCCGCCAGCAGCGCCGCCCGGCTCACCCCCTGCAAACGGTCCAACTCCCCCGGCCGTAGCCCGAGGTGATCCAGCGCCCGCGCCGCCACCTCGGCGGCCCGGTCGCGCGGCACCGCGCGCAGCATCGGCCCGCTTTGCGCAATCGCCTTATGGAACAAGCCCCTCGCCGACGGCATCGCCGTCAGCGTGGTCACCTTCATGCCGCCGCCAGACTGGCCGAAGATCGTCACATTCTCCGGGTCGCCGCCAAAGGCCGCGATATTGTCGCGCACCCAGTGCAGCGCCTGCACAATATCCCGCATCCCGTTATTGCTGGTCAGCCCGTGCGCGGCGCCGCCATGATCATCGAGGCTGATATAGCCGAATATATTCAGCCGGTGGTTCAGGTTCACCACCACCACATGCTGCGCCGCCGCCAGCCCGTCGCCGGTCCACCAGCCCCAGCTTCCAGACCCCGAGGCAAACCCGCCACCATGCAACCACACCATCACCGGCCGCTTGCCCGCCACGCCCGGCGTCCACACATTCAGCCCCAGGCAATCCTCGTCATATGGCACAGGCACGGTTTCGACATGGCGATGGAAATCGCGGGACGCATCCAGCGACCGATCGGCCGCCAAAGCCGGGTCCAGAAACGGAAACACAATCTGGCACGCCTGGTTCGGGAAGCGCGCTGCCTCCCGCACCCCCGCCCACGGCGTCACCGGGCGCGGCGGCATGAACCGATACGGCGCCACCGGCGGCGCGGCATAGGGTATGCCGAGAAACGCCTGCACCGCCCCTTGCCGCACGCCGCGCACCCGCCCGGCCGTCGTCTCCACCACCTCGCCCATCTGCGGCTCCATCACGGGGTTTTCGGCATGACCTCACCACCGGCATCGGCGGTCAGCTCATTGCGAAATTCAAACAGTTCCGGAAAGAAATAATACTGCGTCGTCGCCGCCAGATAATCCTGGAAGAATGTGCCCCCGGTGCCGCGGGCGCGAATGCCGATCTGCCGCCGCACCATCAGAATATGGTTCTGTCGCCAGGAATAAAACCGCCGGTCCAGCTCGAACGCATTCTCCGCCAGTTGGAACAGGTCATGCTCCACCCAACGCTGGTGATACACCTGCAACAGGCTGCGCCCGCGCCGCGCGAAGGCGGCAAAAAACGCATCCCGCAAGGTGCGCGGATGCTCCGCCAGCAGCCCCGGCCACAGTTTCTCCACCCGGGCGACGTACTCCGCCCCCGCCGTCTGGTGCAGCCCCAGCATCACCTCCACCTGGCGAAACTGGCGTGACTGCATGCCAGACGCCCCGGTCAACTGGCCGCGAAACTCGGCGAAATCCGCCGCCGTCAGCGTTTCCAGCACCGTCCAATGCGCTTCCGCCAGCCGCATAATCTCGCCAATCCGCCGCAGCAGCCAGTTCGCCTGCGCCAGCTGGTCGGCATCCACGGCCTGAATAATCCGTTCCAGGTCGAAAATAATGTGCTTGAACCACAACTCCAGCACATGGTGCACGGTCACGAACAGGTGCTCCTCCGGATGCGGCGTCACCTGCCGCATGGAGGTCAGCAATTTGTCCAGTTGCAGATGCTGGACGTAGTCGAATTGTTCCTGCGGCCTGTCGGCAGGCATCGCGCTCAGACCGCAACCACGGGATGGCGAATGCGGCCAATGCCCTCCACGCCCGCCTCGACCACATCGCCCGGCCACAGCCATTCCTGCGGCGTCCGCCCCGCACCCACCCCGTCCGGCGTGCCGGTGGCGATGATATCCCCCGGCTCCAACGTCATCGCCGCGCTAATATCGGCAATCAATGTCGGCACTTTGAACAGCATGTGCCTGGTGTTGGAGCCCTGCTTGGCCACCCCGTTCACCGTCAGCCACAAATCCAGATTATGCGGGTCCTCGATCTCGTCGGCGGTCACGATGCACGGCCCAAACGGCGCGTAGGTGTCCTGCCCCTTGGAGTAAATCCACTGCCCGGCCCGGCGATTATCCCGCGCGCTCACATCGATCATCACGCTATAGCCGAACACGTACTCCAGCGCCTCGGCCTCGCTCACCCGCTTGGCGACACGGCCGATAATCACCGCCAGTTCCACCTCCCAGTCTAATTGCTGGGTCAGCTTGCCGTTATGCTCAATCGCCTCGCCCGGCCCGATCACCGCGGTCGGCGGCTTGGAGAAAATCACCGGCTGGGTCGGCAAATCCTTCGCCGTGTCCAACGTCCGTGCCGATTCGGCAACATGTTCGACATAGTTCAGCCCAATACCAAAGATGTTCTTGCGCGGGCGCGGGATCGGCGCCAGCAGCCGCACGTTGCTCAGCGGCAACGCCACCCCCGCCGGCAGCCGCCCGGCATGTTCGCCCAGCGCATCCCGCAGCCCGGCAATGGCGGACGGGCCAAGATCGATAAACGCCAGCATCGTCGCAGGCAGCTCGCAGCCAGCCTTGCGGCCGATCGCGGCGACATCGACCACCAGGTCGTCAATCACCACCCCCAGCCGGGCTTCGGTTTCAACAGTGCGGCGATAGGTAACCAGGCGCATGGGGCAAAAACCTTATGGAATGATGATCTGGTGGCCGTCACGGTCGCGCAACGCTTCCTCGCGATAGAGGCCAAGCGCCTGCATCACCGGCAAATCGTTAAAGCTGAACAGGCACGCATCCTCGCTGGCCGAAGCATTGGCATGTTCGTGCCAGCACCAGGACGGCACGCAGAACACATCGCGCTCCTGCCAGTCGAACCGTTTGCCGTCGATGATGGAATAGCCGCGCCCCTTGCAGGCCTGGTACATGATGCTGCCGGTGTGCCGATGCGCGCGCGTCGCCTCGCCCGGCCGCAACATCTGCATCGCCGCCCCGATTGTCGCCATCACCGGCCCGCCGGTCACCGGGTTGATGTAATTCATCATCACCCCATCATAGGGCGAGCCATCGCTGGTCTTGCCGTGCCGCAGCAGCGCCTCGTAGGTCGGGCCCCATTCGTATTTCAGCAATGGCGAATAGCCGCGCGCCCATGCCTCATTGGCCGGCCGCAGCCCCGGCGCGCCCCAGGCATTGACCATGTCGTTCACCGGCCGGGTCACCGTTTGCTGCAAATCCGGATGCACGGCGTAGAAATTCGCCTCCATCGCATTCACCAGCGGAATATCCAGCCCGTCCTGCCAGATGCATTCCGTGCCATCCGCCTCCACCCCGTGCTCATGCCAGGTGCCGTTTGGCGTCAGCACAAAATCATTCGCCCCCAGCGACAATTTATGCCCGTCCACAATGGTATAGGCCCCGCGCCCTTCCATGATGAACCGCAGGGCAGACGCCGCATGCGCATGCGCGGACGCCACTTCGCCGGCGCGCATCACCTGCAAGCCGGAATAGAGCCACCCGACCGAGGCCGCCACATCGCGCCGCCCGGGATTGTTGAAATACAGCACCCGCCGCCCGGCCTTTTCCGGGCTCACCAGATCGGCGGAGCGCGACACCAGGCCGCGAATATCGGCATAGCGCCACAGCATCGGCACGGAGGCCGATTTCGGCTCCCACGGTTCAATCTTGTTGGCCACCGTCCACAGCGCGCCGAGCTCAAGCTTTTCCACCCGGTCGTAATAGGCGAGCAATTCCGGCGAATCCGCCACATTCGCCCGCCCGGCCACGTCTTCCCGATGGTTCTCCCGCTTGCTCATCTCGCCGCTCCGCATTGCATCTCCGCCGAACGTTGGCCTGTCCGGCGCGGCGACGCAAGCGGCCCGGTTCAGCCCTCCGCCAGCATCTCGCGCACCAGCGGAATCACCTTGGTGCCATAGAGTTCGATACAGCGCATCATGTTGGCATGTGGCAATGGCCCGGCGCTATATTTCAACTGAAACCGCGACAGGCGCAGCGCCTTCACCGTGCCGGCGATCTTGCGCGCCACCGTCTCCGGCGCGCCGATATACAGCGACCCGCGCTCGGCCTCCTGCTCAAACTCCGCCGCCTGCATCGGCGGCCAGCCGCGCTCTTTGCCGATCCGGTCGCGCATCTGCTTGTAGCTCGGCCAGAACTCGGCCCGCGCCTGCGCATCGGTCTCAGCCACGTAACCGGGCGAATGCACCCCAATCGGCGGCACCGGCGTGCCGAATTGCGCATGCGCCCGGTGCGACAGGTCCACATACGGCGCGAAACGGCCGGGATTGCCGCCAATAATCGCCAGCATGAGCGGCATGTTGTAACGCGCCGCCCGCACCACCGATTCGGGGCTGCCCCCCACGCCAATCCAGGTCCGCAGCGCGTGGCCCTCCAGCTGCGGAAACACGCGCTGGTCCACCAGCGGCGGCCGCGTCCGGCCTTGCCAGGTCACCACGTCGTTGCGGATCAGGGCCGCAAACAGATCCAGCTTGTCCTCGAACAATTCCTCATACTGCGACAGGTCGAAGCCAAACAGCGGGAAGGATTCGGTGAACGACCCCCGCCCCAAAATCACCTCCGCCCGCCCGGCAGACGCCGCATCCAAGGTGGCAAAGCGCTGAAACAGCCGGATCGGATCATCGGAACTCAGCACCGTCACCGCGGTGCCGAGATGAATGCGCTGCGTCCGGCTGGCAATCGCCGCCAGCACGATCTCGGGCGCGGAGACGGCGAAATCCGCCCGGTGATGTTCCCCCACGCCGAAGAAGTCCACCCCGACCGCATCGGCCAGCACGCCTTCCTCGATCACATCGCGGATCACCTGCGCATGCGGCAGCGGCCCGTTGGCGCCCGAAGTCACGTCGCCGAATGTGTCCAACCCGAATTCCAGCGTCATCTGCGGCCTGCTCCTGCTCGTCGCTGCTGCCGGTATAAGCATGCGGCCATCCGGTCAACCGCATCGCTGCCCTTTGCGCCCCGCCGGCGCCGCCCTATATCCGGGCTATGATCCCACTTTCCATTCTCGACCTCGCCCCGGTCGCCGCCGGCAGCACCGTCTCCCAGGCCCTGCACAACGCCCGCGACCTCGCCCAGCACGCCGAAGCGTTGGGCTATGCCCGCTATTGGATGGCCGAACACCACAACATGCCCGGCATCGCCAGTGCGGCCACGGCCGTGGCGCTCGCCCATGTTGCCGCCGGCACCAGCCGCATCCGCCTCGGCGCCGGCGGGGTGATGCTGCCCAACCACGCGCCCTACGTGATCGCGGAGCAATTCGGAACCCTGGCCGCCCTACATCCCGGCCGGATCGATCTCGGCCTCGGCCGCGCGCCAGGCAGCGACCAGACCGCCGCCCGCGCCATGCGTCGCAACCTCGCCGGGGATGACGATTTCCCACGCGATGTGATGGAATTGATGGAGTATTTCCGCCCCGCTCAGCCCGGCCAGCCGCTGCAAGCCGTGCCGGGCGAAGGGCAGGACGTGCCAGTCTGGATCCTCGGCTCCAGCACCTACGGCGCCCAACTCGCCGCCGCCCTTGGCCTGCCCTACGCCTTCGCCTCGCATTTCGCCCCGGCGCAGATGCACGACGCCATCGCCATCTACCGCGCCCGCTTCCGCCCATCGGAATATCTGGCCGCGCCCAAAGTCATGCTCGGCGTCAACATCTTCGCCGCCGACACCGATGCCCAGGCCCGCATCCTGTTCTCCTCGCTGCAACAAGCCTTCATCAACCTGCGCAGCGGCCGGCCAGGCAAACTGCCCGCCCCGATTGAAGGCTTCGATGCGCAGATCGAGCCGCGCGCCCGCATGATGCTGGACAACGCCCTGGCCTGCTCCATCGTCGGCGGTCCAGCGGCGGTTCGCGCCGGGCTGGATGCGTTCGTCGCCAATACCGGCGCGGATGAGCTGATGGTGACGGCGCAGATTTTCGACCATGGCGCGCGCAGGCGGTCGTTTGAAATTCTGGCGGAAGTGGCAGGAAAGTAAGCACTGCTTTTTTTAAAAAAAGCAGCAAAAAACTTTTATTCCACGATGCCTACGGCGTACACCTCACCGGAAAGTGTACGCCGTAGGCAAGAATTGGATGAAGTTTTTTTGGCTCTTTTTGTTCACAAAAAGAACACCTAAACCTTCACCTTAACCCCAACCCCCGCGCAATCATCCCCCGCAAAATCTCCCTGGTCCCGCCGCGCAGTGAGAAGCTCGGCGCGTGCAGCATTCCATGCGCCAGCACCGCCAGGAAATCCTGCGTCGTATCCGCGGTCGGTTCGGAGGCAATCAACATCCGCGCGATCTCCGGAATTTCCTGCTCCAGCGTCGTGCCGAGGTCCTTGACCATCGCCGCATGATTGGCCGGCTCCAGCCCCTGTTGCAGCATGCCGGAAATCGAGCGCGACATGCGCCGCAGCGTCAGGAAATGCGCCGACAGTCGCCCCAACGCGATCGCCGCACGCTCCGACGGGTCCGGCCCCAGCGCCCGGATCAACTCCACCACCAGCCCGAACGTGGACAGGAACCGCTCCGGGCCAGACCGCTCAAACGCCAACTCCCCGGTCACTTGCTTCCAGCCATCGCCTTCGCCGCCCAAAATCGCATCATCGGGCAGGAACGCATCGGTAAACACCACCTCGTTAAAGTGATGCGCGCCCGACAGCGCATGGATCGGCCGCACCTTGATGCCCTGCGTCGCCTTCATATCCACCAGAAACTGCGTCGTCCCGGCATGCCGATTGGCCGCATCGACCGCCCCGGTGCGGCAGAACAAAATCATGTAATCCGCCACATGCGCCGAGCTGGTCCATAATTTGGTGCCGTTCACCAGCCAGCCGCCTTGCACCTTGGTCGCCTTGGTGCGGGTGGACGCGAGGTCCGATCCGCTATCCGGCTCGGACATGCCAATGCAAAAACAGCACTCGCCAGCAGCGATTTTCGGCAGAATCGTCTGCTTCTGCTGCTCGGTGCCCACTTTCAGGATCTGCACCCCGCTCTGCCGGTCGGCCACCCAATGCCGGCTGACCGGCGCCCCGGCGGCCAGCATTTCCTCCATCACCACATAGCGTTCCAGCGCACTGCGCTCATGCCCGCCATAGCGCTTCGGCCAGGTCATGCCGATCCAGCCACGCGCGCCAACCTTGCGGCTGAACGCGTCGTCATGGCCAGACCAGCTTTCCGCCTTGGCGCGCGGATCGCGCCCGGCGAGTTCCACCTGCAAAAAGGCACGCACTTCGGCGCGCAGAATTTCCGCTTCCGGCGAAGGCGGCGGCGGCGGGAAGGTGAGGGCGTTCATCATCTAATCTCCTTCAAGCCGCGTCGGTCAGATCGAACCAGAAACGGTCAGCGCCACGCTCGGCAATGTGTCGGCCCAGCATCAGGCCCCATTCGGCCTCGTTGCCAAATTCATCCCGCCACGACCACAACCGCTTGGTGAAAAAATGCAGGCTGTGTTCGTAGGTAAAGCCGATGGCCCCGTGCACCGCATGCGACAAATTCGCCCCCATCCCCGCCGCCTCGCCGCAGCGCAGCTTGGCG
>CAITOL010000121.1 GCA_903893975.1 uncultured Rhodospirillales bacterium | reverse complement strand
TGCTGGATGTGTTCTGGCCCGCCGCCGCGCAAACCGCCCCGCTGGCGCTGTTCATGCACGGCGGCTACTGGCAGCACAGCGACCGTTCGGCCTGGAGCCACGTCGCCGCCGGCCTGCTGGCGCACGGCATCGGCGTCGTCATGCCGTCCTACGACCTTTGCCCGGCCGTCAGCATGACCGCCCTGGTCGCCGGCGTGCGCAGCGTGGTGCCCATGCTGCACGCCCGCTACGCCCGCCCGATGCTCGCCATCGGCCATTCCGCCGGCGGCCACCTCGCCGCCACCCTGCTGGCGACGGACTGGACCGCCCACGGCCTGCCGGCCGACGCCATCTACGCCGCCATGCCGATCAGCGGCCTGTTCGACCTGCCGCCGATCTGCCGCACCCATCAGAACGACGCGCTGCATATGAACGAAACCGAAGCCCGCGCGCTCTCGCCCATGTTCCTGCCCGCGCCCGGCAAACCTATCACCGCCATGGTCGGCGGCGACGAAGGCGCGGAATACACCCGCCAGTCCCGCGAACTGGCGGCCAACTGGGGCGGTGCTTGGGAAAGCCTGCCCGGCCTGCACCATTTCAACGTGGTGGGGGAACTCGCCAACCCCCACGCCCGGCTGACCCAGGTGGCGCTGGGGCTGATCCGCTAGCCGGCCATCTGGCCGGCCTGCCAGCTGGTCTGAAACCCTTTGAAGGTCTGCGGAATTTCCTTAAGCCCGTCCAACACCTTGCGCCGCGTCCGCGCATCGTCGCCGGGCTGAAATTCCACCCCCACCGCATCGACAATCCCGCCAAACCGCCGGCCCACCGCCTCCGGCAGCTTGTCATACGTCGCCCGCACCGCGAACAGGTCCAGCACCTCATCGGGTACCATCGCCGCCATCTCGTCCCATTTTCCGGCGCGGGATGCGGCGTTCAGCTTCACCCCTAGCTCCGTCACCCCGTGCACATCAAACACCCCGCGATAGGCCGGGGTGGAGCCATAGAACGCCACCCGGTAGCGCAATTTCTCCGCCGCCGCCACCACCGTCGCCTCGTCCGGCCCGGTGGCGATGAAGCCGCCGCCGGTCACCTCGAAATGCTCGAAGCTCTTGCCCGCCTTGGCCAACTCCGCCGCCAGCGTCGGGCGCACCACATCCTCCACGTATTTGCGGGTGGCGAAGCCGTGCAGCCGCACCCCATCGCAATGCCGCGCCGCCGCCTTCTGCATCTCCGGCCCCACGGCGGCGATCATAATCGGCAGCATCGGCAGGCCGGTCGGCTTGGGCGAAAACTCCGGCGTCATCAGGGTAAAGGTGTAGAATTTTCCTGTGAAGTTCAGCTTCTCGCCGGTTTCCCAGCAGCGATGAATGGCGCGGATCGCCTCGACATATTCCGCCATGCGCGGCGCCGGATGCACCCAGGGCACGCTGAAGCGCCGCTCGTTATGCGCCCGCACCTGGGTCCCCAGCCCGAGCACGAACCGCCCATGCGACTGCGCATTCAGGTCCCAGGCCTGCTGGGCGGTGATCATCGGGCTGCGCGGAAAGGAAATCGCCACCGACGTCGCCAGTTGCAGCCGCTCGGTCGCCAGTGCGGCAATCGCCAGCGGGGCGAACGGATCATTGGCCAGCTCGGGGCAGGTCAGCCCTTCAAACCCCTCCGCCTCCGCCGCGGCCGCCGCCGGGCCAATGGCGCGCCAGTCCTTATAGGGAATCGCGGTGGTGACTTTCATCCTGGCCTCTCCCGATGCTGATTTTCCCTATCGCAACACGGAATCACAGCCGCCGCAAATCCACCGCGAGCGCGGCCAGCGCCGCCTGCCAGTCCCGCCACGGCTCCAGGGCCGGCACCGGGGTGAAACGCCGCACCTCCAGCAGGTCGCGCAGCCCCACCGCCAGCCCCTCGGCGGTTGGCGGGCACAACGCCCCGGCAATCCCGTCCAGCTGCGCCCGCAATCCGCCCACATCGGTGCCCAGCACATGCCGCCCGGCGCTGAGCGCGGCTGCGGCAATCCCGCTCTGGCTGGCCTCCCGATACGGCAGCACCACCGCATCGGCCCAGGCCAGCAGCGCCTCCATCTCCATCTCCGGCACCCAGCGATTTTCCACCGCCACCCCCGGCAACGCCCGCAATGCCGCCAGCGCCGCGGCCTCCGGCCCCGCGCCCACCACCCGCACCCGCAAATCCGCCCGCGCGCCTAACCGCGCCAACGCCGCCGCCAGCAGGTCCAACCCTTTATACGGCAGCAACCGGCCATAGCAGAGCAGCCGCAACGGCCCGTCATGCGGCACCGGCGGCGGCAAGGCGGAGCGCGGTGGATGCCGGCTGACATGCACCCCGGCAAAGCCCTGCCGCGCCAGCGCATCCGCCACGTGCTGCGACAGCGCCACCAGCCTATCCGCCCGGCGCAACAGCGCCCGCTGCAACAGCGCCTGGCCGGGCCACCCATCGCCCGGATGCGGCGTCGCATCATGCACCACCACCACCAGCCGGCACCCCACACGCCGCAGCGCCAGCGCCATCACCAAGTCCAGCGGCCCCGGCATGGCGCAGATCGCCACAAGCGGCGCCAACTGCCGCAGCCGCCGCACCAGCCGCACCAGCATCCAGGGCGCACCGAGCCACCGCGCCAGCAGCCCGGGCCAGCCGGCATAGGTCGGCACCGGCCAGTCACAGCCGGGTGCGCCGGGTTGCGCCAAAATCTCCGCCCGCGCCGCCAATGACAGCCACACCTGCACCCCCGGCTGCTGGCGCAACCCCTCGGCCAACTCCACCGCGTAACGCGGCCCGCCGCCGCGCCGCCCCCATTGCCACACCAGCACCCTCACAGCCCCAGCGCCGCCACCGCCCGCGCCAGCGCCGCCGGGCCCAGCCGCGCCTCCGCCATCGCCTGGCCGCGCACCGCCAGCGCCTGCCGCGCCCCGGCATCCTCCGCCAGCCGCCGCAACTGCCCGGCCGCCTCGGCGATATCCGCCTCCGCCCACACCGCCCCCGGCGCCTGCACCACCCCGCGCGGATCAACCGCCGGCACCAGCCGATACCCCACCAGCGCCGCCGACTGCGCATCCATGAACGCCAGATTGCCCGACCATCCGGTCGCCACCACCGGCCGGCCCAGCAGCATCGCCTCCGCCAGCACCAGCCCGAACCCCTCACTCCGATGCAGCGACAGCACAATATCGGCGCAGGCCATCAACGCATCGCGATCCCGCGCCGGCAGGGTCCGCGTCTCCAGCCGGATATTCGCAGCCCCGGCGATCGCCGCCTGCACCACGGCGAGGTCCGCCGGAAAATGCTCGGCCTGGTGCAACTTCAGCAGCAACAACCGGTCGCGCCGGTCGCCGAACGCCGCCCGAAACGCCGCAATCGCCGCCAGCGGGTTCTTGCGCGCGAAGCTGGACGCCAGCGACGCCGATACCAGCACAATCACCGCCGCGGCCGGCAGCCCGAACGCGGCCCGATCCAGCGCCGACGGGCGCGGCGGCGCCACCGCCACCGGGTGCGGCACCACATGCAACCCCACCCGCCCATCCGCCGGCAGCAGCGGCCGCAGCGCGTCGGCGGTAAACGGGCTCGGCACCCAAACCGAGTGCACAAACCGCAGCCCCAGCCGCCAGGACGGCGGCACCACCGGCAACTCCCACGCCCAATAGCCAACCACATGGCGGCCCCGGATCAAACCGCGCGGCAAATGCAGCAATGCCCAGGGCAGCGATGGCGGATTTTCATGCAGTACCAGTGGCGCGCCCGCCGGCGGCATTTGCAACGGCAACCGGTCCTCCTGCCCGCCCGGCAACCGGTCGCCCACATCCTGGCCCCAGTTCGCAATCCCCAACCGGTCCAACCCGGCCCGCATCAGCCGCGCGCCTTCCCCCAGCCCGCTCGGCCGGCTCAATTCCCCGGCCACCGCAAGCCCATGCCGCGCCGGCGGCGGCTGCCGGTCCGGTCGCGGCGCCAGCCAGGCCGTGCCGTGGGCGAACAGGCGCCGGCGCGGCCCGGCCGGCAACATCCGCCAGGCAGCATGCAAAGGGTGCAGCCGGAAGCCCGAATATGCCATAACCCTCTCTCGCCAGTCCCAGCTTCGTAGCGGATCGGGATCGAACCGTCTAGCGAACGTCCGTCAGGGGTCCCCATGCTGCAAGTGCTGCTGTATTCGTTGCTGATCCCGCCGACCTGCCTGCTGCTGCCGCTGGCGCTCGGCCTGCTCTGGCGCCGGCGCTGGCTTGCCGGGCTGGCCTTGGCCGGGCTGGTGGTGTTCGCCATGCCCGTCACCTCCGCCCGGCTCAACGCGCTCATCGCCGTGCCGCCGCGCGCGGCCAGCGCCATCCCGCCGCAAGTCGTCGTCATCCTGTCCGCCGAACGCCGCTTCGGCCAGCCCGGCGGGGTGATTGAGGGCGAAGACATCGGCCCCAACACCACCGAACGCGTCCGCGCCGGCATCCGCCTGCACCGCAAAACCGGGCTGCCCATCCTGGTCACCGGCGGCGTGCTCGCCCCCGGCGCCACCCCGATTGCCGCCGTCATGGCACAGGTCATGGGCGCGGAATACGCCACCCCGCCGCGCTGGGTGGAAGACCGCTCGCGCGACACCTGGGAAAACGCAACCTTTTCCGCCGCCATGCTGAAGGCCGAGGGCATCACCTCGGTCTACCTGGTCACCACCTCATGGCACATGCCGCGCTCCATCCTGGCGTTTGAGCGTGCCGGCCTCGCCGTCACCGCAGCCCCGGTGCGCGCCCCGGATTACGTCGCCGGCTTCGATATCATTCCCCAGGCGAGCGGCTGGCAGGCCTCGTACTACGCAATGCACGAACTCATCGGCTATCTCTGGTATCGCCTGCGCCCCTAAACCGGGCGCAACCGGCCGGATTCCCGCCACCAAATATATAGCCCCACCGTAACGATAATCCCAATGCCGACAAAGCCCACCGGGTCCGGCACCTCCCCCCACAGCACCGCGCCGAGCAGGGTGGAATAGACAATCGCGCCATATTCAAACGGGGCAACCAAAGTGGTCTCCCCCATGCGATAACCCTCGGTCATCAGCAGCTGCGCCGCCGAGGTAATCAGCCCGATCGCCAGCATGCCCAGCAGCCCGCCCCAGCTCGGCGTCACCCAATACGGAACCACCAGCACCGCCGAAAGCAGCAGGCTGCCAATGCCGAACCAGGCGACGATGGCGACATTGCTCTCCCCCGCCGCCCCCATCCGGCGGATGGAAATCATCGCCAGCGCCCAGCCCACCACACCCACCAGCACCACCGTCACCGGCCAGAGCGGCAAGGCGGCCTGCGCCTCCCACGGGCGGATCATCACCAGCACGCCGGCCAGCCCCACCAGCACCGCCGCCCGCCGCCGCCAGCCCACCACCTCGCCCAATAACGGCACCGACAGCAGGGTAAGGAACAGCGGCATGCAAAAGCCAAGCGCGGTGTTGGTGGCCAAAGGCAAATGGCCATAGCCATAAAACGCGGTGATCATGCCGAGATAGCCGGACGCCAGCCGCGCCAGATGCCCCAGCGGCGCGCGCGGCCGCAGCGCCGCCAGCCCACCCTGGCGCAGCAGCAGCGGCAAGGTCACCAGCACCACCACCAGGCTGCGGAACAGCATCATCTCCAACGCCGGATAGCTGACCGACAGCCCCCGCACCACCGCGGCCGAACAGGAATAACCGAAGGACGCCGCCAGCACGCATAAGATCGCGCGGCGTTGCAGGGATGTGTTCATCGTCAGCATGTTAGCTGCCTCCGCCGCAATGCAAAACCCCAACCGATTCCGAACTGGCTATTCCCCGTCCGGCGCGCCTATCATCGCCTGGGGGAGTTGTTGCTGAACCGGTTGCCACACCCGCCTGGGCGGGACGGCACCAGGATCGAGGGGCGGCCCATGTATAGTCTCTACGCGCGCGCTGGCTGGGGTTCGGCGCTGGTGGAAACCCAACTGGCTTGGTACGGCCTACCCTATGAGCTCGAACAGGTCGGCGATCTGTTCAAGGAACCGCAGGCCCGTGACCAGCTGGCCCCCGCCAATCCGGTGGCGCAAATCCCAACCCTGATGCTGCCCGATGGCACGATCATGACCGAAAGCGCCGCCATCACCCTGCTGCTGGCGGAGCGCACCGGGCGGGACGATCTGGTCCCCCAGCCCAACGCGCCAGACCGGGCCAGGTTTCTCCGCTGGCTGATTTTCCTGGTCGCCAATATCTACCCAACCTTCACCTATGCCGACGAACCAGCCCGCTTCGTCGGCGGCGAAGTCGGTCGCTCCACCCTACGCGCGCATGTGGACGCCTATGCGCAGAAACTCTGGGGCATCCTGAACGATGAAGCCACCGGGCCGTGGTTTCTCGGCGAACGATTTTCCGCCATCGATATCTTCATCGCCACCATGACCCAGTGGCGCCCGCATCGGGACTGGTTCACCGGCCATGCGCCCAAGCTGGCGGCCGTTGCCAGCCGGGCCGACGCGCAACCGGCGCTGGTGGCGGTTTGGCAGCGGAATTTTGCGAAAGGGGAATAGAGAAGAGTCTTCTTTGTTTGAAAACAAAGAAGCAAAAAAACTTCAAAACTGCCTAGCCTACGGCGTACTCTCTCCGGTTAGTGTAGGCCGCAGGCTAGGCATTGATGAAGTTTTTTTGGTTCTTTTTGTTCACAAAAAGAACAACCCTTGCCTTCC
>CAITOL010000120.1 GCA_903893975.1 uncultured Rhodospirillales bacterium | reverse complement strand
GTATTCCCCTAGACCACGGAGCTTGAGCGCATGGCGCGCGTGACCGTCGAAGACTGCGTTGAACGCATTCCCAACCGCTTCCAACTGGTTTTGCTCGCCGCCCAGCGCGCGCGCAACCTGAGCCGTGGCGAAGAACTGACCGTGCTGCGCGACAATGATAAAAACCCGGTGGTGGCGTTGCGCGAAATTGCCGACGAAACCATTTCGGTCGAAAAGCTGGAGCTCGACCTGGTGAAGTCGCTGTCGCGCGCGCCGGAGCCGGAACCGGCGGACGAGGAAGTGCTCGACCTGATCCCGACCGACCAGAACATCTTCGGCTTGCAGGATATCAGCAACGACGAAGAGGCGATGAGCCTGCCGGAAATGAACGAAGAAATGTCGCCCGACGAGCTCGAATCGGCCATCGAGGCAGAGCTCGGCGGCCGTCGGCGATAACGCCCCTGCCCCGGCACGCGGCATGTATTTCTGCTGATGCCACGGTGCCGCACGCATGAGCGGCACCGCAACACCGACGCGACCTGAGCCGCCGGCCTATGACGGGCCGGCGCCGTCCCCCGAGCGGCTGATCGAACGGCTGCTGAGCTACGACCCAGATGCCGATGTGGCGCTGGTGCGCACGGCCTTCGCCATGGCCGATGCGGCGCATAAGCCGCAAAAGCGCGATAACGGCGAACCCTCTATTACCCATCCGCTGGCGGTGGCGGAGATCCTGGCGCAGTACCGGCTTGATGCCGGCACGCTGGCCACCGCGCTGCTGCATGATGTGATCGAAGATACTGGCGTGACGCGCGAGGCGATGACCGCGAAGGTCGGCGCTGAGGTGACGGCGCTGGTGGATGGGGTGACCAAGCTCACCCGGCTGGAGATTAATTCCGATCGCACCAAGCAGGCGGAGAATTTCCGCAAGCTGGTGCTGGCACTGTCGCGCGATATTCGGGTGCTGCTGGTGAAGCTGGCGGACCGGCTGCACAACATGCGCACCCTGGGTGGGGCGCGCGAGGATAAGCGCACCCGCATTGCCCGTGAGACGATGGAGATTTACGCGCCGCTGGCCGAGCGCATCGGCATGGACGCGGTGAAGACCGAGTTGCAGACGCTGTCCTTCGCGCAGATCGACCCGGATGCCTATGGCAGCATTCAGGCGCGGTTGAACTTCCTGCGCGGCCAGGGCGCGGATGTGGTGGAGGAGGTGCGGGAAGAACTGGCCCGCGTGTGCCGCGAGTCTGGCGTCGAGGTGATCGAGGTTACCGGCCGGCAGAAATCCCCCTACTCGATCTGGGAGAAGATGCATCGCGGCAACGTGCAGTTTGAGCAGTTGTCCGACATTATGGCGTTTCGCATCGTCGTGCCGACGCGCGAGGCGTGTTACGCCGCATTGGGCGCGGTGCATGCGAATTATCCGGTGATTGCCGGGCGGTTCAAAGACTATATCTCCACCCCCAAATCCAACGGCTACCAGTCGCTGCATACCGGGGTGACGTTGCGCGAGCCGCGCAACCAGAAGATTGAAGTGCAGATCCGCACCCGGGAAATGCACGAAGTGGCGGAATACGGTGTCGCTGCCCATTGGGCGTATAAGCAGCACGATGCGGCGGTGCAGGATGCGCAGCGGTTCCGCTGGGTGCAGGATTTGCTGGAAATTCTGGAGAACTCGACGCCGGACGAGTTCCTGGAGAACACCAAGCTCGAACTCTACCAGGACCAGGTGTTCTGCTTCACGCCGAAGGGCACGCTGATCCAGCTGCCGCGCGGGGCGACGCCGGTGGACTTTGCCTATGCGGTGCACAGCCAGGTGGGCGATACCTGCGTCGGCGCCAAGGTGAATGGCCGGATTCTGCCGTTGCGGCATCAGCTGTCGAACGGCGATCAGGTGGAGATTATGACCGCGCGCGGCGGCACGCCGAGCCCGCAATGGGAGCGGTTCGTGGTCACCGGCAAGGCGCGGGCGCGCATCCGGCGCTGGGTGCAGGCGCAGCAGCGGCAGGCGTATCGCGATGCCGGGCGGGCGGCGCTGGCGCGGGCGTTCCGCCAGGATGGCGCAGATGGGTCGGAAAAGGCGCTGGAAGGCGGGCTGAAGGCGCTGAAGGTTGCCAGCCTGGACGATCTTTACGTCGCGGTCGGCAATGGCAATCTCGGCCCCAAGGATGTGGTCGTCGCGCTGTATCCGGAACTGCGTCAGGCAGCGCGGGCGCCGCGGCTGCTGCCGTCGGGGCCGGCGAAATCCACCCGGGGCGATTTCAACCAGCCGATCACCGGGTTGGTCCCGGGCATGGCGATTTCCTATGCCGGCTGCTGCCATCCGCTGCCGGGCGACCCGATTGTGGGGATTGTCGCCACCGGTAAAGGGGTGACGATCCATACGCGCGGCTGCCCGACGCTGGAGAGTTTTGCCGCGACGCCGGAGCGGTTCCTCGACGTGGATTGGGCGGAGAGCGCGTTTGCCGGTGCGGCGGAAAAAGGTGGCAAAGGGGTGCCCAAGGGTGAGGGGCATACCGGGCGGATCACCGTGATGGCCGATAACGGGCCGACGATGATTGCCACCATCACCAACGCGATTTCCAAGCAGAATGGCGACATCACCAATTTGCGCATCATCAACCGGCAATCCGATTTCTTCGAGATGCTGGTTGATGTGGAGGTGCGGGACCTGCGGCAGTTGGTGGATGTGATCGCCAGCCTGCGCGCCGTGCAAGGGGTGCATCAGGTGGAACGGGCGCGCGGCTGATGATTTTGGGGCTGGGATCGGACATTTGCGACATTCGCCGGATTGAGCGGTCGATGGAGCGGTTTGGTGAGCGGTTTCTGCTGCGGGTGTTCACGCCGCTGGAGCGGGCGAAGGCGGACCGGCGCGATGGGCGCAATCGGGCCGGAACCTATGCCAAGCGGTTCGCGGCCAAGGAGGCCTGCGCCAAGGCGTTGGGCACCGGGTTCCGCCGGCAGGTGTTCATGTCTGACCTGCGGGTGGTGAACCAGCGCGGCGGCCAGCCGACGATGGAGTTGCATGGCGGTGCGGCGCGGCGGCTGGCGGAGCTGACCCCGGCGGGGATGCAGGCGCGGATCGACCTGACGATGACCGACGAATACCCCTATGCCTATGCCCAGGTGATCATTTCCGCCGAGCCGATTGCCGCCGCCCCCCTGTAAGATTAACCGCTTGTTGCTTGACAGCGGCGGATGCGCGGGGCTTCAAGTCCTGGCATGACGCCGCCGTTGGCGCCCCCCTTCCGGACATATATTCTTCATGGCCAATAGCAGCATGACACGGCGCCCCACCGGTACCCTGGTCGAGAACGTCAAGACCATCGTCTACGCGATCCTGATCGCGTTGGGGGTGCGCACGATTGCGTTCGAGCCGTTTACCATCCCGTCCGGGTCGATGGAGTCCACCTTGCTGGTGGGCGACTACGTGTTCGTATCCAAATACAGCTACGGCTATTCGCATTACTCGCTGCCCTTCTCGCCCGCGCTGTTTTCTGGCCGGATTTTCGCCAGCGAGCCGAAGCGGGGCGATGTGGCGGTGTTCCGCTTCCCGCGTGACCCGAGCACCGACTACATCAAGCGCATTGTCGGCCTGCCCGGGGATACGGTGCAGATGAAGGGCGGGCAGTTGTATCTGAACGGCAAGCTGGTATCGCGCCGGCCGGTGGGCGAGTCGATCAGCACCGAGTCGCAGATTCGCATCGCGGTGCGCCGCTTTATCGAGACGCTGCCGGTGGAAGGCGAGCCGGCCGGGCGTGAGCATATTGTACAGAAGATGTTCGACCAGGGCGGGTTGAACGACACGCAGGAATTTCTGGTGCCGCCCGGCCACTTCTTCGCCATGGGGGATAATCGGGATAACAGCTCCGACAGCCGCGATCCGTTTGGCGGCGTGGGTTATGTGCCGATGGAAAATCTGATCGGCCGGGCGGAGTTCATCTGGCTGTCCATCGATGCCACCGACCCGTGGTGGCAGGTGTGGGAATGGCCGTTTGAAGTGCGCTGGTCGCGCCTGTTCAGCCGGATTCGCTGACGGCGATGTATGCCCAAGCCGAGCAGATTCTGGGACATCGATTCGCGCAGCCCGGGCTGCTGAAGGAGGCCCTGACCCATCGTTCCGCCATGCATGGCCAGCGCGGGGTGCCGAAGGGAACCGGCTCGAACGAGCGGCTGGAGTTTATTGGCGACCGGGTGTTGGGGCTGCTGGTGGCCGAATGGCTGGGGGAGCGGTTTCCGGGCGAGCAGGAAGGCGCGTTGGGGCGGCGGCTGGCGCTGCTGGTGTCCCAACCCGTGCTGGCCGACATTGCCGAGCAGGCCGGGTTGAACGCGGTGCTGACGGTGGCGCCGGGCGAGTCCCGCGCCGGGGTGCGCAAGCGGGCGACGGTGCTGGCGGATGCGATGGAGGCAGTGATCGGGGCGCTGTATCTGGATGGCGGGCTGGAGGCGGCGCGGCTGTTCGTGCGCCGCAGTTTCGCGCCGGCGATGGACGGCCAGCCGCAGCCGCCGAAAGACGCCAAGACGGCATTGCAGGAATGGGCGCAAGGCCGGGGGTTGCCGCTGCCGAACTATGTTATGGTTTCGCGTGACGGTCCGCCGCATGCGCCGGACTTCACAATCTCGGTCACTGTGGCCGGGCAAACCGCCACCGGCCGGGCCGGCAACAAGCGGGCGGCCGAAATGGCCGCCGCGGAAGACTTGATAGGGAAATTATCGGCATGACCCGTTGTGGTTTCGTCGCCTTGGTGGGCGCGCCAAATGCGGGCAAGTCCACCCTGCTGAACCGGTTGACCGGGGCAAAACTGTCCATCGTGTCGCCGAAAGCACAGACCACGCGGTTCCGGGTGCTGGGCATTATGATGCACAACAGCGCCCAGTTGCTGCTGGTGGACACGCCCGGGATTTTCGCGCCGAAGCGCAAGCTGGACCGGGCCATGGTGGCGGCGGCCTGGACCGGGGCGGATGATGCCGACCTGGTGTTGCTGCTGGTGGATAGCAAGGCCGGGTTTACCAATGGCGTGCGCACGGTGGTGGATCGGCTGAAGGCCAGCGGGCGGCGGGTTTGGCTGGTGCTGAACAAGTCCGACCTGATCCCGGCGGCGCGGCTGCTGCCGCTGATTGCGGCGCTGAATGCGGAGCTGACGTTCGAGGAGACGTTCATGGTCTCCGCCACCACCGGCGACGGCATTAAGGCGATGCTGGATGCGCTGGCGGCGGCGGTGCCGGAATCGCCGTATCTGTATCCCGAGGATGATCTGACCGACCTGCCGGACCGGCTGCTGGCGGCGGAGTTGGTGCGCGAGCAGATCTTCCTGCAGACGCATGAGGAAGTGCCGTATGCCTGCACGGTGGAAACCGAATCCTTCAAGGAGATGAAGGACGGCGCGGTGCGGATTGAGGCGACGGTGTATGTGTCGCGCGCCGGGCATAAGGCGATTTTGATCGGCGCGGGCGGCACGCGCATCCGCGACATCGGCGCGCGGGCGCGCAGCCAGTTGCAGGGCTTACTGGACCGCAAGGTGCATCTGTTCCTGAACGTGAAGGAACGCGCCGGGTGGGATGAGGAAGGCGCGCGGTTGCGGGCGATCGGGCTGGAAGATCCTGCGTGACCACGCCGGTACCAGATTGGGTGCAGTGGGCGCACGAAATCCAGGCGGTGGCGCAAACCGGGCTGGCGTTCGAGCCGAACCATTATGATCGCGGCCGCTATGAGCAGTTGCAGCGGCTGGCGGCGCGTATGCTGGCCGCGCGCAGCGATGTGGCGGCGGCGCAGATCGAGCGGTTATTCGCCGCCGAATGGGGCTATGCGACGCCGAAGACCGATGTGCGCGGCGCGGCGTTCCGGGATGGAAAGCTGTTGCTGGTGCGCGAGGTGGCCGACCAGCATCGCTGGACGCTGCCGGGCGGGTGGGCGGATGTGGGGCTGACGCCGGCGGAGAACGTTATCAAGGAAATGCGCGAGGAAACCGGCTTCATCGTGCAGCCGCGCAAGCTGGTCGCCGCGTTGGACCGCACCCGCCAGGGGCACACCCCTGCCCCGTTTCATGTCTACAAGCTGTTCTTTTTGTGTGAGATTATCGGCGGCGAGGCAACCACGTCCGACGAGACCAGCGAGATCGGGTTTTTCGCCGAGGACGCCTTGCCGGCGGATCTGTCGATCGACCGCACCACGGCGGCGCAGTTGCGGCTGATGTTCGCGCATTTCCGCGATCCGGGGTTGGCGGCGGAGTTCGACTGAAGCGCGATGGAATGGGACGCCCCCGGCATTGTGCTGGAAACGCGCCCGTTTGGCGAAAGCGACGCCATTGTGACGGTGATGACCGCCGAGCATGGGGCGCATCGCGGCCTGGCGCGCGGGGCGCAGTCGCGGGCAGCGGCGCTGTGGCAGGTGGGGAATTTACTGCAGCTGCGCTGGATCGGGCGGCTGTCGGACCAGTTGGGCGGATTTTCCGGCGAATTGGTGCATGCCACCGCAGCGTATGTGCTGGATGACCCGCTGGCGCTGGCGATGCTGACGGCGAGTTGCGCCCTGGCGGCGGGGGCGTTGCCGGAGCGGGAGACGCAGCCACGGGTGTTCGAGGGGTTGCTGCGGCTGCTGACCCTGCTGCCCGAGGGGGCGCGGCAGTTGGCGGCGCTGATCCGCTGGGAGGCGGATTTGCTGACCGGGCTGGGCTATGGGATGGATCTGTCGTCCTGCGCGGTGACCGGGACGGCGGAGCATCTGGCCTATGTCTCGCCGCGCAGCGGGCGGGCGGTGAGTGAGGCGGCGGCGGGGGCATGGCGGGAGCGCCTGCTGCCATTGCCGCGGCTGTTGCTGACGGAGCTGCGCGGCAATGATGATGGCGATCCGCAGGCCTGGCGCGACGGATTGCGGCTGACCGGACATTTTCTTGCTCGCGACGCATTTGGTCTGCGCCATCTGCCGTTGCCGCAACCACGCCTGGCGCTATACGACCGGGTGGTATTGATGATGGAGACTGACCCGCATGGCGCCTGACGACCTGCCCGGACGGATCGAGGAGACACGGCTGGCCGACGCGCTGAGCGAGCGTTACCTCGCTTATGCGATGTCGACCATCATGTCGCGGTCCCTGCCGGATGTGCGCGATGGGCTGAAGCCGGTGCATCGCCGGCTGGTGTACGCCATGCACCAGCTGCGGCTGGACCCGACCTCGGGGTTTAAGAAATGCGCCCGCATCGTGGGTGACGTGATGGGTAAATACCATCCGCATGGCGACGCCAGCATTTATGACGCCATGGTGCGGATGGCGCAGGAATTCGCCGCCCGCTATCCGCTGGTCGAAGGTCAGGGCAATTTCGGCAATATCGACGGCGATAATGCGGCCGCGATGCGGTACACGGAAGCGCGGCTGACCGAGGTGGCGCAGGCGCTGCTGGCGGGGATTGACGAAAACGCGGTCGATTTCCGCCCGACCTATGACGGCGAGGAAGCCGAGCCGCTGGTGTTGCCTGGCGCGTTCCCGAACCTGCTGGCCAATGGGGCGGCGGGGATTGCGGTCGGAATGGCGACGTCGATCCCGCCGCATAATGCCGGCGAGGTGTGTGCCGCCGCCATCCATCTGATTGCCAACCCGGAGGCCAGCACCGCTGAGCTGCTGGCGCATATGCCCGGCCCGGATTTCCCCACCGGCGGGACGCTGGTGGAGGACAAGGCCGCGCTGTTGCAGGCCTATGAGACCGGGCGCGGCGGGTTCCGGCTGCGGGCGAAATGGGAGATCGAACGCGGGCGGTTGGGCACCTGGGTGATCGTGGTCACCGAGATTCCGTATCAGGTGCAGAAGTCGCGGCTGATCGAGCAGATTGCCCAGTTGCTGGAAGATAAGAAGCTGCCGCTGCTCGGCGACGTGCGCGATGAAAGTGCCGAGACAGTGCGGCTGGTGCTGGAGCCGAAGACGCGTGGGGTGGAGCCGGACGTGCTGATGGCGACGCTGTTCCGCGCCACGCAGCTGGAGACGCGGTTTCCGCTGAACATGAACGTGCTGACCGCCGACCGCACGCCGCAGGTGCTGGGGTTGCGCGCGGTGTTGCGGCAATGGCTTGCGCATCGTGAGGAGGTGCTGCGCCGGCGCAGCGAGCATCGGCTGGCGGCGATCGAGCGGCGGTTGGAAATTCTGGAAGGGTTTCTGGCGGTTTACCTCAACCTCGACGAGGTGATCCGGATTATCCGCAACGAGGATGAGCCGAAGCCGGTGCTGATGCGGAGCTTCGGGCTGACGGAGTTGCAGGCGGAATCCGTGCTCAACATGCGGCTGCGCAGCTTGCGCAAGCTGGAGGAGTTGGAGATCCGCAAGGAGCACAAGGCGCTGAGCGGGGAGCGCAAGGAGTTGCGCGCGCTGCTGGGCGATGTGGGGCTGCGGTGGCGGAAGATTTCCGGCGAGCTGGAAGCCATGGTCAAGCAGTTCGGCGCCGGCGCGCTGGGGGCGCGGCGGACGCGGCTGGCGGAAGCGCCGACCGAGGTGGCAATTTCGACCGAAGCGTTTGTCGAGCGTGAGCCGATTACCGTGGTACTGTCCGACAAAGGTTGGATCCGCGCCTTGAAGGGGCACTTGGCCGATGGCGCCGAGTTGAAGTTCAAGGACGGCGACAAGTTGCGGATTATGGTGACCTGCGAGACGACGGATAAACTCTGCCTGTTCGCCACCAATGGCCGTGCCTACACGCTGAAGGCGTCGGAACTGCCGCGGGGACGTGGCGACGGGCAGCCGGTGCGGCTGCTGGGCGAATTGACCAACGAGGACGACGTGACGGCGCTGTTTATCTGGCGCGAGGGCATGCGGTATCTGGTGGCCAATTCGGCTGGGCGCGGCTTTATCGCCAAGGCGGAAGACCTGCTGGCGGAAAAGCGCACCGGCAAGACGGTGCTGAACCTGAAGCCGGGCGAGGAGGCGGCGTTCTGCCAGACGGTGGACGGCGACCATGTGGCGGTGATCGGCGATAACAAGAAGCTGCTGGTGTTCCCGCTGGAGCAGATCCCGGAAATGGCGCGCGGGCTCGGGGTGATGCTGCAGAAATACAAGGATGGCGGGATGAAGGACATCAAGACCTTCCGCGCCGCCGATGGGCTGACCTGGAAATTGGGCGAGAAAACCCGCACCGAGAGCGATCTGCGCCCGTGGCTCGGCGAGCGCGGCCAGGCGGGGAAGCTGCCGCCGAACGGGTTTCCGAAATCTGGCAAGTTTGGATAGCACGATGGTTCGTATTGTTGACGTGCGGGAAGTCACCCGCCCGATCTCCTCGCCGATCCGCAACGCCTATATCGACTTCACCAAGATGACCACTAGCCTGGTGGCGGTAGTGACCGATGTGGTGCGGGACGGCAAGCGCGTGGTGGGCTACGGGTTCAACTCCAACGGCCGCTATGGCCAGGGTGGGCTGATCCGCGAGCGGTTCGCGGCGCGGATTACCGAGGCGACGCCGGCGTCGCTGCTGAATGCGGCCGGCGACAATCTGGACCCGGACAAGGTTTGGGCGGCGATGATGACCAACGAGAAGCCGGGCGGGCATGGCGAGCGGTCGGTGGCCGTGGGCACGATCGACATGGCGGTTTGGGATGCGGTGGCCAAGATTGCCGGTAAGCCCTTGTTCCGGTTGCTGGCGGAGCGCCATGGGGTGCAAGCCGACCCGCGCGTGTTCGTGTATGCGGCGGGCGGCTATTATTATCAGGGCAAGGATTTGTCGGCGCTGCGCGGGGAAATGCGGTCCTATCTCGACCGCGGCTACACCGTGGTGAAAATGAAGATCGGCGGCGCCGATCTGGCCGAGGATTGCCGGCGGATCGAGGCGGTGCTGGCCGAGTTGGGCGGCACGGCGCGGCTGGCGGTGGACGCCAATGGGCGGTTCGACCTGGAAACCGGCATCGCCTATGCCAAGGCGCTGCGGGATTACAATCTGTTCTGGTACGAGGAAGTGGGCGACCCGCTCGACTACCAGTTGCAGGCGGCGCTGGCGGAGTTCTATCCGGGGCCGATGGCGACCGGGGAAAACCTGTTCAGCCATCAGGATGCGCGCAACCTGCTGCGCTATGGCGGGATGCGGGCGGACCGGGACTGGCTGCAATTCGACTGCGCGCTGTCCTATGGGTTGTGCGAGTATCTGCGCACGATGCAGGTGGTGCGGGAGGCCGGGTGGTCGTTGCGGCGGTGCATTCCGCATGGTGGGCATCAGATGTCGCTGAACATCGCTGCCGGGCTGGGTTTGGGCGGCAATGAGAGCTACCCGGATTTGTTCCAGCCTTACGGCGGGTTTCCCGATGGGGTGCGGGTGGAGGACGGGCACATCACCATGCCGGACTTGCCGGGGATTGGCTTCGAGGGCAAATCCGACCTGTATGCGGAGATGCGGGCGCTGGCGGAATAGGCGGCCGGGGCCGCGGGGGAGAGGCGAATGGCAAAAGATCTGATCCTGGCGCTCGATCAGGGCACCACATCAACGCGCAGCATCGCCTTTCGCGCGCCCGGGCTGGCGCCGGTGGCGGTGGCGCAGCGCGAATTGCCGCAGCATTTCCCCGCCAATGGCTGGGTTGAGCATGACCCGGAGGATTTGTTCCGCGACAGCGTGGCGACCTTGCGGGAGGCGATGGCGCAGGCCGGGGCTGTGGCCGGCGATGTGGCGGCGATCGGGATTACCAATCAGCGGGAGACGACGCTGATCTGGCGGCGCGATACCGGGCGGGCGATCCATAACGCGATTGTCTGGCAGGATCGCCGCACGGCGCCGCTGTGTGCGCGGTTGCGGGCCGAGGGGCATGAGGCGCTGGTGACGGCGCGGACCGGGCTGCTGCTGGACCCGTATTTCAGCGCCACCAAGATTGCCTGGCTGCTGGACAATGTGCCGGGCGCGCGGGCGGATGCCGAGGCGGGGAAGCTGGCCTTTGGCACCGTGGATAGCTGGCTGGTGTGGCGTTTGACCGGCGGGCGGGTGCACGCGACCGACGCCACGAACGCCAGCCGCACCGCGCTGCTGAATATCGCTACCGGGCAATGGGACCCGGAATTGCTGGATTTGTTCAACATCCCCGCCAGCCTGTTGCCGGAGGTGCGCGATAGCGCCGGCGTGTTCGGCAGCACCGATCCGGCGATTTTCGGCCAGGCGATCCCGATTGCCGGCATTGCCGGGGACCAGCAGGCGGCCACCATCGGGCAGGCGTGTTTCGCGCCGGGGATGGCCAAATCCACCTATGGCACGGGCTGCTTCCTGATGCTGAACACCGGTACGACGCCGGTGCGGTCGGCCAACCGGATGCTGACCACCATCGCCTATCAGTTGGATGGGGTGCGGACCTATGCGCTGGAGGGGGCGATTTTTGTCGCCGGGGCCGCCGTGCAGTGGCTGCGCGACGGGCTGCGCATGATCGCCAGCGCCGGGGAGAGCGGCGCGCTGGCGGCGGCGGCCGATCCGGACCAGCACGTGTATCTGGTGCCGGCTTTTACCGGGCTGGGGGCGCCGCATTGGGATGCCGAGGCGCGCGGGGCGATTTTTGGCCTGACCCGCAACACCGGGCCAGCCGAGTTGGCGCGGGCGGCGCTGGAGAGTGTGGCGTATCAGACCCGCGACCTGATTGCGGCGATGCAGGCGGATTGGGCGGGCGGGGAGACGGTGCTGCGGGTGGATGGCGGCATGGTGGCGTCTGACTGGACGATGCAGTTCCTGGCCGACATGCTGGACGCGCCGGTGGACCGGCCGGCGGTGCTGGAAACCACTGCTTTGGGGGCCGGCTATCTGGCCGGGCTGGCGGTGGGGGTTTGCCCGGCGCCGGCGGAGTTCGGCAAAACCTGGGCGCTGCAACGCCGGTTTGTCCCGATAATGGATGCGCCACGGCGCGCCAGACTGTATGCGGGATGGCAGGATGCGGTGCGGCGCACCCTGACCGAGCGCAACGCAGGGTAAGCCGATGATCTTATTGATCGACAATTATGACAGCTTCACCTTCAACCTGGTGCATTACCTCGGCGATGTCGGCGCGCGCTGCGAGGTGCGGCGCAATGACAGCCTGACGGTGGCGCAGGCGCTGGCGATGGCGCCGGAGGCGATTGTGCTGTCGCCCGGGCCGTGTACGCCGAACGAGGCGGGCATATGCCTCGAACTGATTGCCGCGGCGGCGGGGCGCATTCCCATTCTGGGCGTCTGTCTCGGCCATCAGGCGATCGGGCAGGCGTTTGGCGGCAAGGTGATCCGCGCGCCGGAGCCGATGCATGGCAAGGTGAGCGAGGTGACGCATGACGGCAGCGGGCTGTTCGCTGATGTGCCAAGCCCGGTGGCGGTAACGCGCTATCACAGCCTGATCGTGCAGCGGGACACTCTACCGGACTGCCTGGCGGTGACGGCGGAAAGCGCGGATGGGCTGATCATGGGATTGGCGCATCGGACCTTGCCGATCTGGGGCGTGCAGTTCCATCCGGAAAGCATCGCCAGTGCGCACGGCCACACGATGTTGGCCAATTTTCTGGCCATGGCGCATGGCCGCAACTCTCCGGCGAAGGCGGCCTGATCGACATGAGCGGAAATCTGAAGCCGACGCTGAACCGGGTGGCCAGCGGGGCAACGCTGAGCGAGGCGGAAGCCGAGGAGGCGTTCGGCATTATCATGTCCGGCGAGGCGACCCCGGCGCAGATCGCGGGGCTGGTGATGGCGATGCGGGTGCGGCGGGAAACCGTGGCCGAGATCGCCGGCGCCGTGCGGGCGATGCGCAGCCGGATGACCCGGGTGGTGGCGCCGGCGGATGCGATCGATGTGGTGGGCACCGGCGGCGATGCGTCCGGCAGTTTGAACATCTCCACCGCCGTGACCTTCGTGCTGGCCGGCGCCGGGGTGAAGGTGGCCAAGCATGGCAACCGGGCGCTGAGTTCCAAGACCGGGGCGGCGGATGTGTTGCAGGCGCTGGGGGTGAATGTGGATGTGGCGCTGGACCGGCTGCCGGCGGTGCTGGAAGCCGCGGGCTGCGCGTTCATGTTCGCGCCACGCCACCATGCCGCTTTGCGCCATGCCGGCGGTGCGCGGGTGGAGCTAGGCACCCGCACGATTTTCAACCTGTTGGGGCCGTTGGCGAACCCGGCCTCCGTCACACGGCAGTTGACCGGAGTGTTCGACCCGAGTTGGACCCGGATTATGGCGGAAGCCTTGCAACGCCTGGGCAGCGAGAGCGTTTGGGTGGTGCATGGGCAGGGGCTGGATGAGTTGTCGGTGGCCGGGGAAAACCAGGTGGCGGCGCTGGCGAACGGGGTGATCCGCGAATTTGTGGTCACGCCTGAGGATGCCGGGCTGGCACGCTCGCCGATTGCGGGCATTCGCGGCGGCGATGCGGCGCATAATGCCGCCGAACTGGAAAAACTGTTGCAGGGGCAGCCGGGGGCATATCGCGATACGGTGCTGCTGAATGCCGCCGGGGCACTGATTGTGGCCGGGCGAGTGGGTGATTTGCGTGAGGGGGTTGCAGTGGCCAGTGCGGCGTTGGATCGGGGCGCGGCGCTGGCGTCGCTGGAAACTTTGCGCCAGGTGACGGCGTGAGCGCGGTGCCGGACGTACTGGCGCGGATTTGCGCCGACACGGCGCTGGAAGTGGCGCGGCGCAAGGCGGTGACCACGGTGCCGATGCTGGAGGCGGCGATTGCCACCGCCCCTGCCCCGCGCGGCTTTGCCGCCGCGTTGGACGACAAGGTGGCCAGTATCGGGTTGGGCTTGATTGCCGAGATTAAGCGCGCCTCCCCCTCCGGCGGGGCGATCCGGCCGCATTTCGACCCGGCCGAGTTGGCGCAGGCGTATCAGACCGGCGGGGCGGCGTGTTTGTCGGTGCTGACCGACAAGCCGTATTTCCACGGCGTGTCCGAAGATCTGGTGGCGGCGCGGGCCGGGTGCGCGCTGCCGGCGCTGCGCAAGGATTTCATGATCGACCCCTGGCAGATTCTGGAAAGCCGGGCGTTGGGGGCGGATTGCATTCTGCTGATCATGGCGGTGCTGAGCGACCAGCAGGCGGCGGAGATGGAGTCGCTGGCGCTGGGACTCGGGATGGACGTGCTGATCGAGTCGCACGATTCGGTGGAGCTCGCGCGGGCGTTGCGGCTGAAAAGCCCGCTGATCGGCATCAACAACCGCAACCTGAAAATCATGCAGACCAATATCGAAACCACGATCGAACTGGCGCCGATGGTGCCTGATGACCGGGTGATTGTGGGCGAGAGCGGGCTGAAGACGCATGACGACCTGCGGCGCATGGCCGACCATGGGGTGCGGCGCTTCCTGGTCGGGGAAAGCCTGCTGCGGCAGGCCGATCTGGTGGGGGCAACGCGGGCGTTGCTGGGCGCATGAGCGGGCTGACGCATTTTGACGCCGCCGGCAATGCGGTGATGGTGGATGTGGGCGACAAGCCGGAAACCCAGCGCGCGGCCACGGCGCGGGCAGAGGTGGTGATGTTGCCGGCGACGCTGGCGATGATCGTGGCCGGGCAGGCGAAAAAAGGCGATGTGTTCGCGGTGGCGCAACTGGCCGGGATTATGGCGGCCAAGCGGACGGCGGATCTGATCCCGCTGTGCCATCCGCTGCCGATTTCCGCGGTGACGGTGGATTTGCTGGCGGTGAACGCGACGACGGTGGAGATTTCCGCCACCGTCCGCACTACCGGGCGCACCGGGGTGGAGATGGAGGCGCTGACCGCTGCATCGGTGGCGGCGCTGACGGTGTATGACATGTGCAAGGCGGTGGATCGCGGCATGCGGATCGACGGGTTGCGCGTGGTGGCGAAGTCCGGCGGTAAGTCCGGCGATTTTAGACAGGAATAGGCGGATGATCCCGGTTGCTGATGCCCGCGCGCGCATTCTGGCCGCCTTGCGGCCGACGGCGGCTGAGATTGTGCCCTTGGCGGAGGCGTGGGGCCGGGTAACGGCCGCACCGGTGCTGTCGCGCCTGACCCAGCCGCCGCGCGATGTGTCGGCGATGGATGGCTATGCGGTGCGGGCGCAGGACGCGATGCTGGGCGCGGCATTGCGCGTGGTCGGCAATGCGCCGGCCGGGCATCCTTGGGAGGGCACGGTGCAGCCGGGCGAGACGGTGCGGCTGTTCACCGGCAGCGTGGTGCCGGCGGGGGCTGATGCCATCGTGATCCAGGAAGATGTGACCCGCGCCGGCGCGGTGGCGACGATCAACGAGGCGGCCGGGGTGGGGCGGCATATCCGCCGGGCCGGGCAGGATTTCGCTTGCGGTGACGTGTTGCTTCCGGCCGGCAAGCGGTTGAATGCACGGGATATTGGGCTGGCGGCGGCGGGCAACCACCCCTGGCTTGCCGTGCATCGGCGGCCGCGCATCGCCATTCTGGCGACCGGCGACGAGATCGCGCTGCCGGGCGAGCCAATCCCAGCGGGCGGCATCGTCAGTTCCAACTCCCACGCGCTGGCCGCTTTGGTGCGGGCGGCGGGCGGCGAGCCGGTGGTGCTGCCTGTGGTGGCGGATAATCGCGAGGCGGTGATGGCGGTGGCGGATGCGGTGCACGGCATGGATATGCTGGTGACCACCGGCGGGGCCAGCGTGGGCGAGCATGATCTGGTGCAGGAGGCGCTGGGGGCCCGCGGATTGCAGGTGGATTTCTGGCAGATTGCCATGCGGCCGGGCAAGCCTTTGATGTTTGGGCAAATGGGGCCGGTGGCGATGCTGGGCCTGCCGGGCAATCCGGTATCGGCTTTGGTGTGCGCGACGCTGTTTCTGCTGCCGGCGATCCAGGTGTTGAGCGGCTTGCCGGCCGCGCCGCCGCCGACGGTGCAGGCGCGGCTGGGGTCGGATGTGGCGGCCAATGACAAGCGGGCCGACCATTTACGCGCCACGCTGACGCTGGCCGAGGATGGCAGCCTGATTGCCACCCCGTTCCCGCGCCAGGATTCCGCCATGCTGCGGCTGATGGCGCAGGCCGATGCGCTGGTGCTGCGCCCGCCTTATGCGGCCGCGGTGGCGGCGGGCGGGCTGGTGGACGTGATCCGGCTGGATACGCTCGGGCTTTAGCGTTCCGGGTAACCGACCGACTGGGCGAACAGCACGTGCTGTTCGGGCCGCAGATGCAGGGTTTGCGCCAGGAAACTGCGGTCGCAGTTATGGAACCAGGTGGCGAGCCCCTCGGCGGCGGCGAAGAGGTAGACATTGCCGGCGATGAGGCCGGTATCGACGTAATAATAGGCTTTCTGCACTTCGGGGTGTTGCAGCCCCGGTTCCTGGAAGCCGGCGGTGTGGACGAGGCGGTGGACGTCGGCGACGTAGATCAGTTGCACCGGCGGGTTGGCGGTGCGCTGGCCGGCATTCATGGCGCTGGCGCGGTGGTCGCCGACGACCACGGGGGCGAGGTGGTTGTTGAAGGCATCGTAGAGGTAGATGCCGTCTTGCAGGGCGACGTAGAGGTCGATCTCCTGCGAATTGCTCGCCGAGGCGGCGGTGCGGCCGACGCCGTTGAAGGGGCCGGCGAGGCGGTTGATGCCGAAGGCGGCCCAGAGCAGGTTGGCCAGCATTTGCCGGGGCAGCGGGGTGGCCGCGATGGCGCGGATGGTCTGGCGTTGTTCCAGCGCGGTGAACACCGAACAGTTGCGGCCGGGCGTGGGCAAAGGCAGAGCGAGGGTGGAGCGCGGTTCGGGCATGATGGTGCCTCCTGCAGCCTGGCGGGTGGGCCACGGCGCGGCACTGTAGCGGCGGGGCGGGGCGGATGGATTGATCTTAGTCAATTGCAACCCAGTTGACGCCGGCGCCTGGGCTTGCCGATATGCGGGCAGAAGGAGAACGCCAGAATGCCGATTTATGAACTGGATGGGGTAGCCCCGGAACTGCCGGCGGCCGATCGCTTTTGGGTGGCGCCGGATGCGCATGTGCTGGGGCGGGTGCGCTTTGCCGAGGATGTGGGCGTGTGGTTTGGCGCGGTGCTGCGTGGCGACAACGACCTGATCGCCATCGGCGCCCGCAGCAACATCCAGGAAGGCGCGATGCTGCACACCGATCGCGGCTTTCCGATTACGGTGGGGGAGGATGTGACCATCGGCCATCACGCCATTCTGCACGGCTGCACCGTGGGCGATGGGTCGTTGATCGGCATGGGGGCGACGATTCTGAACGGCGCCAAGATCGGCCGGGGCTGCCTGGTGGGCGCCAATGCGCTGGTGACCGAGGGCAAGGAGTTCCCGGATTTTTCGATGATTATGGGCGCGCCGGCCAAAGCGGTGCGGGTGTTGGAGGAGGCGCAGGTGGCGCGGCTGCGGGCGGGGGCGAAGAATTATGTCGCCAACTGGCAGCGGTTTAAGGCGGGGTTGAAGCAGATCGGCTGAGGCAGGAAAATCTTGCAATTCCGGTGGGTTGCGCCGGAATTGCAAGACAGGTTTTCAGGCCGGGTCGGCGCCGATGCGGACCAGCATCTTGCCGAAATTGCCGCCTTGCAGCAGCAGGCAGAAGGCTTCGGCGGCGTTGTCCAGGCCGTCGATCACGGTTTCGCGGTATTTCAGGCTGCCGTCCTTCACCCAGGGTTCCGCCAGCGCGCGCCATTCGGCGGCACGTTCCGGCTTGTCGGTGACGATCAGGCCCTCGATGCGCAGGCGCTTGCCGACCACGCTGCCGAGATTGGGGCCCGGCGGGGGGGTGGGGTCGTTATACTGCGCCACCATGCCGCACATGATGATGCGGCCGAACGGGTTCATCAGCGGGAAGACGGCGTCTTGCACCGCGCCGCCGACGTTTTCGAAATAGACGTCGATCCCGTTCGGGCAGGCATCGGCGAGTTGGCCGGGCAGGTCGGCGCTGCGATGGTCGAGGCAGGCGTCGAAGCCGAGTTCTTCCTGCACCCAGAGGCACTTATCCGGGCCGCCGGCGATGCCGATGACGCGGGCGCCGGCGCGCTTGGCCAGTTGGCCGGCGACCGAGCCGACCGCGCCGGAGGCGGCGGAGATCACCACGGTTTCACCCGCTTTGACCTGGCCGATATCCTTCATGCCGGAATAGGCGGTGGTGCCGGGCATGCCGAGCACGCCGAGATAGGCGCCGAGCGGGGCGGCGCCGCGTTCGTGTTTCACCAGCAGGCTCGCCGGGGTGACGGTGTGGGTTTGCCAGCCACGCGCGCCGGAGGCGATGTCGCCCGCTTTGAACGCCGGGTCGGCGGAGGCGACGACTTCGCCGATGGTCTCGCCGGTCATCACTTCGCCGACCTGCACGGGGGCGGCGTAGGATTTGCGATCCCATAGCCGGCCGCGCTGATACGGGTCGATGGACAGGAAGATGGCGCGGGTGACGACTTCGCCCGGGCCGGGGGTGGGGATGTCGTCTTCGATGATCTCGAAATCCGACGGATCGGGCTCCGCCGCCGGACGGCGGCGCAGCACGACGGAGCGGCGCAAAGCGGCCATTACGCGGCCTCCGCTTTCAGGACCAGACGTCCGGTGACCTTGCCGTCGCGCAGGCGCATCAGCGCGGCATCCGCCTGGTTCTGCGGCATGATGGTGACCGGGAGGGCTTCGAGGCTGCCGGCCTGGGCGAGGGCGACCAGTTCACGCAGTTCCTTCGGGTTGCCGACATAGCTGCCCTGGATGGTCAGCGCGCGCATGGCCATCAGCGGCAGCGGCAGGTTCATCTCGCCGCCGAACAGGCCGACCTGGATCAGCTTGCCGCCTTTGCCGAGGGTGGCGAAAGCGAGGCGCGCGGTGGCGGTGCCGTTCACCAGATCGATGATCGCCATCGGCGGGCCACCGCAGGCTTCCACCAGCAGCTTGACGGCATCCGGGGATGCGCCATCCACCACTTTGGTGGCGCCGGCTTTGAGGGCCGCATCGCGCTTTTCGGCGCTGATATCTATGGTGACGATGTTCTTGTGGCCCATCGCCTTCAGCACCGCGATGGCGTTCAGGCCGAGACCGCCGGCGCCGACGAGCACAATCGGCTCATCGGCTTCCATCGGCATGACCTTCTTGATCGCGGCGAAGACGGTGATACCGGAGCAGGCATAGGTGGCGGCGACCGCCGGATCGAGCGTGCCGGGATCGACGAGGTGGCCGGAATGCTGGGCGATGATGTGAGTGCCGTAGCCGCCGTTCTGGAACACGCCGAGGCTGCGCCCGGTGGCGCACATGTTATCTTCCTCAGCGAGGCATTTTTTGCAGGTGCCGCAGCCGACCCAGGGGAAGACGATGCGGATGTCGCCCACCTTCACGCCGGTGGCGTCGGGGCCGAGCTTGACCACGCGGCCGACGATTTCATGCCCGAGGGCGAGCGGCAGGCTGAGGCCGCGATCCTTCATGTTCATCACCCGGCCGCCACCTAGGTCGTAGCGACCTTCCCAGATGTGCAGGTCCGAATGGCAGACGCCACAATAGGTGGTTTCCAGCAGGATCTGCTTGCCGGTGGGTTCCGGCGTCGGCAGTTCGATTTCCTGCAGGGGTTTTTCGTTTTCAACAACGGCCCAGGCGCGCATAGCGGGAGTCTCCGGTTGGTGCTTGATGGTATTTATGGGAAGCGGGTGGCCGCCGTCAGGTGCGGGCGACGACTTCGGGGTTCAGGACGCGGATCGGCGAACCAGACAGCCAGGCTGCCAGATTTTCCGCCGACGCGCGATACAAAGCCGGCATATTGTCGGCGGTGACGTAGCCCAGATGCGGGGAGAGCAGCGTGTTCGGCGCGCTGCGCAACGGGTGGTCGGCCGGCAGGGGTTCGCTGTCATAGACATCGATCGCGGCGCGGATGCGGTTGGCGTGCAGCGCGGGCAGCAGAGCGTCGGTATCAACATGCGGGCCGCGCGAGGTGTTGATCAGCAGGGCGCCGGGCTTCATCTGCGCGATATCGGCGGCGCCGACGATGTGGCGGGTGCGCTCTGACAGCACGAGGTGGATGCTGATCACGTCCGACTGGGCCAGTAGAGCGGATTTTTCCACCCGGGTGGCGCCCACGGCGGCGGCGCGTTCGTCGGTGAGGTTCTGGCTCCAGGCCAGCACCTTCATCTCCAGCGCCTGGGCGTAGCGGGCGACGCGGGCGCCGATATTGCCGAGGCCGAGCAGGCCGAGGGTTTTGCCGGCCAGTTCCATGCCCAAGGGCAGGTTTTGCTGGAAGCGGCCGGCGCGCATTTCGACGTCTCCGGTGACCAGATGGCGGGCGGAGGCGAGCAGCAGGCCGAGGGCCAGTTCCGCGGTGCCGTTCGAGGACGGGGTGCCGGTGGTGTTGCAGACGGTGATGCCGGCGGCGGTGCAGGCGGGGATATCAACGGCCGCGTTGCGGGCGCCGGTGAAGCTGAGCAGCTTGAGGCGCGGCAGGCGGCTGATGACGTCGGCATGCAGGCGGGTGCGTTCGCGCATGGCCAGCACGATGTCGAAATCCTGCAAGGCCGCGACCACGGCATCGGCGGAGGTGAAGGCGTCGCGGAAAAACACCAGCTCTGCCTGGGCACGCACGGCGGACCAGTCGGTCGCCGTTTCGGCGATGCCTTGCCAGTCATCCAGAACCGCGATGCGTGTCATGTTCGTCTCCCCGAGAATCGTGCGGCGCAAGCTGCGACGGCGGGCGGCTGGCGTCAATGCGTTGCGGCGGTGCCGGTTAGTGGGCGCCGCCCCCTGCCCCCATCGGTTTGGGTTTGGCGAGGAGCAGAGTGAAGGGCAGCGCCAGCAGGAACACCGCCGACATGACCAGCAGCACGTCGTTATAGGCCAAGGTCATCGCCTGTTGCTGCACCATGGCGGCGAGTTTGCGCAAGGCGGCCAGCGGGGCGGCGGCCTGCTTGGCGCTGGTGAGGCCCTGGGTGATGGTGTGCAGGCCCTTGAGGCTGGAGGCGTGCGACCAGGTGAGCGCTTCCTTCAGGTGCAGGGCGTGCACATCGGTGCGCACGCTGGCCAAAGTGTTGATGGCGGCGAGCCCGAAGGCGCCGCCGAGATTGCGCATAAGGTTATAGATGCCGGAGGCGTTCTTCACCTGATCCGGCGGCAGGGTGCCGAGGGCGAGCTGGTTGGTGGGCAGCATGATGAACATCAGCGCGAAGCCGCGCAGCGCCTGTGGGGCGGCGATATCCCAGAAGCCGACCTGGCTGGTGAGGTGCGACAGCCACCAGACCGCGACCCCGAACATAGCGAGGCCGAGGGCGAGCATGCGGCGGACATCGATCACCCGGATGAGATTGGCGACAATCGGCGCGGAGACGAATTGCAGCGCGCCGGTGACGAACATCGCCTGGCCGATTTCCAAACTATCGTAGCCGCGCACCCGGCCGAGGAAGACGGGCACGACGAAGGTGGCGCCATAGAGCCCGGTGCCGAGCACGAGGCTGAACAGGCAGCCGGCGGTGAAGTTGGCGTTTTTGAACGCGCGCAGTTCCACCAGCGGGTCGCGCCGGGTGAGCATGCGGTGGATGAAGGCGACGCCAGAGACGGCGGAGAGCACGGCGAAGGCGGTGATGGTGCTGTCCTGGAACCAGTCATTCTGGTTGCCGTCTTCGAGCACGTATTCCAGCGAGCCGAGGAAGGCGGCCATCAGCAGCAGGCCGAGATAGTCGAAGGATTTGAACAGGGCGAAATTCGGCTTGTCCAGGTCCAGCAGCAGCCAGACGCTGACGGCGACGCCGATGCCGAAGGGCACGTTGATCAGGAACAGCATGTGCCACGAGAAGGTTTCGGTCAGCCAGCCGCCGAGGGTGGGGCCGAAAGTGGGCGCCATGGTGGCGATCAGCCCGATGAGCACCGAGACTTTGGCGCTGCGCTGGCCGGGGAACATGACCCAGGCGGTGGCGAAGACGGTGGGGATCATCGCGCCGCCGAGGAAGCCTTGCAGGGCGCGGAAGGCGATCATCGCATTCAGCGTGGTGGCCCAGGCGCACAGCATGGAGCAGGCGGTGAAGCCGACGGCGCTGATGACGAACAGGATGCGGGTGGAGAGCAGCCGCGACAGCCAGCCGGAGAGCGGGATCATGACGATTTCCGCGATCAGGTAGCTGGTTTGCACCCAGGCGACCTCATCGGGGCTGGCGGACAGGCCGGCCTGGATTTCCGAGATCGAGGAGGAGACGATCTGGATGTCCAGAATGGCCATGAACATGCCGAACACCATGCAAAGGAAGGCGAACCATTCCTTCAGCGTGGTCCGGGTCGGGTCGGGCGGCGGCATCCGGGGTTAGCGCAGGTGCAAGGTGGTGGCGAGCGCGCCGAGCCAGCCGAGGCGGGTCGCGTCTGGCCCGCGCGTGTCCGCTTCCGCCAGCACCGACAGGCCGGCGCGCAGCCAGCCGGCCTGGGCGGCCTGGGCCGGGTCCAGCACGACTTTAACCGGCACGCGCTGGACGATTTTGGTGAAGTTGCCGGTGGCGTTTTCCGGCGGCAGCAGGGAGAACAGCGCGCCGGTGGCCGGGGCGATGCTGTCCACCCGGCCATCGACGGCGGCGGCGCTGTCGATATCCGGGATTAGCCGCACCTTCTGGCCGGGGCGGAGCTGGCGGAGCTGGGTTTCCTTGAAATTGGCGACCACGAACAGCTTTTCCGGCGGCGGCGCGAGCGCAAGCACCTGCTGGCCGGGCACGACATGCATGCCCAACTGGGCGGCGCGGTTGCCGACAATGCCATCAAACGGGGCGCGCAAAATGGTGTAGCTCAGCGCGTTGGCCGCCAGGGTGACGGCGGAACGGGCGGTCAGAGCATGCGCCTCCGCCTGGGTTACCTGGGCTTGGGCAACGGTCAGGGATTGGGCCGCCAATTCGCGCTGGGCGCGGGCGGCGACCAACGCGGCATCGGCCTTGCGGGCCGTGGCGGTGGCGAGGTCGTCCGCTTGCCGGCTGGTCCAGCCAGCCCCGGCCAGCGCGCCGGAGCGGCCGGCATCGGCGGTGGCGCGCACCTGTTCGGCGCGGGCCTGATCGATATTGGCATCGGCCTGGGCGATCTGCGTGCGGCTGGCCTCCACCTGACGGCGGGCGGTGGCGATGGCGGCTTCTGCTTCGGCTGCGGCGCCCTTGGCCTGATCCAGCCGGGCCTGCCAGTCCGCAGGGTCCAGCATGATGAGCGGGGCCCCGGCGGCGACGCGCTGATTGTCGTGCACGGGCACCGCGACCACATCGCCGTCGATGCGCGGGCTGAGGGTGACGATGTCGCCCTGGACATAGGCGTTGTCCGTGCTCTCGATCCAGCGGCCTTCCACCCACCACCAGTTGCCGATGATGGCCGCGCCGATCAGCACCACGACCAGCAGGCTGAGGCGGATGACCCGCCCGCGCGACGGCTTGGCCGGCGGCGTGCTGAGCTGGGTGGACTGGGTGGCGGTGGCGTCGGTCACAGCGTTCATCAATGCGGGCTCCCCGGCGGTGCCGGTTGGGTTGAGGCGGGAAACTGGGGCTGAGGGGTGGGTTCGTCAAGACTGGACTGAACGGTTCAGTTCAGTTATTTTTACATGCATGAGCGACCAAGAGCCCCTTCCCTCCCCCAAACAACGGCAAGTGCTTGAAGCGGCGAGTTTGCTGTTTATGGCGCATGGCTATGGGCCGGTGAGCATGGAGATGGTGGCCAAGCAGGCGCAGGTGTCCAAGGCGACGCTGTATGCGTATTTCCCGTCCAAGGATCGGCTATTCGCGACGATTGTCGGCGATGCGTGTCGGCGGGCGAGTGTGGATGAGCGCAGCTACCCGACCGAGGTGGCCGATATTGGCGCGGCGCTGCACGAGATTGGCGCGCGGCTGCTGCGGTTTTTGCTGCAACCGAACACGATGGCGATTTATCGGGTGGTGGTGGCGGAAAGCGCGCGCTTCCCCGAACTGGGGCTGGCGTTCATGGCGGCGGGGCCGCAAGCGTTTCTCGACCGGTTTACCGTCTGGCTCGGCGCGCAGGTGGCGGCCGGGCATCTGGCGATTGCCGATGTGAGGATGGCGGCAGAGCAGTTCGGCGCCATGTTGCGGTCATCGCATTTTATGCGGGCGACGCTTGGGCAGACCGAGCCGGCCGATGACGAGGCGGGCATTGAGCGCACGGTG
>CAITOL010000119.1 GCA_903893975.1 uncultured Rhodospirillales bacterium | reverse complement strand
GATAGAAAAAGTCCATAAAATTTGCATTTATGTAATATACAATTAATATTAAAATAATAAAATTGATGAAAAATATAAAAAGCGAGCGTTCGATTTTATAAAATGAAAAATGTATTTTGTTGTAATTTATCTTTAAATTAAATCCAATGATAATATTTGTAATAACAAGGAGCATGTTCAAAATTAAAATCGCTAAAATTGGCGCGGATTTTTGAGAGGTATACAGTGCGAAGTTGAAATGTATTACAATATATAGAGACAATGATCCAAATATTAGCAGAGGTATAATTGAAATTATCATTAATATAGTTATTAAAATGCACCGCTTTACGGTGCACTTCATCCGAAAAAATTCGAGAAAATATATATTAGACGTGTCCAAGTAAGCCGCCTGGACCAGGGCTGACACTAATTTCTGTATGACCATCGTAACTGTTTATATTTAACGTCAACCCATTACGTTCAAGTATTGTGGAGGCGCCATATGGTAGACTGATAGGCGCTGCATTCGGTTGTCCGGCCTGCGGATTGGTTGCTGGTTCAGTAAGATCCTTGTATATCTCATAGGCTAATTGACCTGCATTTATCAGATTTCCGATGATTCCACCTATTTTTGACTGTGCAGCAGAAATGGTGATGTCTGCAGTTTCAAGCATACCTTGAAGATTGAATGCCGAGACATTTACCCCACCGAGCGACGACATACCGGCACCAGCCATAAACCCCAGTTCTGTATTTTGCCCTGTGACATTCGCGCTGATGATATCGGCGAACACCGACTGATACGAATTAGGCTGCATGGCCACCGCGTTGCCCAACGTCAACGCGACCGATCCATCGGGAGCGAAGAATTGCCATGCAGTGCTGCCGTCGCGGAAGGTCACCTCGTCTTGAGTGAGTTGCCCGGCAGCGTTGTTCCATTCAGTGCGGCTCACCCAATTGGTTTCAGTTTGTGTGTCCCACTGCGTGGTATAACTCGATCCATCACTGTTGGTTGCAATGGCCTCCACAACCTGACCGTTGTTGTCGTTAACCATAAAAATGGTGCCGTTACCGTCGACGAGAGTCGCCATTTTTGTCGTTTCCCCTTGATCGTCATATTGCGGCGGAATTGTTCGCCGCACAGAGGATGGCATTTTTTTTTTGCCGATTAGCAATCAATAAACCGTGAAAGTGGGCTTAGCCATTTAACGTTGTTCAGCCACGACGCATTGTGCACTGCCCCGGCGACAGAACATCCTGTCGTGACGGCCAATATGACCACCCGCGGGCTTAAAAGCCGCGAAACTCGGTGAACCCCTCCGCCGGCACCCGGCTGGTGACCAGCGCGTTGGCCGGGGCGGCCTTGTCCTCATGCCCGATTGCCACGCCGCACAGCACGATATCGTCCTCCGTCAGCCCGATCAGGCGGCGGACGGTGTTCGGGAATTCGGCGAAAATCGCCATGTGGCAGGTATCCAGCCCCATGCCGCGCGCGGCGATGGCCAGGGTTTGCAGGAAGGCGCCATAGTCGATCCAACTGCCGATTTGCAGCTTGCGGTCGATCACGCAGATCAACCCCACCGGGGCGCCGAAGAATTGCAGGTTGCGGGCAACATGCGCCTTCATCTTCTCGGTCTCACCGCGGGCAATGCCGAGCGTGCCATACAAATCCCAGCCCAGTTTCCGCCGGCGGGACAGATACGGCTCATATTGCGGCGACGGGTAATACGGCCGCTCGCTGCCCCCGGTTTCCGCCGGGAACGCCTCCACCAGTGCCGTGGTAAACGCCGCCAATGGCGCACCGGCCAGCGCAATCACCCGCCAGGGCTGCATGTTCGTGCCGCTCGGCGCCCGGGCGGCGAGGTTGAGCAGGCGGACAATCGTGGCCTGGTCAACCGGCGTCGGCAGAAACCCGCGCACGGCGCGGCGGGAGATGATGGCGGCGTCAACCGGGTTGGCTTGGGGGAGGTCGGTGGGCAGGAGGTCGGGCATGTTGTCGCTTTCATCGCAGCAGAGGAAGGCAGGTTAAGCTGTTCTTTTTGTGAACAAAAAAACCAAAAAAACTTCATCACTTTTTGGGCCTCGCCGGTGAGGCACGCCGCAGGCAACGAAGTCCGAACGTTTTTTTGCTTCTCTGTTTTCAAACAAAGAAGACCCTTCACTCCTTCTCTACCAAGACACCCGCAATAAACCTGTCCACCGCCGCCACCTGATCCGCCGACAGCCGCAGCCCCAATTTGCTCCGCCGCCACACCACATCCGCCGCCGCGCCGGCGAATTCATGCGCCACGAGATAGCGCAGTTCCGCGGCGGTCAGATCGGCGCCGAACACCGTGCCCATCCCGGCCCAATCGGTCACACCGTCCAGCAACACGTTGATTTTGGTGCCGTAGGCCCGCAGCAGCCGGCGCGCCGTGGCCGCGGGCAGGAAAGGGTAGCGGGACTGGGTGGCGGCCAGCAGCGCGTCGAAGCCGTCTATCGCGAAGTCGCCGCCCGGCAGCGCTTCCGTGCCGGTCCACCCCGCCGCGCGGCCGGTCGGGGCGGGCAGATGCGGCGCGAGCTTGGCCAAAGCCGCTTCGGCCAACCGGCGATAGGTGGTGATTTTGCCGCCGAACACGCCGAGCGCCGCCGGGGCATCGGCGGGGGCATCGAGCGAGAGCACATAATCCCGCGTCGCTTCCTGCGCCGCGCTGGCGCCATCATCATAGAGCGGCCGCACGCCGGAATAGGTCCACACCACATCCGCCGGGGCGATCGGGCGGCGGAAATAGGCGGAGGCGCCGGCGCAGAGATACTCCACCTCCGCCGGCGTAATCGCCACCGCCGCCGGGTCGCCGGTATAGTCGCGGTCCGTGGTGCCGATCAGGGTGAAATCCTGCTCGTACGGAATGGCGAAAAAGATCCGGTTGTCGCTGTTTTGAAAGAAATAACAGCGGTCGTGGTCGAACAGGCGCTTGACCACGATATGGCTGCCCTGGACCAGCCGCACCCGTTCCCGCGTGTTGGCGCGCAGCACCTGGCCGGCGACCTCGGCCACCCACGGCCCGGCGGCATTCACCAATGCGCGGGCGCGGATCTGCCGCCCGTTCTGCAACGTTACCTGCCACAGCCCGTCTACCCGGCTGGCGGACAGGCAGGCGGTGCGGGGCAGAATTTCCGCGCCAAGATCGGCGGCCGCGCGGGCGTTGAGCACCACCAGGCGCGAATCCTCCACCCAGCAATCCGAATATTCAAACGCGGTGGTGAAATCGGGCCGCAGCGCCGCGCCGGCCGGGTCCGTCGCCAGGCGCAGCACCTGCGTCGCCGGCAGGCGCTTGCGGCCGCCGAGATGGTCATACAGAAACAGCCCGAGCCGCAGCAGCCAGGCCGGGCGCAGGCCCTTATGGTGCGGCAGCACAAAGCGCAGCGGCCAGATGATGTGCGGCGCGATGCCCCACAGCACCTCGCGCTCCATCAGCGCCTCCCGCACCAGCCGGAATTTGTAATGCTCCAGATAGCGCAGCCCGCCATGGATCAGCTTGGTGGAGGCCGCCGAGGTCGCGCCGCCCAGATCGGCCTTGTCGCATAGCAGCACCTTCCAGCCCCGCCCGGCGGCGTCGCGGGCGATCCCGGTGCCATTAATGCCCCCGCCGATGATGGCGAGGTCGAAAATCGTCTCCGGCATTGGCGTCTGGCTCATGCTTGCGGGGTGGTGGCGCTATGCGCCTGCTCGACCAGTTCCCGCGCCACGCGGAAGCGGTTGGCGACCTGGGAGCCACGCTGGCGGTGCAGCAGCAACGCCATCAGCGCCACGGTAAAGCCAACCAGCACCCAGGCGCCGGCGAGCCAGCTGAGGCTGGCGAGGGCGAAATAATAGGAGCGGATGCCGGCATTGAACGTGGTCAGCGCGCTCGACAGCACCCCGCTGATGGCGCGGGCTATATCGGTCGCCAGCGGCTCGGCGACATTGGTCGGCGGCATCGCGCCCATCAGCGCGATGGTATAGTTCATCTGCCGCAGCGCCCAGGTGAGCTTGAACAGCCCGTGCACCAGCACCGCAATCGGCAGCAGCACCTTCAGCTCCAACAGCCCGTGGCCGGACGGGATGCCCAGCGCCAGCCCGTCAATCGCGCCTTGCAGTCGGTCCAACCCGAGCAGCAAGGACAGCAGCGCGCCGATGGCGATCAGGCTGGTTGAAGCAAAAAAAGACGTGGAATGAATAACATGGCCGAGCAAGTTGATGTCGCCAATGCGGTTGTCGCGGCGGATCATCGCGTGCATCCAGCGCACCCGCACCCCGGGCAGGCCGGCATTGATGGCGGTGGTGCCGAGCCAGCGCGCGGCGGTGGTGTAGCCGAGCCACAGCACGCAAAACAGGATCAGGGCCGCAAGGTCGGAAGCCGGTATGGTGTTCAGCATATGCATCTCCGCGCCCGCTATAGCAGGCACAACGGCGGAATGTAACGATGCGCCGGCACGGTGGTCTTACCGTCAGATCATGGGGGAACGAGTATGGATCGCATCCTGAAGGCACTGACCTGGCCGGCGGCGTTGTTTATCGCCTACATCTTTCTTTGGTACGAGCAGTACAAACTCACCGGGGACCCCGGCTCGGTGGCCCTGTTCACCCTGCTGACCGACGGCTTCGGCCTGCACGGGTTTGAAAAGCCGATGCGGCTGGGGGTGGCGAGCGCGGAAATTACCGCCTCCATCCTGGTGGTGCTGCCGTGGACCCGGATTTACGGCGGCCTGCTGGCCTTCGCGATCATCTCCGGCGCGCTGTTTTTCCATCTGGTCTACCCGCTCGGCATCGACCCGCTGGACGACGGCGGCCAGTTGTTCCGCCATGCCTGCGAGGTTTGGCTGTGCGCGACCTTCGTGCTGCTAGCCTACCGGTTGGAGGTATCGACGATCATTTATCGCTTCACCGGCATTCGCCTGCTGAAATCGGTGTAGGGCGGATGAAATCCGCCTTACGGGGCTGAAATCGTGACCTCGCTGTCGGCGGCGTCGAGTAGCGCCGCCGGCAGGGCCTTACTGGCTTTAGCACCTAGCTTTTTCAGCTCCTCGGCTTGGCGCATTAGATTACCATTGCCGGTCCGTAGCTTGCCCATCGCGTCGCCAAATACGCTCTGCGCCTGATCAAGCCGGGTGCCCAACTTGCCCATATCTTCGGTAAACCCAACGAATTTATCGTACAGCGCTCCTGCGCGTGCTGCGATTGCCTCGGCGTTCTGGTGGCGTCGTTCCACCTGCCAAACGCTCGCTGCAGTGCGCAACGCGATCATCAGCGTCGTCGGCGTGGCGATGTTCACGTTCAGCGCAATGGCCTCAGCCGTCAGGTCGGGCGCTTCCTGCAATGCCACTGCCAGCGCACCTTCAATCGGTAAGAACATTATCACGTAATCCACGCCACCGTTCGTGTGGCTATGATAATCCTTGCCGCCAAGTGTTTTGATGTGAGTTCGCAGCGATTGCATATGCCGCTGCAACTGCATCTCACGTTCTTCATCGGTCTCGGCGTTCACATGCGCCTCAAACGCTGTCAGAGACACTTTGGCGTCTATCACAATCCTCTGCCCACCGGGGAGGTTCACAATCACATCCGGACGCAGCCTGCTGCCGTCATCGGTGGTGTGGCTGGCCTGGGTGATATATTCCTCCCCCGCGCGCAGGCCTGATTTTTCCAGTACTGTGGCCAGGATCATCTCCCCCCAGGCGCCTTGCGTCTGCGCCTTGCCCTTTAGTGCGCGTGTGAGATTGCTGGTCTCGCTCTTCATCGTTGCGCTGTCGAGCGAAAGCTGGCGGATCTGCTCGGCCAGCGTCGCGCGCTCTTTGGCACTTTCAGTATGGGTATTGGCCACCACAGCCTGGAACTCCGTCAGCTTTTCCCGCAGCGGTGCCAGCACGACGTCGATCTGCTCCTTGTTCTGCTTGGAAAACGCCTCGCCATGTTCGGCCATTACCGCACCGGCCAGCAGCTTGAACTCCTTCGTCATCGTCTCACGAGCGCCTTGAAGCAACGCGAGCTTTTCCGCGCTCTGCTTGCGCTCCTGCTCCAGGGTTTCTTGGATGGTGGCCAATCTGGTTTCAAGCCGAGCCTTTTCACGCAATGCTGTCTCGGCTGCGTCCAACCGGTGGCGCAGACCATCTCGGTCGGTCTCTTGTGCCGCAAGGGTCGCGGTCCTGGCAGCGGCCTGGGTTTCCATCCCGTTCAGCCGCGCCTGCGCCCCCTCCAGAGCCGCCTCTACCTCTGCCAGCCGTGCCGTGCGCTCCCGCTCCACAGCCAGCGCCGTCTGGGCCTGGGCCAGCGCCGCCCGCGACTCGTCACGCTGGCGCAGACCCAAAACGCCCCAGCCGAAAACCGCAATCAGGGCGACCCCCAGCACAACCATCACCAGTTCAAGCATCGCCAACCTCTTGCGCAACCGGCTCTATGCTACTCTACCCTGGCGCGATGACCTACATCCCTTCCAAGATATCCCCTCAAGCCGCCATCATCGGCGCCGGCCCCGCCGGCCTGATGGCCGCCGAAATCCTTGCCACTCAGGGCGTGCGGGTGGCGGTCTACGACCGGATGCCCTCGCCGGGCCGCAAATTCCTGATGGCTGGGCGCGGCGGGCTGAATCTGACGCATAGCGAGGCGCTGCCGGGCTTTCTCGACCGCTACGGCCCGGCGCGCGCGCGGATGGAGGCGGCATTGGCCGCGCTGTCCCCGGCCGATGTGATCGCGTGGTGCGAGGGGTTGGGGCAGCCGGTTTTTGTTGGCTCCAGCGGGCGGGTGTTTCCGAAGGCGTTCAAAGCCAGCCCGCTGCTGCGCGCCTGGTTGCGACGGCTGGAGGGGCTGGGCGTGGCGCTGCATCGCCTGCACGACTGGACCGGCTGGGCCGATGACGGCGCGCTGCGCTTCGCCAATGGCACGCTGGTTCGGCCGGATGTGACCATCCTGGCATTGGGCGGCGCATCCTGGCCGCGGCTGGGGGCGGATGGCGGCTGGACCCGGCTGCTGCCGGATGTGGCGATCAGCCCGCTGCGGCCGGCGAATTGCGGGTTTGAGGTCGCCTGGTCCGACCTGTTCCGCCAACGCTTCGCCGGCACGCCGCTCAAGCGCATCGCGCTGGCCTTCGCCGGCCAGGTGGTGCGGGGGGAGGCGATGATAAGCGAGGCCGGGATCGAGGGCGGGGCGGTCTATGCGCTGTCCGCGCCGCTGCGCGAGGCGATTGCCGCCACCGGGCCGGTGACCTTGCAGGTGGATCTGCGGCCAGATGTCGAACGCGACCGCCTGCGCGCGGCGTTGGACGCGCCGCGCAAGGGCATGTCGCTCTCCAGCTTTCTGCGCAAGCAGGCCAGCCTGCCGCCGGTCGCGGTGGGGCTGGTGCAGGAGGCGCGGCACGCCGGGGTGACGACGGATCTGGCCGACCTGATCAAGGCGCTGCCCTTGCAATTGCTGGCGCCACGGCCCTTGGCGCGGGCGATTTCCACTGCCGGCGGCATCGCCCTGGCGGAGATCGACGCGGCCTACATGTTGCGCCGCCGGCCGGGCGTGTTCGCCGCCGGGGAGATGCTGGACTGGGAGGCGCCCACCGGCGGCTACCTGCTGCAAGCCTGTTTCGCCACCGGAGCGGCGGCCGCACGCGGCGCATTGGCGTATCTGGCCGCTTAACCCCCCTTGCGCATGGCGTGCCGGAGTGGTTCGCTATGCGCCAAGTCTGGGAGGCGAAAATGGCAAATCTGGAAACGTTCCGCGCGGAAACGCGCGCCTGGCTGGAGGCGAACTGCCCTGCCTCCATGCGCACCCCAATGCCGATGGATGAAGGCAGCGCGGGCGGGCGCAACGCAACCTATAAGAATCCGGACACCAAAATCTGGCTCGACCGCATGGCCGCCAAAGGTTGGACGACGCCGACCTGGCCGACCAAATACGGCGGCGGCGGGCTCGGCAAGGAAGAAGCGATGGTGCTGGAGGAGGAGATGCGCGCCCTCGGCTGCCGCTCCCCGCTCAGCGGCATGGGCATTTCCATGCTCGGCCCGGTGTTGCTGGAATACGGCACCGAGGCGCAGCGGGAAGAACATCTGCCGCCGATCATCAAGGGCGAAATTCGCTGGTGCCAGGGCTATTCCGAGCCGGGCGCCGGCTCCGACCTCGCCGGGCTGCAAACGCGGGCGGTGCTGCAAGGCGAGCATTATCTGGTCAATGGCCACAAAATCTGGACCAGCAACGCGCATTTGTCCGACAAGATTTTCTGCCTGGTGCGCACCGACCCGACGGCGAAAAAGCATGAAGGCATCAGCTTTCTGCTGATCGACATGCTGTGGCCCGGGGTGCGGGCGCGGCCGATTACGCTGATTTCCGGCTATTCGGTATTCTGCGAAACCTTCCTGGAAAACGTGCAGGTGCCGGCCGGCAATCTGGTGGGGGAAAGCAACAAGGGCTGGACCATCGCCAAGCGGCTGCTGGAGCATGAACGCAAGGGCATTGGCGGCATTGGCGACCGCAGCGCGGTGACGGCGGATAAGCCGGTTTACGTGACCGCGAAGGACGCGGTGGGCGAGGTGGACGGCAAGGTGGCCGACCCGGCGCTGCGTGAACGCATCAGCGTGCAGCTGATGAACGCGCATGCCTTTCAGATGACGCGCCGTCGCGCGGCGGAGGCGGCGGAAGCCGGCCAGCCGCCGGGGCCGATGTCGGCGATGTTCAAATACTACGCCACCGAACTGAACAAGACGCGCTACGAAACCATGCTCGCCGCTGGCGGCACGCAGATGCTGGGCTGGGAGGGCGAGGAGTTCGACCCCAACCATCTGCGCGTCACCCGCGAATGGCTGCGCAGCAAGGCGAACACGATTGAGGGCGGCACGTCGGAAGTGCAGCTGAATATTATTGCCAAGCGGGTGCTTGGATTGCCGGACTAGGGAAAAAGGGGAGGGGAAGGACTTCTTTGTTTGAAAACAAAGAAGCAAAAAAACTTT
>CAITOL010000118.1 GCA_903893975.1 uncultured Rhodospirillales bacterium | reverse complement strand
GAGACCAGCACCTCAGGCGCGATCTTTTTGTTGAGCTTGATATACTGCTCGAACTGGCTGACCACCGAGCGGCTCAGCGGTTCCAGCTCCTTGGTGACGCCGGGGGTTTCCGGGATGCGCTCGACATGCGCCTCGAAAAACGCCTCGGTTTCCTTGAAGTTGGTGATGCGGGCGCGGCTGCCGCCTTCGACCAGCACTTTGACGGTGCCATCGGGCAGTTTCAGCAGTTGCAGCACGGTCGAGACGGTGCCGACGGTGTAGATGTCGTTGATCGACGGGTCGTTCTGCTCGTGGTTTTTCTGCGCCACCAGCAGGATCTGCTTATCTTCCTTCATCACCGCTTCGAGCGCGCGGACGGATTTTTCCCGGCCGACGAACAGCGGCACGATCATGTGCGGGAAGACGACGATGTCGCGCAGCGGCAAGACCGCCAGCACTTCGCCCGATGCAGAGTCCGTTTGACCGGATGTAGTCATATCTGTGACCTCCTAATGGACAGTCGGCACACCAACCGCCCCGATCATGGGCACGATCCGCATCCCGTAGACGCCACCCATGGCCCCGGACACTCCCCGCAGGAAACCATGACGCCTGGATGACAGACCCGAATATCAGTGCAGCCCAGGGTAACTGCAAGACCTTGACAAAAGATAGGCCGCGACGGTGCGGCGGCGGGCGCCGCCGCACGCGTCAGAAAATATCAGGCCGAGTTCTCGGCCCGTTCCTGGCCGTAGGTGTAGAGCGGGTTGGCGCGGTTTTCCGCCACTTCCCCGGTGATGGTAACCTCCTCCACCCCATCGAGGCCGGGCAGGTCGAACATGGTGGTCAGCAGGATCTGCTCCATGATCGAGCGCAGGCCGCGGGCGCCGGTTTTGCGGGCGATGGCCCGTTTGGCGACGGCGGACAGCGCATCATCGGTGAAACCAAGCTTGACGCCTTCCATTTCGAACAGGCGGCCGTATTGCTTGACGAGCGCGTTTTTCGGCTTGCTGAGGATTTCGATCAGCGCCGCTTCGTCGAGGTCTTCCAGGGTGGCAACCACCGGCAGGCGGCCGATGAATTCCGGGATCAGGCCGAAGCGCAGCAGATCTTCCGGCTCCACTTCCTTCAGGATATCGCCCATCCGCCGTTCGTCCTGGCTGCGCACTTCGGCGCCGAAGCCGATGCCGCCGCCTTTGCCACGGGCGGAAATGATCTTTTCCAGCCCGGAGAAGGCGCCGCCGCAGATGAACAGGATGTTGGTGGTATCGACCTGGAGGAATTCCTGCTGCGGATGCTTGCGCCCGCCTTGCGGCGGCACGGAGGCAACGGTGCCTTCCATGATCTTCAGCAGCGCCTGCTGCACCCCTTCGCCACTCACGTCGCGGGTGATGGAGGGGTTGTCCGACTTGCGGCTGATTTTATCGACTTCGTCGATATAGACGATGCCGCGCTGGGCGCGTTCGACGTTGTAATCCGCCGCTTGCAGCAGCTTGAGGATGATGTTTTCCACATCCTCGCCCACGTAACCGGCTTCGGTCAGCGTGGTGGCGTCGGCCATGGTGAAGGGCACATCGAGAATGCGGGCGAGGGTTTGCGCCAACAAAGTCTTGCCCGAGCCGGTCGGGCCGACGAGCAGGATGTTGGACTTGGCGATTTCGACGTCGTTATTCTTCGCGCCGTGCGCCAAGCGCTTGTAATGATTGTGCACCGCGACGGCGAGCACCTTTTTGGCGTGCATCTGGCCGATGACATAGTCATCGAGCACCTTGCAGATTTCCTTCGGCGTCGGCACGCCATCGCGCGACTTTACGAGGGTGGTTTTATGCTCCTCGCGGATGATGTCCATGCAGAGCTCGACGCACTCGTCACAGATGAACACCGTCGGGCCCGCGATGAGCTTGCGTACCTCGTGCTGCGACTTGCCGCAGAACGAGCAGTACAGGGTGTTCTTGGAATCGGCGGACTTGCTCATAAGCACTCCTGTCCCGGATCGCCGGGAACCCCGGCCCCGCCGCCAACCGAGGGGGCGGTCAGAAGCAGGACACTTAAAATTTGCTGGTCGGCTCCCCCGACAGCGGTTCTGGGTTGGCGTTTGGCCAACACCGGAACAGCCACCCGGTCGGCCACTCTAGTCCCCGGTTGGCGCGCCGGACAAGCACCCGGTGGTTGCGCCTGCGCCGCAGCCTTGGCGACGCAGGTTACCGGCAAGATGCAAACAGAGCCTAAACGCGCCGGTCAGGCTTTGGCGACGGCGTCCGGTTTTTCCGGCAGACGATCCACTACGGCGTCGATGAGGCCGAATTCGCGGGCTTCCTGCGCCGACATATAGGTGTCGCGCTCCAACTTACGTTCAATGGCTTCGACCGGTTGGCCGGTATGTTTGACATAAATGTCGTTCAGGATGCGGCGGGTGTAGAGGATTTCCCGCGCCTGAATTTCGATGTCCGTCGCCTGGCCCTGGGCACCGCCGGAGGGCTGATGCACCATGATGCGGGCGTTCGGCAGCGCGAAACGCTTGCCCGGCGCGCCGGCGGTGAGCAGCAGGCTACCGGCGGAGGCGGCCATGCCGACGCAGACGGTGCTGACGGGGCTGCGGATGTATTGCATCGTGTCGTACATCGCCAACGCGGCCGAGACCACGCCGCCGGGGCTGTTGATGTAGAACGAGATGTCCTTGTTCGGGTTCTCACTTTCCAGGAACAGCAGCTGGGCGCAGATCAGCGATGCCACGCCATCATAGACCTGACCGGTCAGGAAGATAATGCGTTCCTTCAGCAGGCGCGAATAGATGTCGTACGACCGCTCGCCACGCGCGGTCTGCTCGACCACCATCGGCACGAGGTTATTGGCATAGACCTCAAGAGGATCTCTATCACGCATCACTTGCGAACCTTCCTAGCTTCTGACCTGGGCTTCTGACCTGGGCATCTGACCTGGCAAACAACCTGCCGCGCCGCTTCGGGCAAGACATGGGTATGCCTGTTCAAGGTTACGAGGCCCTGAACAGGCATGCCACAAAACGGCTTCAGGCGGCGGTTTCGGGTTCCGGCTCTTTCGCCAGCTCTTCCGGGGTCACGACCTGGTCGGTCACTTTCGCCAGTTCGAGCACGAAATCGACCACCTTCTCCTCGAAGATCGGGCCGCGCAGGCTTTCGGCGGCCTGCGGGTTCTTGCGGAAGAAGTCCATCACCATCTGTTCCTGGCCCTGGTAGCGGCCGGCTTCGGCGCGCATCGCCCGGGTCATCTCATCGGCGGTGACGGTGATGCCGTTGACGCGGCCGATTTCGGCCAGCAGCAGGCCGAGGCGGACGCGACGTTCGGCGATGGCGCGGTACTCGGCCTTCAGGGTTTCGTCGTCCTTGCCGGCGTCTTCCGCGTCGAGCTTGCCGTCCTTACGGTCGGCCTCGATGCGCTGCCAGATCTGGTCGAATTCGCCCGAAAGCATCGATTCCGGCACCGGGAAGGCGGTGATTTTGGCCAGCGCGTCGAGCAGCTGGCGCTTCACGCGCACGCGGCTCAGCTGGTCGTATTCGCGCTGCATCTGCTGGCCGATCAGGCCCTTGACCTCGTCGAGGGCGTCGAAGCCGAGCTTTTGCGCCAGCGCGTCGTCGAGCGCGGGCAGCACTTGCAGCTTCAGCGCCTTGGCGGTGATGTCGAAGGTGGCGGCTTTGCCGGCGAGTTCGGCCGCGCCGTATTCGGCGGGGAACTGCACGTCGATCACCTTGACGTCACCGGCGGACATGCCTTCGAGCTGTTCGGTGAAGCCGGGGATGAACCCGTCGCCGCCGACTTCGATGTCCATGTCCTTGGCGTCGCCGCCCTGGAAGGGGACGCCGTCGATTTTGCCGAGGAAGTCCACGGTGAGGACTTCGCCCTTCACCGCCGGGCGGGTTTCTTCGACCACGGTGAGCTCGCGCTGGCGCTGGGCCAGACCTTCGAGCGCCTTGGTAAGCGCTTCGTCATCCGGCGCCGCGGTGAGGCGGGTGAGCTCGATGGCGCCGAAATCCGGCATTTCGATCGTGGGGAACAGTTCGAACGAGACGGTGAACTCGATATCCGAGTCCGGCTCGGCCTTCACCAGATCGACCTGCGGCTGGTTGGCGGCGCGCAGGCCGCGTTCGTCGAGCAGGTCGGAGGTCGCCTTGTTGACGCTCTCCTCCAGCACCTCGGCCATCACGCCGCCGGCGAAGCGCTTGGTAATCACCGACATCGGAACCTTGCCGGGGCGGAAGCCGGGCAGGTTGACGGTACGGGCGAGCTCGGCCAGGCGCTTGGCGCGCCGCTCGGCCACATCGGCCGCCGGCACCACCACGCTGAACGCACGCTTCAAGCCCTCGGAGAGCGTCTCAGTCACCAACATCGTCGGAAAATTCCTCGTTACAGCGCGCCGGAAATCCAGGGCGCAGTGGTGCGGGCGGAGGGACTTGAACCCCCACGACTTGCGCCACCAGAACCTAAATCTGGCGTGTCTACCAATTTCACCACGCCCGCATGCGCAGCCCGTGAGCGCGGGGACTTAGCGCACAAGACAGGCTGCCACAAGTCGCACCTAGAACAAGGCCGCCTTCACCGCAATGCTTGCGTTGCCGGGGCTGGGTGGCGCAGCCTTGCGGGATGGAAGACGAACTGGATTTCGACGACGAGGCCGAGGACGCCGCCCCGCCACCGCCGGGGGGGACGAAGAATTATATCACCCCGGCCGGGCATGCGCGGCTGGTGGCGGAATACCATGCGCTGATGAAGGTGGAGCGGCCGCGGGTGGTGGAAATCGTCCATTGGGCGGCGGGCAATGGCGACCGGTCGGAGAACGGTGACTATCTGTATGGCAAGAAGCGGCTGCGCGAGATTGACCGCCGGGCCAGGTTTCTGACCAAGCGGCTGGCGATTGCCGAGATTGTCGATCCGTCGCGGCAGCCCAATCGGGAGCAGGTGTTTTTTGGCGCCACCGTGACCTATGTGAACGGGCGGGATGAGGAGCGGACGATCACCATTCTGGGTGTGGACGAGGCGGATCTGACGCGGGGCGAGGTGAGCCTGCATGCGCCGATTACCCGCACGCTGCTGCGGGCCAGAGTGGGCGATGTGCTGCGGCTGCAAACCCCGGCGGGGCCGGATGAGATTGAGGTGCTGGCGATCCGCTATCCGGAGTGAGCGGGGACGCGTGTTCCAGGTTTGATGGCGCTGTCGCGTTGCATGGCTGCGGCGCTATTTTTGATACGAAGTTTTAGACTTTTTTACTTTTTGCTTGCCAAGATACAGGCACCCACGGAAAATGAGTGGGAATTTTCCCCATTTGATACCTGATGAGCGGAGACCACCCGCATGTCCCTTCCCGCCCCTGCTAGCAATTCCGTGCCCGATATCGCCGCCTGGCTGGCTTCGCTGGGGTTTGGGCCGGTGGTCACTGCCGCGACGGCGAACCAGACCTGGTCGGTGGGCCAGGTGGTGAGCCTGAAACTGGCGGCCAATACGTTCACCGATTCGCTCGGGCTGGCGATGACGTATCGGGCGACGTTGAGCACGGGCGCGGCGCTGCCGGCCTGGCTGAGCTTTAATGCCAGCACCGAGACGTTTTCTGGCACGGTGCCGGTGGGCGCGGGGCCGCTGGGCCTGACGGTGGCGGCGACCGATAGCCTGGGCATCACCCGCAGCGAGACGTTCACGGTCGGGCTGATTTCGGCGGCGACGACGGTCACGCATACGGCGCCGAAGCTGGCAGCGCAGACGGCGAACCAGATCTGGGTGGCCGGGGTGGCGGAGACGCTGACCTTGAGCGCCGGCACCTTTACCGACCCGCAGAGTTCGGTGCTGACTTATTCGGCGACGCTGTCGAACGGGTCGGCGTTACCGTCCTGGCTGAAATTCAACGCTACCACCCGCAGCTTTACCGGCACCGAGCCGGCGAATACCGGGCTGGTGACGGTGAAGGTGACGGCAACTGACACCTTTGGCCTGGCGACGAGCGAGACGTTCACCATCGGGCTGGCGGCGGCGCCGACGCTGACGGTGGCGACCGGGGCGCAATACTGGGTGGCCGGCAAAGCCACCACATTGACGCTGCCGAGCAATAGTTTCACCGACCCGCAAGGCGCGGCAATGACGTATTCGGCCACGCTGTCGAGCGGCGCGGCGTTGCCGAGCTGGCTGAAATTCAACGCGGGCACCGACAGTTTCAGCGGCACCGAGGCGGCGGGCACCGGGCCGATCACGGTGAAGGTGACGGCGACGGATAGCTATGGGCTGGCGACGTCGGAGAGTTTCACTTTGTCGCTGGCGGCAGCACCGGTGGTGGCGAGCCAGACGGCGGCGCAGAGCTGGACTCAGGGCAAGGCGGTGAGCTTCACCCTGCCGGCCGGCACGTTCACGGACCCGCAAGATGCCACCCTGACCTATAGCGCCGCTTTGTCCACCGGGGCGGCGCTGCCGTCCTGGCTGAAATTCAATGCGACCACTGGCGTGTTCAGCGGCACCGAGCCGAGCGGCACCGCCGGGTTCAGCATTACGGTGAAGGCGACGGATAGCTACGGGCTGTCGGCCACCGAGACCTTCGCGGTGGCGACGCCTGCAGCGGCGGTGGCGCCGGCGGTGTCTGGGCTGGTGATCAACGTGACCTATGACAGCAGCGTCACCAGCGCGCCGGCCGGGTTCAAGACGGCGGTGAATGCGGCGGTGGCGTATCTGGAGAGCGAGTTCACCAACAGCATGACGCTGAACCTGAAGGTGGGCTACGGCGAGGTGGGCGGCACGGCGATGGGGTCCGGCGCGCTGGGCGAGAGCGAGAGCAGTTTCGACCTGGTGACCTATACCCAGCTGCGCGCCGCGCTGGCGGCGCATGCGACGCAGCCGGACCAGGTGACGGCGTTGGCGCATTTGCCCACGACATCCCCCGGCACGGCCAGCTTCGCGGTGGCCAATGCAGAAGCCAAGGCGTTGGGCCTGGTGGCGGCGAACGGAACGGCGGTGGACGGCTCGATCGGTCTCGCCTCGATGTATGCGATGACCTATGACCCGGCCAATCGGGCGGTGTCGGGCTTGTATGATGCGATCGGGGGTGATCGAGCACGAAATCACCGAGGTGATGGGGCGGACGCAGTCGTTGTCGACGATTTCGGGCTACGATTCGCCGCTGGATCTGTTCCGCTATAGCAGCGCTGGGGTGCGGGATCTGCTGCCGGGCGCGGGGTCGTTTTCAATCAACGGCACGACTATGCTGCAAACCTATAACAACCCGACGGGCGGTGGCGACGCGGCGGATTGGGCGAGCAGCGTGGTGGGCGATTCGTTCGGGTCCGGCCGTGCCGGGGTGGCGTCGCTGGTGAGCGCGGTGGATCTGCAGGAAATGAACGTGCTGGGATATACCAGGGCGTCGCTGACCGCGTGAAGATGAACAAAACTTAGCTTGTCGGACTGCCGCACGGCTGATAGCCGTAAGCAATATGTAATCGGCTGTGCGGAAATATTTAAGCATGACGTATTCAAGCAAGGCTGGCTGGGGCCAGTATCTCGCCTATGGTGATCTGTACTCCGCAGGGCGGCAGCCCCATGCGATGGGAGCCTCCGTTTGGGTGCCCCACCCGTGGGACGAGGTGTGGACGGCCGAGCCGGCCGCCGCGCCAGTGGTGATCACCAATGCGGCGAAGGCGAATGCCACGGTCACCTCCGGCCCGGTGCTGACGACGCCGACGGTGAACCAGTATTGGGTGGCGGGAACGGCAACGACGCTGACCCTGGCTGCCAATACCTTCACCGACACGCAGGGGCTGGCGCTGACCTATAGCGCCACGCTGGCGAGCGGGGCGGCGCTGCCGACCTGGCTGAAATTCACCGCCGCGACCGATAGTTTCAGCGGGACCGACCCGGCCGGAACCGGGCCGGTGACGCTACGGGTGACCGCGACCGATACGGCCGGGCTGGCGGTGTCCGAAAGCTTTACCATCAGCCTGGCGCAGGCGCCGAAGCTGTACAAGCAGACGGCGACGCAGTATTTCGCCGCCGGTACGAAGCAGAGCTTTACCCTGGCGGCGGCGACCTTCACCGATCCGCAGAACGCGACGTTGAGCTATGCCGCCACGCTCGCGTCCGGCGCGGCATTGCCGAGCTGGCTCAGCTTCAACGCGAACACGCGGACCTTCAGCGGCACCGATGCGGCCGGAACGGCCGCGGTGAGCGTGAAGGTGACGGCGACGGATACGTATGGGTTGAGCAGCAGCGAAACATTTGGGGTTGCGCTGGCGAGCGCGCCGACGGTGAGCGCCCAGACGGCGACGCAATACTGGCTGGCCGGCAAGGCGACGACTTTCGTGCTGCCGGTGGCCACCTTTACCGATCCGCAGGGTTTGCTGCTGAGCTACGCCGCAACGCTGGCGAGCGGGGCGGCCCTGCCGACCTGGCTGACCTTCAACGCAAGCACGCATAGCTTCAGCGGCACCGATCCCAGCGGAACGGCCACGGTGGCGGTGAAGGTGACGGCGACGGATAGCGTGGGCCTGGCTGTGGCGGAGAGCTTCAACATTGCCCTGGCCACCGCGCCGACGGTGACGACGGCGACTGCGAACCAGTATTGGGTGGCGGGCAAGGCGACGACGCTCGCACTGCCGGCGGGCACGTTTGTCGACCCGCAAGGGTTGGCCATGACCTATAGCGCCACGCTGGCGGGCGGCGCGGCGTTGCCGAGCTGGCTGAAATTTACCGCCGCCACCGACACGTTCAGCGGCACCGATGCGACTGGCACCGCACCGGTGACGGTGACGGTGACCGCGAAGGATAGCGCGGGGGCAACGGGGGCGGAGAGTTTCACGATTTCGCTCGCCGCCGCGCCGACGGTTGCCAACGCCACGGCCGCGCAGAGCTGGACGCAGGGGCAGGCGGTGAACTTCACCTTGCCGGCGAACACCTTCACCGATCCGCAAGGGGCGGCGCTGACCTATAGCGCCAGCCTGTCCACCGGGGCGGCGTTGCCATCCTGGCTGGTGTTTAACGCGGCGACGGACAGTTTCAGCGGCACGGAGCCGGTCGGCACGGCGGCGTTCAGCCTGAAGGTGACAGCAACGGATAGTTATGGGCTGGCAACGTCGGAGACATTCGCGGTCAGCACGCCAATCGCCGGAAATTCCGGCGTGACCGGCGCGAGCCCGTTCGTGATCAACGTGACCTATGACAGCAGCGTTGCCGCGGCACCGGCCGGATTTAAAACGGCGGTGGCGGCGGCGGTGAGCTATCTGGAAAGCGAGTTCACCAACGCCACGACGCTGAACCTGACGATCGGCTATGGCTCGGTGAACGGCAGCGCGCTGCCGAGTGGGGATTTGGGCGCCAACCAGACCAGCTATGACGTGGTGAGCTATGCCACCTTGCAAGCGGCGCTGGCGGCCAATGGAACGCAGCCGGACCAGGTGGCGGCGCTGGCCGGGCTGCCGGCAACATCGCCGATGAGCACGGCGAACTTCATCATTGCCAATGCCGAGGCGAAGGCGCTGGGGCTGTCGGTGGGGATTGCCGGGGTGAATGACGGCTATGTCGGCTTGTCATCGGCGTATGCGATGAGCTTCGACCCGGCCAACCGGGCAGTGGCTGGCAGCTACGACGCGATTGGCGTGCTGGAGCATGAGATTACCGAGGTGATGGGGCGGACGAGCTCGCTCGGCACTTATGCCGGGATGTACGAGCCGCTGGATCTGTTCCGCTACACCAGCGCCGGGGTGCGGGACCTGGTACCGGGCGCGGGGTCGTTCGCAGTGGATGGGACGACGCTGTTGCAAAGCTACAATGCCTCCGCCAGCGCCGGCGATCTGGGCGACTGGGCGGCGAGCGTGACCGGAGATTCGTTCGGCAATGGCTCGACCGGAGTGGCCGGGTTGGTGACGGCGGTGGATCTGCGCGAGATGAACGTGCTGGGCTGGACGCGGGCGTCGCTGACGGCGTGAGGGTAAGGGAGTCGCCGCTTTTTTGGCAAACGGCAGCGTAAAACTTTTGAAACCTCGGGTGGCTGGTCGTTGGTGTACGGCGAAGCCTAGGGATTGATGACGTTTTTTTGGTTCTTTTTGTTCACAAAAAGAACGGCTTGCTGGAGAGGATTTTTCTGGACTGACGACCCTCACCCCGACCCTCTCCCGCAAGTGCGGGAGAGGGCGAAGAAAGGGTTGCAGCGGTTCGGGAATGTTTGTATATTTGACT
>CAITOL010000117.1 GCA_903893975.1 uncultured Rhodospirillales bacterium | reverse complement strand
CTTCTGCGCCTCGTATCAGCCGTCCTCGTCGAAATCGACGAAAAATGGGCCGCTTCAACGCAACCCTATATCACTTGGAAGGCCAATACCGTTCACTCCCCGTGACGTAAATTTCCAGACTTCAGGTTGCGCAATCTTCGGTGGCTATGCCACCGAGGGCAGACGGTTAAGGAAATCCGGCTGTCCGGTTGGGCGAGGGGCTCAGTCGGACTTGGTCAGCAGGTAATCGCGAAACTTGTTCCGCAACGCCAGTTTCTGGATTTTGCCGGTCGCGGAGTGGGGCAGTTCGTCCACCACTACAAGGTCGTCAGGCTTCCACCAACTGGCGACCTGACCGTCGAAGATCGCCATGACACTGGCTTTGTCGATGGTATGGCCCGCTTTGGGGACGACGATCAGCAACGGGCGTTCGGCCCATTTTGCGTGGTTGGCGGCGATAATCGCCGCTTCCGCCACATCGGGGTGGCCGACCGCGATATTTTCCAGCTGGATCGAACTGATCCACTCCCCGCCCGACTTGATGACGTCCTTGGAACGGTCGGTGATTTCGAGATAGCCTTCGGGGTCGAGCGCCGCGACGTCGCCGGTGGCGAACCAGCCGTCCTGATCCAATGCGCTGCCTGGTGCGTCTCCATAATACGCGTTGGTGACCCAGGGGCCTTTCACCAGCAAATGCCCGGATTGCTTGCCGTCCCATGGCAATTCGGCGCCGTCGTCGCCGACGATCTTCATGTCGATACCGAATAATGCGCGGCCCTGCTTCACCCGGATGGTGTATTCGTCCTGTGCGGACATGCCGATATGGGCGGCTTTGGCGGTGTTGTAGGTGCCGACCGGGCTCATTTCCGTCATGCCCCAGCCTTGGAAGACGCGCACGCCGTAGCCGTCGAAGGCCTCATAGATCATCCGCGGGCAGGCCGAGCCGCCGACCATCAAACGTTCCATCGTGGGCAGCCGGTCGCCGGATTTTTCCAGATGCTGCAACAAGCCGAGCCAGACCGTTGGCACGCCGGCGGACATGGTGACCTTCTCGTCGTTCATCAACTTGGTCAGACTGGCACCGTCGAGGAAGCGGCCGGGCATCACCAACGTCGCGCCCGCCATCAGTGCCCCATAGGGAATGCCCCAGGCATTGACGTGGAACATGGGCACTACCGGCAATACCCGGTCGACCGCCCGTAGCCCGATCACATCCGCCTGGCCGACGGAAAACGCATGCAATAAAGTCGAGCGATGCGAATACAGCACCCCCTTCGGCCGGCCTGTTGTGCCTGAGGTGTAGCAGAGCGTGGCGGCGGTCCGTTCATCGAAATCCTGCCACACATAGTCTTCGTCGGCGGCGTCCATCAGTTCTTCGTAACACAGCAGTTCCATGCCTTCCGGCAGGGCGATATCGGGCATGTGGGCGCGGTCGCACATGAACACCACGGCGCGGACGGTCGCGCGAAATTTGGGCGCGGCGGCGGCGATCAAGGGGGCGAAGGTGGTGTCGGAAAACACCAGCACATCCTCGGCATGGTTCACGATGTAGGCGACGTCATCGACCGCCAGCCGTGGATTGATCGTATGCGTGATCGCCTGCATGCCGGAGATGGCGTAATACAGTTCCATATGCCGGTAGCCGTTCCACGCCATAGTGGCGACCCGGTCCTGCACATTCACGCCAAGGCGTTGCAGGACCCGCACCATGCGCCGCGCCCGACGTTCGAATTCGGCATAGGTATAGCGATGGACATCGCCTTCGGTGGTTTTGCTCACCAGTTCGGCGGTCGGGTGATGGCGGGCGGCGTGCTTGATGATGGCGCTGATCATCAATTCTTGGTCTTGCATCAAGCCGAGCATTGGATGTTTTCCTCTCCGTCGTCAGGTGGCACGTCGCGCGGACTGGCGGCGATAGGCTGCCGAGATCCGCGGTCCCGCCGCGTTATTATTGATTATGGGCATGGCAGAATTGGCGCAAGGCGAAACCGTAATCCTTGGACGGCTCGTCCCGTCCATGGGCCCGGCCGTCTATTCGGGTGCCGCGTCGGCATCTTTGTTGGCCAGAGCAGCGCTGATCTTGTCGAGCGCGGTGGTGCGATCGCCGGCGGCGAGGGCGTGACGGGCGGCGGCAATGTCGGCGACGATCCCTTGGTCGCTTGGGATACCGGCGCGCGATGGCTTGACCGACCGCACCAAAGCCCGGCTCTCCGCGCGCTCCAGCGCCTCCTGCGCCACACCGAGCTTGCCGTCAACGACGGCCTGCCGGGCGCTGAGCAAGAACACCAGCGGGGAACTGTCATCATCCACGGTTGGCGCGGGCAAAGCCGGGGCAATCGGCACCGTCCCCAGGTTTTGCGGGGGCGGGGAGGTTTGTGCCCAAGCCGGGGCGGCAACCAGGAGAACGGCAAGCACCAAACGCATAAAGGAACTCCAGATTCAAACGGCAGTTTTACAATGGGGCATCTGCGACGCTATGCGCTAGATCAATCGCGCGCTCAAATTTCGGGCCGAAAGGCGTCCGTGATGCGCCTAACGGTCCCGGCTGAATCAACCAGGATCACGTCGAAGCGAACGCCAGCGGTGCCCCAGTCCGGGTGCGCCGCTAGAACGGCCTCGGCTGCGGCCATCAGCCGGACCTGCTGGCGTTTGGAGACGGCATACGCCGCATCTGCGAGGGTTGGCCGCTGCTTGACTTCGATAATCGCCAGCAGCCCAGCCAAATCGGCGACCACGTCGATTTCCCCGACTTCGGTGCGCAAACGGCGAGCGAGAATGGTCCAACCGGATTGCCTCAGCGCCGTGCATGCAAGGTCCTCGGCGTCGAGCCCGCTCCGATGGGCGCGTGCACCGCGGGCGGACTTGATCGCCGTCATGCCGCCAGCCGGTCGCGCCCGATTAAGGCCAGGCCCTCGGCGACCGAGACGAACTCGCCCCCCGCCTCGACCTTTGCCGCACCAAACCGGTCGGTAAAGATACGGCGCACCGCGGGTACGAAAGACGTCCCGCCGGTCAGGAACACGTGATCGATATCCTCGACGCCGATATGGGCCTGGTTGAGTGCGGCATCGACGGTAGTGGCGAGCTGCGCCAGATCCGGTGCGATCCAGCTTTCGAATGCTGCCCGGGTGACCACCTGCTCGATGGCGATTTTGCCATGGACGAAGCGCAGCACTGCTTCGTCGGCGTGGGACAGCGTCGCCTTAACGCCAGAGACCACCCGGTAGAGTTGGTAGCCCAGTTCCTCCTCAATCACCGTCAGCAAGCCGCCGAGCCGTTCCGGGTGTGCGGACTGGGCCGCGACCTCGCGGATGGAGCGCAAGGTTTTGGGCGCCCGCATCAACGACAGCAAATGCCAGCGGGCGAATGCGGAAAAATACTCGGGTGGCACTGGCAAAGCTGTGCCGCTGCCCATACCCGGCACGACATAGGTGTCACCCTTGCCGAGGCGTGGCGAAATCACCGCATCGATGATGCGGTAATCGAACACATCTCCAGCAATGCCGATGCCGGTATTGGCCAGCGCCGCGACGCCGCCGGTTGTTGGGTCGAACCGCAAGACGGAAAAATCGCTGGTGCCGCCGCCGAAATCGCCAATCAGCACATTGGCCGGGCGGGTCAGGCCGCGGGCGAACCGGTAGCCGGCGCCCTCGGGCTCTAACGCGTGTTCAACTTGCGGCAGTCCGGCGAGGGCGAAGGCGGCGGTCAGGCGGCTGGCACCGAGTGCATCGTCGGGGTTGCCACCGGCGAACCTTACAGGCCGGCCAACGACGATGCGCGCATCTTGCGGCAGGCTTCCGGCAGCGGCGAGCAAAGCGCGCAGGAACGTGGCGATCAGGTCTTCGAGGGTAAAGCGGCGGCCGAAAATGCGCGTTTCGGTAAAGCTACGCTGCGCCAGATAGGTCTTCATCGACATGATCAGCCGGCTGTCGAGCGGGTCTTCCAGATAGGCTTCAATCGCTGCCGGGCCGGCATGGTGGTGCAATTTGTGGCCGGAACGCGTGTCCTCGGCGGAGAAGCACAGTACCGAGCGAAACGTATCCAGCGCTTCTGGCCCAAAGCACAGGGTTTTTGCCCGTCCGTCTGCATGCAGCACGGAGACCACCGAATTGGTCGTGCCAAAATCGATCCCGACGCTGGCACGCATCAAAATTTCTCGTCGCCACGGTGGCGAACCGGATCGGGAAAATCGCGGGTAAGCGCGAAAGTGGGATTGGCGACCAGGCTGTTCACATCGAAATGCAGGCCTTCGACCGGGTCGCGCCGGCTTGCCACTTGCTGGAACGCGGCCTCCAGTTGGGCAAGGTTCTTCACCTCGAGCATGATGTGCCAGTCCCCCATGCCCTTCAGCCCGAAGCCGAGTTTGGCCCGGGTCACGCGCGCAGCTTCAATCAGACCGTTGCCACGCAGATGCCCAAAATACGCGTGCAGGCGATCCACGAAGGCGAGGTCGGATACCCCAGGCTTTAAGTCGCAATAGATGTGATAAATGTCCAACGCCTGCTCCCGTTCAGGCGGTGGTCCGCCCTTCCTCCGCCGCGTGGCAGGCGATTTCCACGGTGCCGAGGTGCAGCACTTGTGGCTTTTCGGTTTTGCACCGCGCATTGGCCAGCGGACAGCGCGGATGGAACGGGCAACCAGGCGGCGGGTTGATAGGGGAGGGGACTTCACCGCCCACCGGCGTGCGGGACCGGCCGACCATATCGAGGTCGGGAATCGCATCGAGCAGCAGCTTGGTATACGGGTGGCGGGGGTTGGCGAAAATTTCTGCCGCTGGCCCGATCTCAACAATGCGACCGAGATACATCACCCCGAGCCGATCGGACATATGGCGCACAACGGACAGATTGTGGCTGATGAACAGGTAAGTCAGCCCCAACCGCTGTTGCAGATCCTTCATCAGGTTGAGGATTTGCGCTTGCACGGAAACGTCGAGCGCGCTGGTCGGCTCGTCGCAAACCAGAAATTCCGGCTCGCTCGAGAGTGCGCGCGCAATGGAAATCCGTTGCCGCTGGCCACCGGAAAACTCATGCGGGAACTTTTCGCCGTCTGCTGCGGCCAGGCCCACTTGGGTCAGCAATGCACCGACGCGGGCATTGATATCGGCAGTGGAGGACAGCAACTTAAAGGCGCGGATCGGTTCGGCGACAATATCGCGCACCCGCCAGCGTGGGTTGAGCGAGGCATAAGGGTCCTGGAAGATCATATTCATCCGCCGGCGCAGATCTGGCTGCGCCCGAGCGGCAGAAATCGCCTCGCCTTCAAAGCGGATCTCACCGCCAGAGGGCGTATAAAGGCCGACGGCCAGGCGTGCCACGGTGGACTTGCCACACCCGCTTTCACCCACCAGCGACAGCGTGCTACCGCGTGCAACACGAAAGGAAACGCCATCGACGGCGCGGAGCACCTGTTTCGGCTCACGCGCGAGAGTGCGTTGCAGCCACGGTCGGGACACGTCGAAATAGCGACTGACCTGGTCCGCGAGTAAAACGATATCCTCAGCCATTGGCCGCCTCCGTCGCATAGAGCCAGCAGGCGGCCTGGGTTTTCCCCGATGGCACCAGGCCGGGCCGGTGCCTGCGACAGCGATCGAAAACTTTGTCGCAGCGGGGGTTGAAGGCACACCCAGTCGGGATGGCGGTCAGCCGTGGCATGGAGCCATCGATCTGGCGCAGGCGGTCCACCCGATGTGTCAGGCTGGGAATGCTGCCCATCAACCCTTCCGTATAGGGATGGGCGGGGTGCTTCACCACCTCGGCCACCGGGCCGATTTCGGCCACCCGCCCGGCATACATCACCGCCACCCGATCGGCGGTTTCGGCGATGACCCCCATGTCGTGGGTGATCAGCATCACCGAGGTGCCATGTTCACGGGTAATCCGCTTCAGCAGGGTGATGATCTGCGCCTGAATCGACACGTCGAGCGCGGTGGTTGGTTCATCGGCGATGACCAGTTTGGGCTCAGCGCACAACGCCAGTGCAATCACCACGCGCTGACGCATGCCGCCGGAAAACTGATGCGGATAGGCGTCAATGCGCTGCGCAGCGGCGGGAATACCGACTTCCTCCAGCCATTTGATCGCCCGGGCGCGTGCATCGCGGTCCGACAGTTTCATATGCGTCTGCATGGTTTCCACCAGCTGGCGGCCGATGGAATATAGCGGGTTCAAGGTCGTCAGCGGGTCCTGGAAAATCGCGCCGATTTGCTTGCCGCGCAGCGGGCGCATCTGCTCCTGGGTTTTGGTATCGATCCGCTCGCCGTTCAGCAGGATCTGCCCGCCGGCTACCCTGCCCGGCGGCTCCAGCAGGCCGATGATCGCCGCCCCGGTCAGCGACTTGCCGGCCCCGCTTTCGCCCACCACGCCCAGCACCTCACCGGGTTCGATTGCCAGCGACACCCCGTCCAGCGCCCGCAGCACGCCGCGGCGGGTTGGAAATTCGACCACCAGATCGACAACGTCGAGCAATGCCATTAGCGCAACCTCGGGTTCAGAGCGTCGCGCAGCCAGTCGCCCAGCAAGTTGATCGCCAACACCATCAGCGCGAGCGCGATGCCAGGAAAGATGGTCACCCACCATTCACCGGATAGCAGAAAATTCTGCCCGATGCGGATCAAGGTCCCTAGCGAGGGTTCAGTCGGCGGCAGCCCGACACCCAGAAACGACAGCGTGGCTTCGGCCAGAATTGCCTGACCAAGCGACAGGGTGGCGATGACCAGCACCGGGCCGAGCACGTTGGGCAGGATATGGCTGAACATGATCCGGGCGGACCCAATACCAATCACCCGGGCTGCCATCACATATTCCTTGTTACGCTCCACCATGGTGGAGCCGCGCACGGTGCGGGCAAATTGCGGCCAGCCAGAAATGCCGATGGCAAAGATCAGAACATACAACTCCAGCGAATTATGTAATTCACGCGGCAGCACGGCCCGGGCGATCCCGTCCACCAGCAGGGCGATCAGGATCGACGGGAAGGATAGTTGCACATCGGTGATCCGCATCAGCATCGACTCGACGAAACCGCCGAGATAGCCAGCCACCAGACCCACGGTTACGCCGAGCGTGATCGCGAATGCCACCGCCAGCACGCCGACAAACAAGCTCACCCGGGTGCCATACATGATGCTGGATAAGACGTCGCGGCCCTGTTCGTCGGTTCCCAGCAGGTTTGCCCGGGCGCCATCCGGCATGAAGGCGGGCGGGTTGAAGCTGTCCATCACGTTGAGGCTGGCAAGATCGAACGGATTGGTCGGTGCCAACCAGGGCGAAAACACCGAGCCGATCAAAACGCAAACCAAGATGATGGCGGAGCCAACCGCCAATGGATTGCGACGAAAGCTATAGAACACGTCGCTGTCGAGGAAACGGCCCAACATCTTAATGGCCCCCGCCGCGACCGATCCGCAACCGCGGGTCCACGGCGTAATAAAGCAGATCCACCAGCAGGTTGATCACCACGAATAGCACCGCAATCAATTGGAGATAGGCGCTCATCACCGGAATATCGGCGGTGCCGATGGATTGCACCAACAGCAGCCCCATACCGGGCCACTGAAACACCGACTCGGTGACGATGGCAAAGGCGATCAGACCACCGATTTGCAAGCCAACAATGGTGATCACCGGCACGAGCGTGTTCTTGAGCGCATGGCCAAAATAGATCGCCCGCTGCGAGATGCCGCGCGCTTTGGCGAATTTGATGTAGTCGCTCCGCAGCACTTCCAGCATTTCTGCCCGCACCAGCCGCATGTTCAAGGTCAGCGGGAACAGGCCCAGCGATATCGCCGGCAGAACCAGCGCTTTGATCCCGCTCCAGGTCAGAAAGCCAGTGGTCCAGATGCCGAGATTCACCACCTCGCCGCGGCCAAAGCTCGGCAGCCACCCCAGCAGCACGGCAAAAATCAGGATCATCAGGATCCCGATCAAAAATGGCGGCAGCGACACGCCAACGAGCGAGAACATTAGAATGAGCCGCGACGATAAAGCATCGCGCTTAATGCCGGTGTAAACCCCCAACGGCATGCCCACGATCATCGCGAAAGCCGCGGCGCTGAGTGCGAGTTCGGCGGTTGCCGGCAGACGTTCTAGCAGCAAGGTGGAGACCGGGCGGGCGAGCCGATAACTCATGCCAAAATTGCCATGCAATGCGGCCCACAGGTAGTGCCCGTATTGCACCAGGAAAGGCTGATCCAGTCCGAGTTGGCGGATCAGGGCTTCCTTCTGCTCCACCGTGAAGTCTTGGCCGAGCATGAACAGGATGGGGTCGCCCACGAAGGCAAACATCCCAAACGAGATGAAGCCGACCACCAAAAGCACTGGAATGGCCTGCAACAGACGGGAAACAATGAACGCGAACATCCCGTCACCCTATGCCAGCCGCGCGCCACTGCAAAGCGCCTATGTGACTTATTAAAGTCGGTTAAGGGTGTTTTTTCGCGCTGCAATAAAAAACGAGGCCGGGGCATGGCCCCGGCCTCGTTACCGCACATCCCGCAGTGAGGCGGAAAGCTTAGCGATTGGCCATCGGCACGTAATCGCGCGCCGCAGCGCCGGTATAGACTTGACGCGGGCGGCCAATACGCTGGCTCGGATCCTCGATCATTTCCTTCCACTGGCTGATCCAGCCGGTGGTGCGGGCCACGGCGAACAGCACGGTGAACATGCTGGTTGGGAAGCCCATCGCCTTCAGGATAATGCCCGAGTAGAAATCGACGTTCGGGTACAGCTTGCGTTCGACGAAATACGGGTCGCTCAGCGCGATCTTTTCCAGCTCTACCGCCAGATCGAGCAACGGATCGTCCTTGATGCCGAGCTCTTTCAGCACCGCGTGGCAGGTCGCCTGCATGATCGTCGCACGCGGATCGTAGTTCTTGTAGACGCGGTGGCCAAAGCCCATCAGGCGGGCATGGTTGTTCTTGTCCTTCACCATTTCCAGGAACGGTTTGACGTTTTCCACCGTGCCGATTTCGGCCAGCATCTTCAGCACCGCCTCGTTGGCGCCGCCATGCGCGGGGCCCCACAGGCTGGCAATGCCGGCGGCGATGCAGGCAAACGGATTCGCGCCGGTGGAACCGGACAGGCGCACGGTGGAGGTCGACGCATTCTGCTCGTGATCGGCGTGCAGGATGAAGATCAGGTCCATCGCCCGCGCCAGCACGGGGTTCACGTGATACGGCTCCGCCGGAACAGCATTCATCATGTACAGGAAGTTTTCCGCGTAGCCGAGGTCGTTGCGCGGATACATGAACGGCTGACCGATGGAATATTTATACGCCCAGGCGGCGATCGTCGGCACCTTCGCGATCAGGCGGAAGGCAGAAATCCGTCGGTGCTCGGGGTCGTTGATGTCCAGGCTGTCGTGATAGAAGGCGCTGAGCGCACCGACAACACCGCACATGATAGCCATCGGATGCGCATCGCGGCGGAACCCGTCGTAGAAGCGGCGGATCTGTTCATGCAGCATCGTGTGCTTCATGACGCCGTCTTCGAAGGCCTTCTTTTCGGCGGCATTCGGCAGCTCTCCGTTCAGCAGCAGGTGCGCCACTTCCAGAAAGCTCGACTTCTCCGCCAGTTGCTCGATCGGGTAGCCGCGGTGCAGCAGCACGCCCTCATCGCCATCGATAGAGGTGATGCGGCTGTCACACGCCGCCGTGCCGCCGTAGCCGGGATCGTAGGTGAAAATGCCCAATTCGTTGTAAAGCTTACGAATGTCCAGGACATCAGGGCCGACGGTGCCGGTGGTCAGCGGGATCTTCACCGATTTGTTCGTGCCGTCGAGGGTTATGGTGACGGTGCCACCGCTGGTATGTGCCGTGCCGCTCATGGTGCTTCCCTTTGTATGGCCACGTCCCTTGCCGTTTGGCATGTCAGGACGCGGCGCCGCGTGCCGAGTATTACGAATTTAGATTGCCCAAAGATGAGGAGGCTCGGGAGCCCGCGTCCCCTCATCGCTGCACTGCAAATTCCGTCGGATGAAAAACTACGGTGGCTTGCCTGACCGCGCAACCTTCGCAGGTGCGGCAAAACATCAATTTTTGCCGAATTACAGCGGTACCGTGCTGCCGCCCCACCAAAGTCCGCGCTTGGCCCGTTGCGCCTCACGCTCTGTCGCCTGCATGGCCGCGTCATCCAACTCCGCCCGGGCCCACCCTTGCGATACCATCGCGTGGTTCAAATTCACCCCGGCCGCCTCGCAATCGGCGAGTACGAAGCCATGTCGGTCCCGTCCGTTGGCCTGGCAGGCCACCGCCCGGCCTCGCACCAATCCCGCCAACGCGGTGCTTGACGCTGTGCCGCAATCCACCGTCATTGCCGGGCCGCTTTGGCAGACTTGGCCGCGGGAAGGGGCGACGGTGCCACGCAGCCGCACCAACGTGTCCCGCATACGCAGCGTGTCGCCATCGACGACCGCCACCTGCGGGGACTCCGCTGCGAGCGTCGTGGTCAGGTTAGAGGCTCGGCCAAACAGATCCGCCGGCAAGGCGACCATCAGCATGACCGCGAAACTGGTCATGCCCAATCCGATCGCGATCAGACGGCCTCCTAGGTTTTCGCCAGAAAACTTTGATTCTGCACGAAATATGCGGCGTGGTCGACGGAGCTGCAAACGCGCCTCCTTACGGGGACGTTAACGTTCTGCCTCAAGTAGCCTGCCGCCGCGTCGACGGCAATCCGGCTGCACAGGATTTTTCGACTCGCCGCGACGAATCCGCGACTCCTCGATTAACGCCATGGCAGCCGCTGTTTGCGCAGGTGCCGCCAGGCCGCCTCGATCTTCGCCCGGCCATCGGTATGGCCGCCGGCCACGAAGCCGCGCACCAGGCCACCGGCGTAGCCTTGCGCAACCACCGATGGCAACTCGGCCAACAGTTCCTCTGCGGTCGCATTATCGTTTAAATGCCCAAGCTTATCCTGCAACGCTGAGAGCGCCCGTAGGCTCCGGCGGGTGGCATGGCCGGGATAGAGCGGGGCGAAAAACTCTGCCGCGTAGCGCAGGCGCTTGGTTTTCAAGCGCAGCGTATGCAACGCCACAAGTTCCAGCGCGGCGATGTGGCGCCCAGCCGCACGCAGCCGCTTGCTGCGCCGCTTTAGGGCGTGGGCGGCAAAATCGCCAACCGTATCCGCACCCAAAGCCCAAGGCCGCACTGCCGCGAGGCAGGCCAGTTTGACGGTTAACGCCGCGAACCCGGATGCGCTGAGCGCCTGCCGCACCAGGTCATAGGCGCTCTCGCGCTGGGCCGAGGCGGCGGTCTGCACGATGGCAACCGCCGGATCGTGCAGCAGGGCGCTGGCAAGGGCGGCGCAGGTTTCCTGCAAAAACACATCCCACGCCCGCGCAGGCCCCAAGGCCTGCGCCAATGCCCGCAGTTCCGCTTTGGCTTCGTCTAACTCGGGGCAAGCCACGCGGTCGCCGAATAAGGAGATCGCGGATCGCAGGCGCCGGATTGCCACCCGCAACTGATGCACCGGTTCCACCGTCGCCCCCGCCGCCGCCGCTGGGGCGAGCGCAACGATGATCGCGGACTGCTGCCCGACGATCTGTGCGAACGCCGCATCCACCGTCATGCCCGGCTGTAGCGGCGGCATCCTTGCTGGCGGGTTATCCGGCGCCACCAAAGCCTGCGCCATGCCAGTCAGGCTCTGCGTCGGCACCGCGGCCCCCAATGCCAACGCAGCCGCTGCCACGGCGGCGGGCGGTCCGCTCAGCAGCAGGCGCCGCACTGGCTGCGCCCCGGCATCGCCACGCAGGTCCCCCTCCAGCAACTGCGCCGTTGCCGCAGCGCCTGGCGGGCTCAAAGCGCGAACCGTCGCGTCCATCTGCACGATCGGCGCAACTGCCGCATCCAGTGCCAGAGCCGCCAAATGTGCCGCCTCGGCGATCACCTGGGCCGCTTCCCCGGGCATGGATGGCCACGGCGCATCTGCGGTGCCCACGGACTGCACCTGCCAGACCGTCCGGCCTCGGCTGCGGAGTTCCAGCACCGCCTGGCCGCGCGCGGCCAGCGCCCGGTCATCGGTGTCATACCAGATGAAGCGTACCCGCGCCGGCCGGCCGCGCGGTCTCAGGGGTGGCGCATTGGCCGGCAACACCAAATCCAGCCGCAGCCAATCCGCGTGCTGCGGTGCTGCGGGCACGCTCAGTCCGCGCCGCCGGGAAGATCGCGCGGCGCCAGGAAGCGTTGCAACCGCCCGCCACCGCCAGACAGCCCCGACCAACTGCCGGGGATGATGAACTCGCACAGCGTGCCTGTGGGATAGCCTTCCGCCAACCGCCGCGTGTTCGGGTTGGCGAGTTCCATCGCTGCATCCCCCACCAGATGCACCGCCAGTTCGTGCAGCCCCGGATTATGCCCAATCAGCAGCACGCTGCGGGTGGTTTCCGGCACCGCATGCAACACGGAGAGCAACTGGTCCAGATTCGCGAGATAGAGCGCGTCGATCACCTCCACCAACGGCGCGTCCTCCCACGGCTCCAGCGCCTGCATGGTTTGCAGCGTGCGGCGGGCGGAACTCACCAGCACCAGATCCGGCACCAGCCCCAAATCCTGCATCGCATGGCGCATCAAGTCCGCGCTCAGTTTGCCCCGCGCGTTCAGCGGCCGAGCATGGTCGGTGCTCGACGGATCATCCCAGGCCGATTTGGCGTGGCGCAACAGCAGCAATTGGCGAAAAGCGGCGATGGAGCTTCTCCTGCGACAAGGCTTGATGCCGGACATTGGCACATCTGCGCGCCGCTGCCGAGGGGCCCGCGCTACGGAGCAGCTAGGCCACGCGCCCAGATCAAACCAGCTTCCAGCTGCGGCCCGAAAATCATGTGGCCCCCGGCATGCAGGCAGAATTGAACCTGCCGGCCACTGCGGCAGCTTCGCCAGACCGAGCAGGTCAGATCCGCCTCACCCAGCACCGCATCCGGCGCCGCCGGGCAGCCATCCTGCGCCTGAAACAGCGCGAAACCCTGCCGCACATCCCCCTGCCGCATGCTGCGCCCGGCCTGCCGGCCAGCCAGCGGGAAGGTGGTATCCGCCGTGCCATGGGTCTGCCGCAGGTTCACCGGCCCGGCATCGCACGCCGCCGGCAGCGGCTCCCAAAATCCGCCGGAGATCGGCAGGAAGGCCGTAATGCCCGCTGCCGCGTGGCACGCGAGGTCCCAGACCATGGAGCCGCCGATAGAAAATCCCGCCGCCACCACCAGCCGCCGGTCAACCAGATAATGCTGCCCGGCATCGGTGAGCACCGCCTGCAGAAAGCCGAGATCGTCGCGCCCGCCCGCCGGGCTGCCGCGAAATGCCCAGCGTTTGTTGATCCCGTCCGGCGCCAGCAGCAAAAAACCCTGCCGTCCGGCCGGGCCGCTCACATCGTCATCCGCCACCGTGGTCTCCGCGGTGCTCTGCCACCCATGCACAAACAGCAGCACCGGCAGCGCCCGCTTGCCATCCCACCCCGGCGGCGGCACGGCGCGATACTGTCCGTCCGGCATCTGGCAGGGGTCGCAAGGTTGCGCCTGGGCGCCGCAAGCCAGCAGCCAGCAGCAGGCAGCGAGCAGTGTGGCAAGCCTCACGGCTCCGATCCCGCCGGGGGCAGGTCGATCCAGGATAAATGCCCGCCTTTGCCCGCGCCGGTGTCGACAAAGACTGCCGTGCCGCCCGCCTGGCCCCGGCGGATATAGGGCCGGCCATCGGCGCTGCGCCGGTCATGCCCGCAATAAACGGTCAAACCCACCGGAATCCGGTCCACCCACCGCAGGCTGCGTTCCGGATAGCCGTTCGCCTGGGTCCGCCCGGTCGGCTCGCCATACAACGCCCGCGCCAACGCGCCCTTCGGATGGCTCAGCGGCACCTCCGGCGCCGGCCCGTCCAGCATGTCCGTATGGAACCCACCATGCACAAACATCCGCGTGGCATCCCAATGCAACCAGGCCGGGGCCACCCGAATGGCGGCCAGCGCCGCTTCCCCCAATGCCGGGTCTAGCTGCTCCAGCGTGGCGGCCAATTCGGCGCTGATGCGAATATCCTGCCCGTCCAGCGCCCGCGCCAGCTTGTGGTCGTGGTTGCCGAGCAAAAATATCCCGCGCCGTTGCTCCAGCAGCCGCAGTGCGAGGCGCAGCACCTCGGCACTATCGCGCCCGTAATCGGTCAGATCGCCGAGTTGCACCACAAACAAATCGGTCTCGCAGGCCATGGCAAAGGCCCGCGCGTCGCCATGCACATCCCCCACCACGCGCACGCCCCGGCCAGGCGGGATCACGGCGCTGCAAAATTCATGCGGGCGCCAGGATGATCTGTCCAACATCGGTCCACCCGGCACGGAAGCCGGTTTCACAATAAACGAGGTAATATTCCCACATGCGTTTGAAAGTGATGTCGCAGGGCCGGGTTTGCAACCGGGTCGATTGCACGATGCTCGGCCAGGCGTGCTGGAACGCTGCATTCCAGCGCGCCAGCGTCTCGGCATAATCCTGCCCGAACCAATGCGCGCTTACCTCGCGCAGCCCGGCGCGGGCATATTGCCGCTGCAAATGGCTCGGGCTGGGCAGCATGCCGCCCGGAAAAATATGCCGCTGAATAAAATCCGCCCCGGTGCGATAATTATCGAACAGCGCGTCCTGGATGGTGATGATCTGCAGCCCCGCTCGCCCATCCGGTGCCAACCGGCGGCGCAACGTGTCGAAATAGGCCGGCCAATATTCCTGCCCCACCGCTTCAAACATCTCAATCGAGGCGATGCGGTCGAAAGTCCCGGTAGTATCGCGGTAATCCTGCAAGCGGAATTCCACCCGATCCGCCAACCCCGCCGCCGCGATCCGCGCCTGCGCATAGGCCAGTTGCGACGGCGACAGCGTGACCCCCACCACATGGCAGCCATAGTCGCGTGCGGCGATTTCCGCGAACCCGCCCCAGCCGCAGCCAATCTCCAGCACCCGCATGCCCGGCTGCAACTCCAGCCGATCGCACAGCGCCCGCATCTTGCGGATCTGCGCGGATTGCAAATCCTCATCCGGCGCGGCGAACATGGCGGACGAATACGCCATGCTCGGGTCCAGCCAGGTTGCGTAGAAGGCGTTGCCGAGGTCGTAATGGTCGATAATGTTGCGCTGTGCGCCCTTGCGCGTATTCGGCCGCAATTTATGCGCCAACCGCGACAGCAGGCGGATCCACGGCTTGCCGTTAAGGATTTTCACCCATTGCGCCTCGTTGGCCGCCGCCACCGTCATCACATCGGCAATCGACGGGCTATCCCACAACCCCTCCACATAGGCTTCGGCCAACCCCAGACTGCCGCCGAGGATCAAGCGCTTCGCCGCCCGCGCATCCTTCAGCACCAATGTCGCCGCCGGACTTGCGGTCCGCCGCACCCGATGCGTGCTGCCGTCCGGCAGCACCACGGTCAGGGTGCCAATCTGGATCATCTCCGCCATCCGCAACGCCACCCGCAGCCAGCGATTGCGGGGCGGGGCAGCGATCATCTCGTCCTGCACTGTGTCGGCACCGCTCATGCGGGGTCTCCTGAAATAACCGGGGGACGGGAATGGAATACCGCGCCGCGCAGCCAAAGCCGCAGCGCCTGCCAGTGGATGGCGGCAACCACTTTCAAGGGCACCAACGGCACGGCCAGCAACAGCCGCAGCAAGGCCGGGGCGGAAAATCGCTGCGGCGCCAGGCGCATCGTCGCGGTCAACCGCGCTGCGTCATCGGCCCCGTAGCGAATGGCCAGATGGAACGGCCGCCGGCCATCCTGCAGGTCTGGCGCGGTAAAACTGAAGCGGTAGCCACCGCGCACATCGAAAAACGGCGAGACATGCAGCCGCTTCGCCGTCGCCTGCTGGATGGTGGGCCCCGCGTGCAGCACCGGCAGCGTATAGGCAATCTGGTCGCCGAAGGTGTTCTTCACCTGATGCACCACCGCGCCAAGCCGCCCGGCGGCATCATAGCAAAAGAAGAACGCAATCGGGTTAAAGCCAAACCCCAGCACCCGCGGCATCGCCATCAGGTGCAGCCTCGCCGCGAAATCCTCCAACCCCGCGCCGCGCAACTGCGCCTCAACCCAGGGGCGCAGGGCGGAGCCATCGCGCGGCCCGTGGTCGCGATCATGCAGCGACACCGGGGCCGCGCGATTATGCCCAAACAGCCAGGACCGCAACTCCGCCACCCGATCCAGATCCAGCGACAGCATCCACAGCCGATAGGCAAACCGATGCCGAAACGGCGCGTGCCGCACATGCATCACGGCTCCCCGATGCAGCAGCGCCGCGGGTGAGGGCGCTCGTGTCATAGGCTCCGCGCTTTCGGCTGCGCCCAGACCGGCGCGCAGCCCAGGCTGGTGGCAATCCGGGCGGCGGAGGCGATGCCATCCTCGTGAAAGCCCCACCCGGTCCACGCCCCAGCGAACCAGATACGGTCGTGCCCGTTGATCGTGTGCAATGCGGCCTGGGCCTGCATCGCGGCGGTATCGAATTGCGGATGCCGGTAGATCATCGTCCGCAGCACCTTTTCTGGCGCTGGCGGCTGCAACGGGTTCAAGGTCACCAGCAGCGGCGCCCGGGTCTGCATGCCCTGCAAGCGGTTCATCCAATAGGTCAGGCTCACCGCCTCGGTCAGGTCCGCCTGGGTGCGGGACAGATAATTCCAAGCCGACCACGCTGCCCGGCGCTTCGGCAAAAACCGCGTGTCAGTGTGCAACACCGCCACATTGTCCTGAAAGCGAACGGCCCCCAAAATTGCCTGCTCACGCGCGCTCGGCGCCGCCAGCAGGGCAAGCGCGGTATCGGCATGGCAGGCGAACACCACCTGGTCGAACGCTGCCTCGCCCGCCGCACTGCGCACCACCACCCCGTCGGCGCTGCGCGTCACCGCCAGCGCCGGGCAGGCCAGCCGCACATCCGGCAAATCCTGCACCAACCGGCTGACATAGCGGCGCGACCCACCGGTCACCGTGCGCCAGGCCGGCCGGTCGCTCAGGCTCAGCAGCCCATGGTTCTGGAAAAACCGCACGAACTGCCGGGCCGGAAACGCCCGCATCCCGGCGACCGAGGCCGACCAGATCGCCGCCCCCATCGGCAGAATATGGTCCTCGGCAAACGCCACGCCATAGCCGTTGCGGTCCAGATACGCCCCCAGCGTCTCCGCGCTCTCGGTCTGCAACAACGCCGGGGCGGCGCGATAAAACCGCACCACATCGCGCAGCATCGACCAGAAGCGCGGCCGCAGCACATTGCTGGGCTGGGCAAATAACTGCGCCAGCGTGCCGCCGCCATATTCCCGCGCCCCATCGCCGATCGACACCCCGAACGACATGTCCGAATGCTGCGTCTGCACCCCCAACTCGGCAAACAGCGCGCATAAATTCGGATAGTTGCGCGGGTTATAGACGATAAACCCGGTATCAACGTCGATGCTCTGGCCGTCCAGCATCACGGTTTGCGTGTCGGCATGGCCGCCGGCTCGCGCCTCGGCCTCAAACACCGTCACCGCATGGGTGTGCCGCAGCATCCAGGCGGCCGATAGGCCGGCAATCCCGGCGCCGATCACGGCGATGCGCGGTTTCATGCCGCACTCCGCTTCAGCCCGGCAAACGCCGCCAAGGCCCGTTCCCGCCCCACCGCCAGATCCACCACCGGGCGGGGATAATTGCGCGGCGGGTTCGGCGCCTCCCACGGCGCGTGCACAAACCGGTCCGGGACCTGCGCCAGTTCCGGCACGTAGCGCCGCACATACGCCCCGGTCGGGTCGAATTTCGCCCCTTGCAACGCCGGGTTGAACACCCGGAAATACGGGGCCGCATCGGCACCGCACCCGGCCACCCACTGCCATGATGCCGCGTTCTGCGCCAGGTCGGCATCCACCAGCGTATCCCAGAACCACGCCTCCCCCGCCTGCCACGGGATCATCAGGTGCTTCACCAGAAAGCTCGCGGTCACCATGCGCACCCGGTTATGCATCCACCCGGTCTGCCACAACTGCCGCATGCCCGCATCGACCAGCGGAATCCCGGTGCGGCCGTGCTGCCAGGCCGCCAACCCCGCCGGATCATCCCGCCACGGCATATCCGCGAATTCCGGCCGCAACGGCGTCTCCGGCAGGCCGTGCTGATGCCATAGCAGATTGGCGGCAAACTCGCGCCACAGCACCTCGTTGGTGAATTTGTCAGACCCGTTCCCCACCACCGCCAGAATCTGCCGGGGGGAGATTTCCCCCCAGGCCAGATGCGGCGACAGCATCGACGTGCCGTCCACCCCGGGCACGTCGCGCTGATCGGCATAGGCGTTCAGCCCCGCATCCCGAAACGCCAGCAGCCGCGCCATCGCGCCGCGCTCGCCGGGGGTCCAGCTTGCCCGCAACCCGCCAGCCCAATCCGGCTTCTGCGGCAGCAACCCCCACTCCCCCAACACGTCCGATGGCGGGTAGGGCGGGGCAGGGATATGTGCCGGCGCCGGCAACGGCGCGGCCAGCGGGAACTGCGCTTTGCAGGCGCGGGAAAACGGCGTGTAAACGCCATACGGTGTGTCGGCCTGGGTGCGGATGCGGTCGGGATGCAGCAGCAACGTCGTCTCATGCACCACCAGCTTCACCGGCAGCGCCGCCCGCAGCGTGTGATACAGCCGGCGCGCCCACGGCTCGGTCGGCATGCCCGCGTGCACCTCCACCGCCCCGGTTTCGCCCACCAGCTTCGGCACCTCGAACTCAATCCGGCCACGCCGCAGCACCAACGGCGCGCCCAACGCCGCCAGATCCGCCTGCAACGCCGCCAGACTATGATGCAGCCACCAGCGCGACGCCCCGCCCGGCGCCCATGCGCCCGGTGCGAGGTCATCAAGCACAAACACCGGCAAAACTGGCCGGCCAGAGGCCAAAGCGCCAGCCAAAGCAGCATTATCGGCCGTTCGCAATTCGCGGCGTAGCAGCAGCAACACGGGGGCAGTCATCGGGGCACGAAACTTTCTCATATCCGCCCTACGCCGGGGCGGCCGGTTTGGATGCATGCCTATATGGGACAAATCGAAATTCGCGCACCCTACCGATGCGAATTTTGTCCCCGCTACGCCGCCCGCCGCCGCGCCGGCAACGCGAAGCTGTAAAGCCGGTCCCGCCCGAGCAAAAATACCCGCCCGCCGCGCGGAAACAACCCGGCAATCGCCGGGTCGCGCACATCCAACCCGCCGGTATACGCCCCGATCGCCGGCAGCAGCATCCGCCGCGCATCGGCGACAAAACACGGGCGGGAGATCACGGCCCCCGCGGTCGGGATCGCCGCCTTCGGGTGAAAATGGCCGGAGATTTCCCCCACCGCCCCCGCTTCGGCCTGATGGCGGAACACCAGATTGCCCAGCCGGAAGGTCGCGGTGGAAATTCCGCCCAGCCCCTCCGGCGGCGTCGGGTCATGGTTGCCCAACACCCAGATAAACCGGCACGCCGCCGTCATCGCCTGCACCCGTTCCAGATCCGCCCGCCCCAGCCGCCCGGCACCCCCGCGATCGTGAAACGAATCCCCCAGCGCCACCACCGTCTCCGGCTTATAGCGCCGCAGCAGCCCCGCCAGCCGGTCCAGCGTCGCCGTGCTATCCCAGGGCGGCAGCAACTGCCCCTTCATCGCGGCGGCCGAGCCTTTTTCCAGATGCAGATCCGCCACCGCCAGCAGGCGTTGCGCCGGCCAGAACAACCCGCCGGCCGGGTCGAGTTGCAGCCGTTCACCGGCCAGATGCAGCGGCGCGATCGTCATCGGCCGATCACATAAACCCGTTCAGGAACTTCGCCCGCGCCGTTGCCGCTTGCAGCAGAAAGCCCTGATCATTGCCGGCCAGCACGAATTTGCAGCCCTGGCGGATATAATGCTCCGCCCATACGTCATCGTAGACCCCGCCCAGCCCGGCGATCTTGCCGTGCTTGCGGCAGGCCGCAATCACCGCCGCATACGCCGCCTGCACCTTCTCGTGCCCGAACTGCCCGGCAATCCCCATATCCGCCGTCAGGTCCGATGTGCCGATAAACAGCACATCAATCCCGTCCACCGCCGCGATGGCATCGGCATTCGCCACTGCGGTCGCGGTTTCGATCATCACCACCACCAAGGTCTCGGCATTCACCTCGGCCTGCGCCTGGGCGGCCGGCGGCGGCAGATAGCCAAACTGCGCAATCCCCCCACCCCAAGACCGCGCCCCCTGCGGCGGGTAGCGAAACGCCCGGGCAATCCGCGCCGCCTGCTCGGCCGTGTCCACATGCGGGATCACCACCCCCTGCGCGCCATTGTCCAGCGCCCGGGTGCCTTCATCCAGCGCATCGGCACACACCCGCACCAGCGGCGTCACCCCGGTGCCCAGCGCCGCCAGACACATCTGCGTCGCCTCGTGCACCGAAAACGCGCCATGCTCCATGTCGATGAACAGCCAGTCATACCCGGCAGCGGCGGCATAGGCCGGGGTCGCCACCGTGCGCAGCACGCTGGCCCCGAAGCCGAGGGCGGATTTGCCGGCACGCAACCGCGCCAGCGTCGGGTTCTGGATAATCGGCATCGGCGTGGCCCCCTTGGAGTCGTGTCGCCGCATCATGGCGGCTGGCGCGCTTCAATCCAACAGCGCCTGCAAATCCGCCAACCGCCCCACCGCCCCCTCGGCCAGCACGCCCTCGCACACCGCTTCAACCAGCACCAACCCGGCCTTGTGCCGGGCGGAGGCTGCCACCCCGGCAAAGCGCAACCCCACCATCAGCCCCGGCGCAACCTCCCGCACCGGGCCAAACTTCGTCACCGTATGCGCCCGCACCCAGGCCTCCAGCGCATCGCGTGCCGCCACCTGCACCCGCGCCACCGGCACCAACTGCTCCGCCGCATCCCACACCCCGAAACTATAGTCGCGCTCCAACCCCACCCGCACCGATTGCGCATACATCAGCATCGCGACAATCCGCCCCCCCGGCCCGCGCGGCTCCAGCGCCGGCGCCGAGACCGGGCGAAGTTTGCCGGTCACCAACCGCAACAACGCCAGCCTGGTCGCGGCATCGGACGCATCCAGCCACCCCGCCAGCAGGCCCGGCATGTCGTCCGCCGCCGCCAGCCCGGCCAGCACCTCCGCCACGCGCGGCGCCGCCGCATTGCTCGCCCGCGCCGGCCAGATCAACGCCAAGGTTTCGACAAAATCCCCGAGAAAATCCTGCGACAGCGCAAACAACACCGGATCGACCCGTGCCGCCGCCAGCCCCCGCAGCACCGGCAGCCCGACCCGGCGCGGCTTGATCGTCCCGGCCAGCAGCGCCCGGATCGTCGGGTCGTCACATTGCCCCAACACGCGTTGCCGATGCGCCTCGGTCGGGCATGTCCGCAGCCGCTCCAGCAGCCCGGCCAGCGCGATCATGCCTCCTCGCCATAGCCGATCAGCCGCAACGCCCGGCCGCGAATGCCGCGCCTGCCGAGTTCATGGATCAACGCCGCCTCGCTCCCATGCGTCACCCACACTTCCCCCGCCCCGGTCTCGGCGATCGTCCCCAGCAGATCGTCCCAATCGGCATGGTCGGAAATCGCCAGCGGCAACTCCGCGCCGGACTGCCGCGCCCGCTTGGCCGACAGCATCCATCCAGACGCCAGGCACGCCACCGGATCGGCCAGCCGGCGCGACCATTTGGCATCCGTCCCGGTCGGCGGCGCCAGCACAATCGCCCCCGCCATCGTGCCGCTGACGGGCAAAAGCGGCCCCAATTCCACCCCGAACCGCTCATAAACCGCACACATCCCCACCAGCGCGCCATGCAGGTGGATTGGCGCCTGCCAGCCCGCGTCGCGCAGCAGGGTAATCACCCGCTGCGTCTTGCCCAGCGAGTAGCAGCCCACCACATGTGCCCGCTCCGGAAACAGCGCCACGCTGGCCAGCAGCTTGCCGATTTCCGCCGCCGGGTCAGGCATGCGGAAAATCGGCAGCCCGAACGTCGCCTCGGTCACGAACACGTCGCACGCCACCGGCTCAAACGGCTCGCAACTCCGATCCGGCTGCCGCTTGTAATCCCCGCTCACCACCACGCGCTGGCCGCGATACTCCATCACCACCTGCGCGCTGCCCAGCACATGCCCGGCCGGTTGCAGCCACAGCGTCACCTCGCCCAGCCGCACCCGCTCCCCCCAGCGCAGCGCCTGATGGCTCAGCCCGGCTTTGCCCATCCTCGCCTGCATCAGCGCAATCGTCGGCGCGCTCGCCAGCACCGCCTGGTGCCCCGGCCGCGCATGATCGGCATGCGCATGCGTGATCACCGCCCGCTCCACCACGCGCATCGGGTCGATGAAAAATCCGCCAGGTTCGCAAAACAGCCCGGCTTTCAGCGGGCGCAGCCATGTCTCGGGATGGGTCATGCCGCGCAATGTGGCCGCCTCCCTTGTTATCGCCAAGTCACCGCCCGAAGTGTTACGCTACAAAACTCAACAAGGGACGAACGCCACCATGCCCAACGCATTCATCCTGGTCTGGCTGCTGGTTCTGGTGCTGGTGGTCGTCACCATGTTCGCCGGGGTCAAAACCGTCCCGCAGGGCGAGGTCTGGACCGTCGAACGCTTCGGCGCCTTCACCCGCGAACTGCAACCGGGCATGAGCTTCCTCACCCCCTTCATCGACCGCGTCGGCCGCCGCATGAACGTGCAGGAAACCGTGCTCGACATACCCGAGCAAAGCGTCATCACCGGCGACAACGCCACCGTCGCCGTCGATGGGGTGATTTATTACCGCATCCTCGAAGCCGCCAAGGCCGCCTATCAGGTCGCCAACCTCAACCAGGCGCTGTCCACCCTGGCGATGACCAACATCCGCGCCGTCATCGGGGAAATGGCGCTCGATGCCGCTTTGTCCTCGCGGGAACGCATCAACAGCCAGCTGCTCACCGTCATCGACGGCGCCACCACCCCCTGGGGCGTCAAAGTGCATCGGGTGGAAATCCGCCGCATTGAGCCACCGGAAAACCTGATCAAGGCGATGAACCTGCAAATGACGGCCGAGCGGGAACGCCGCGCCCTGGTCACCAAGGCCGATGGTGAACGCGAAGCCGCCATCGCCCGGGCCGAAGGCGCCAAGCAAAGCCTCATCCTCGCCGCCGAAGGCCGCCAGCAAGCCGCCAACCGCGACGCCGAAGCCCGCGAACGCCTCGCGACGGCCGAAGCCGTGGCCACCAACGTCGTCGCCCAAGCCGCGCGCGATGGCGGGGAGGCGGCGTTGCGCTACTTCATCGCCCAGGAATACGTCAAAGCCTTCGGTGCCATGGCCGCGTCACCCGGCTCGCGGCTGGTGGTGGTGCCGATGGAAGCCAGCGCCATGGCCGGCGGCATTGCCCAGGCGATGGAATTGCTGCGCGCCCCCGCCGGCGCAGCCGCCACCCAAGTTTCGGTCCCCCGCGTATGACCGCCGCGGTGCTCTGGCTGCTCGGCGGGCTGGCGCTGCTGGTGGCCGAAGTGCTGGCGCCCGGCGTGTTCATGATGTGGCTCGGTCTGGCGGCGCTGGGCACCGGCGCGCTGGTCTATGCCGCCGATCCCAGCTTCGGCCTGCAAGTGCTGGCCTTCGCCGTGCTCGCCGTGGTCGCCATCACCATCGGCGTCCGGCTGCGCCCGGCCCGGCCGCAGCAGACGCTGAACACCAAGGATGCCGGTCTGGTCGGCCGCACCGCCCGGGTGCTGGTTGCCGGCCAGCATGATCTGCGGGTCCGCGTCGGCGATTCCGACTGGTCGGCCCATCTCGCCAAAGGCCGCCCCGCCCCGGCGGTTGACGCCGAACTCACCGTGCTCGGGGTGGACGGCACCACCCTGGTCGTGGGCTAAGCCGCATGTGGCGCATCCTCACGGTGCTGCTGCTGATCGGCCTCACCGCCCCGATTCCGGCCCCCGCCCAAGCCCAAGGCGTCGGCCGCCAGCTGGTGGAAACCATCGATGGCCCGGACGGCCAGCCGCGCCGGGTGATCTTCCTGCTACCGCCCGAGCCGACCGCCGCCGTACTGCTGTTCCCCGGCGGCGATGGCGTGGTCGGCATCGGCACCACCGGCTTCGTGCGGTATGAGGATAATTTCCTGGTCCGCACCCGCGCGCTGTGGCGCTCGGAAAACCTCGCCGTGGCGCTGCCGGATACCCCTGCCGGCACCTCGCTGCTCGGCCGGCGCGGCTCGGCGGATTTCGCCGATGCCGCCGCCGCCATCCTCGCCCGCCTGCGTGCGCTCACCGGCAGCGTGCCCATCTTCCTCGTCGGCACCAGCCAGGGCAGCACCGGCGCGGCCAACCTCGCCGCCGCACTTCCCCCCGGCCGCATCGCCGGGCTGGTGCTCACCTCCCCGGTCAGCCAACGCAATGCGGGGGGGGAGACGGTATATGACGGCCACCCCGAGCAGGTCGCCGTGCCCAGCCTGATCGTGGTGCACGCCGCCGATACCTGCCGCCTCAGCCCGCCGGGGGAGGCCGCGAAACTCGCCGCCACTTTGGCCCAGGCCGCACGGCACGATATTCTGCGCATCGAAGCCCCATCCCCGCTGCGCGGCCCCGCCTGCGGCCCATTCGCCCCGCACGGCTACCTGAACGCCGAAGGCACCACGGTGCGCCAGATCACCGCCTGGATGCGGAGAATATCCCCCAAGCCATAGATCATAAAACAATAAGCGGTATTTTTAATACGATATCGTAACAAAATACGCGTGCGAAATCACACCCCGCCACCCGGATTTTTTCCGCCACCCACCCCCGCCACCACCTGATCCTCCGCCAGTCCGTCGCGCACCGCACCAGGCCGGTCCGGCGGACGCACCAAGCCGACCGCGACGCTTACCGCCGGCGTCACGGTCAGATCCGGCAGGTCCAGCATCCGGAACACCGGGCGCAGCAGCCGCCCAGCCTGCGGCACCGCCGCCAGCGCCGCCTGCATCGCCGGCTCGCGCAGCAGTGCCTCTAACTGCGACCGATACGCCGCCGCTTCGTAGCCAAGTTCGCGCAACAGCCAGCCCCGCCGCCCGGGCAGCCGCGCCGCAGGAGGCCGCTCGGCCTGGTCCCGCCGCACCGCCGCCCGCCGCGCCCGCTGCACCGGCGGGCGCGCCATCGCCCGTGCCAGCCGTGGCGCCACCCGTTGCAGCCGGTGCCACAGCAGCACGATCAACCCGGCCACATGCGGCCGCCGCAAAAATCGTGCGGCCACCAGCCCCGCCAGATCCGCCAGAATCAGCCCGACCCGCCGCGCCAGTTCCGGCATCGCGTCAGTTGGGTTGAGTGGGGAGGGGGTGAAATACATGTCATCATAAATAACAAATTACCCAATTCGTTGCAAGAAAAATCAACGCTCTGTCCCGGCCGGCATGGCGGCGCTGAACGGCAGCATTTACGTCGCCGACCAGGGCGGCGGCGCCATTTCGCGGATCGACGGCTACGGCAACGTCCTCGGCCTCGCCGGCTATGTCGGCGGTGCCACCGGCCTAACCGCCAGCACCGCCACCGGGCTGCTCTACGCCTCCGGCAGCGCCGGGCTGGTGAGCCTGAACCCCACCACCGGCGCCGTCTCGGTGCTGGCCACTGGCGGGTTTGATGGGCTTTCGGTCTCCGCCGATGGGACCGAGCTGTTCGCCGAGGATAATCAGCACGTCTACGGCTATACCCTCAGCACCAATGCGGTGGTGTTCGACTCGGGCTTCATCGCCGGCGCCGATGGCGCGCTGGTCGCCAACCTGGCCGGCACGCCGGTTTTGTTCGTCAACACCAATTACGGCGATATCTATGAGGTCGCGCTGTCGGACTCGACCCAGACCCTGATCGCCGATAGCGGCTCGCGCGGCGATATCGCGGCGCTCGATACCAGCAACAACACCGCCATCTTCAGCCAGTCCAATACGCTGGTGCGGCTATCGCTGCCCGCCGGCTCCAGCTTCGGCGTGACCGCTGTGCCGGAACCGGCCTCGCTGGCGCTGTTCGGCATCGGCCTGTTCGGCATCGCCCGCCTGCGCCGCGCCAGGGTGAACAAGGCTTAATCCACCCGCCGCTTGACCCGGCGCCCGCGACGCGCCACGTCATGGGCATGAAAATCATCATTCAAAACGTCGGGCAACGTCCGGACGCGGACGATGTGCTCGATATGACCGCCGATGGCCGCTTCATCGAAGCGCCCCGGCCGTCGTTCAAAGACCGGCTGATCAGTTGGGCCTTGCTGGTCGCCGGCGCGGGCATCGCCATCCTTGGTACCGCATTGGCACTGTGGTTTGCCCTGCTGCTGGTGCCGTTCATTATTGCCGCTGGCCTGATCGGCTATGCGGCGTTTCGCTGGTATGTCTGGCGGTTGCGGCAGAGGCAGTAGGAAGGTCTGCTTTTTTGTAAAAAAGCAGCAAAAAACTTTCTCACTTTGGTCCCGTACCCCCGAACCAACCGTTAGAAGTACGGCGAAGCCCAGGAACTGTTGAAGTTTTTTTGGTCCTTTTTGTTCACAAAAAGAACACCTTAACTCCCCTGCAACCCAAACTCCGCCGCCAGCAAACTATAACTCCGCCGCCGCGCCGCCGGATCATGCGTCGTGGTCAAAATGGCGATATCCTCCACCCCCACCTCAGCCGCCAGCGCCCGCAGCCGTGCCGCCACCACATCCGGCGTGCCGAAAAAGCTGCGCCGGCGCAGGCTCTCCAGCTTCGTCCGCTCCGCTTCGGAGTAGCTATACGCCGCCGCTTCCTCGGGCGAGGGCAGGGGGGCGAAAATTCCCCGGTCGCGCCACAGCCGCGCCAGCGCCCGGCTGGAAAACAGCCGCTCGGCTTCCTCCGCCGTGTCCGCCGCCAGCGCCCACACGCAAATCGCCCCATACGGCTCCGGATGCCGCGGGCTGGGCTGGTAGCGTTGCCGATACAGCGCCAGCGCCTCCGCCGCCCCGTGCCCTTCGGAGATGAAATAGGCAAAGCAATGCGGCAGCCCGAAATGCGCCGCCACCTGGGCGCCAAAATCCGAACTGCCCAAAATCCACGTCTCCGGCAGCCCTGGCCCTTGCGGCTGCGCCGAAATCGCCCGGAACGGATGGTTATCCGGCAGCGGCGCCCCGGCCATCCAGGCCAGCACGTCACGCACCTGCGACGGGAAATGCTCGGACGCGGTGGCCGCATTCGGGTTCAATGCGTAGGCCGTCAACCCGTCCGACCCCGGCGCCCGACCCAACCCCAGATCGATCCGCCCCGGCGCAATCGCATCCAGCACCCGGAACTGCTCGGCGACCTTCAGCGCCGCATAATGCGGCAGCATCACCCCGGCGCTGCCGACGCGGATGCGCTGCGTGGTCGCGGCAATCGCGGCGATCAAAATCTCCGGCGCCGACCCGGCGATGGAGGCGGAGTTATGATGCTCCGCGCACCAATACCGCGCATAGCCCAGCGCCTCGCAATGCTGCGCCAGCGCCAGGCTTTCCCGGATGGACATATCGGGCGAACGGCCGGATACCACGGTGGACTGGTCGAGCACGGACAGGCGCATCAGGTCAGACTTTCAAAGACGCATTCAGCCGAATGTCGCATGTAACGCGGCATAGACAACCCCACCAACCACGAAGCCGACCAGCGTGCCGTTGATGCGCACGAATTGCAGATCCGGCCCCAGCCGCAATTCCAGCCGGTCCACCAGGGTGGAGCTATCCCACCGGTCCACCACCTCGGCGATAAAATCCGCCAGTTGCGCTTGGGCGGCCGGCAGAAATCCGCTGACAATGCCCTGCGCCACGCGTTGCAGCCGGTCATGCGCCGCCACATCGGTGTGCAGCAGCGTGCCGAGATTGCCCAGCGCCTCGGCCAGAAACGCCACCGTGCGCCCGTTTGGCCGCGCCGCATCGGCCTCCAGCGACAGCCGCACCCGCGACCACACATCCCAGAACCACACCCGCACGCTGTCATGCGCCAACACCTTGCGCAGCGCGGCGCCAATTTCCGCCGCCCGCGCCGGATCGGCTTCGATTTTGCTAATCTCGCGCCGCATCCATTCGTCGAACGCATCGCGTAACTCGGAGCCGTTGGGCTCGATCTTGTCCAACTCGGCGTTGATCACCGCCAGCGCCCGCCGCGCGATCGACGCGCCCAGCGCCCAGCCCACCAGCCGCCCGCCCTGCTCGCGCACCCGCTCCTCAATCGCCTGGCGCAGCGCATCCTCCCGCCCGGCCAGCAGCAGCTTCAACTGCGCCAGCACATAGCCGAACACCTCCTGATGCCGGCCGCCTTCCATCAAATGCCGCAACGCCCGCGCCACCACCCGCCCGGCTTCCGGACCGCCGAGCACGCGCGGCAAAATCCGCGTCATCACCTTGCGCGCCCGGCCATCCTCGATCGTCGCCAGCAACCGGGGCAGGGTGGTTGCCAACGCCTCCGCCGCCGGGCGCGCGGAGGCCGGATCGGCCAGAAACCGCGCCACCATCCCCGCCAGGTCCAGCCGCCCGAGCATGCGGGCCACATCGGCCTCGGTGAACACATGCTCGGCCACAAACCGCCCCAGCGCCCGCCCGAGCCGCGACTGCTCACGCGGAATAATCGCGGTATGCGGGATCGGCAGCCCCAACGGATGGCGAAATAACGCGGTAATCGCGAACCAGTCAGCAATCCCGCCCACAAACCCCGCCGTCGCCGCCGCCCGTAGCAATTCGGCGGCCATCCCATGCGGCATGGCGTAGGTCGCCAGGGTGATAGCGGCCATTGCCAACACCAGGCCAGTGGCCACCATCCGGTGGCGGCGCAAACGACGACGGGCAGCAACATCAGGCGAAGGAGCAATCATCCGCCAGATTTAGCACGCCCCACCGCGCCGTCACCTAACTTCGCCGCAGGATTTCCGGTCTTGCCTTGCTGGCCGCGCCGCGTCGCAGTAATACTCTTACCCGTAGGAGTAAGACATCCCATGCGCATCACCTCCAAAGGCCAGGTCACCATCCCCGCCGACATCCGCGCCCAGGCCGGCTTGCTGCCGCACAGCGAAGTGGCATTTGAATATGATGGCAAAGTGGTGCGCATCGTCCGCGCGCCCAGCCGCAAGCCCAGTCGCGGCGCCCAACTGGTCGCGCATCTGCAAGGCCGCGGTGACGGCAACCTGTCCACCGATGAAATCATGGCGCTGACCCGCGGCGAATGACCGCCGTTCTGGTCGATAGCAACGTCCTGCTCGACCTGCTGACGCAGGACCCGCTTTGGTGCGACTGGTCGGCCCAGCATCTGGCAGCCGCCGCCGACCGCGCCCGGCTGGTGATCAATCCGATCATCTACGCCGAAATTTCCGTGCACTTCACCCGCATCGAAGACCTCGATGCCGCATTGCCCACCGCCATGCTGGCGCGTGAACCGCTGCCCTTCGCCGCCGGCTTCCTCGCCGCCAAGGCGCATCTGGCCTATCGCCAGCGCGGCGGCAGCAAAGTCACCGCCTTGCCCGATTTCTTCATCGGCGCCCATGCCGCCATCGCCGGCTACCAGTTGCTCACCCGCGACGCCGCCCGCTACCGCACCTACTTCCCCCGCCTACCGCTGATCGCCCCAGATCACGCCGCCCAGTAAAGCAACCCACCCGCGCCGGCGCCCACCGTGCCCACCCGGCCAACCGGGCTCTGCGCGGTGTCCATCAACACCGCCAGCGTGGCGCCATCCTCCGCCGGCACCCGCGCCAGTGTCCGCGCCCCACCGGGCAGGCGCAGCACCACCGCGCCATGCGCCACGCTGCCATCGGCGGCGAACACCACGGTAAAGGTCTCCACCGTCGCCGCGCCGCTGGCGGTCTCGACAATCTCTGGCGCTGGCCGGCGCCGCGCATCCGCCTCGGCCTGCCGGTCGAACGGCGCCAGAATCCCGTCATCCTCCGGCGCGCGTGACGCCACCACAATCGCGTGATGCGCGGTCACAAACCCGCCCTGGCCGTAGAGCACCCCGCGTTCCCCCGGCCTTGCCCGCAAGGTGCGCACCATGCCGCAGGCCGCATGGGTCATGTAATTGTTCAACGGCGCGCCATGGAACGTCAGCCCACCGGCGGTGGACAGTGCCGCATCCTCGGCCAGCCCCAGCCGCCGCCGCGCCATTTTCGGCACCACCGGAAAGCAGGAATACAGCTCGCACGCCGCCACCCCGGCAATGCTGCCGCCGTTGGCCGCCAGCATCGCCTCCAGCACCACATCCTGCGCCGGGGCGGCGGTAAACTGGTCGCGTGCCATCCAGTCCTTCGGCTCCGTCGCCGCAGCACCGCCCCAGATATGGATCAGCCGCGCCGCCGGAATCCCCGCCGCCAGCGCCACCGCGGCACTGGTGATCAGCACCGCCCCACCCTGGTTCACGGCTGGATTGGCCACCATCAGCTTCGGATACGGCCAGGCGATTGGCCGGTTTTCCGGCCCGGTGGCGGCAATCTGCGCCGGGCTCAGCGCCGTCCGCATCCAGGCATTCGGGTTCGCCGCCGCCACCTGCGACATACCGGCCCAAATCCGCGCCGATTCCGCCTGCGCCGCCCCCGGCGTCAGCCCCCATGCCGCTGCGGTCGCATTTTCATACAGCGGATAAACCGTAATCGGCGCATCAATCCCATGCGCCACCGCCAGCGGATGCAAATAGCTCCGCTTGCGCGCCGGCAGATAGCCCCCCGGCCCAATCGCCACCGGCTCCACCTCGGTCCACGGCAGCGCCACGCCTTGCCGCCGTGCCCAGGCGGCCGTGTGCGTCGCTTCCCCGCCCACCACCGCCGCCACCGTGCTCTCGCCGCGCGCAATCCGCTGCGCCGCCTCGTGGATGAACAGGATCGGCGTATTGCCACCGACCTCGCCATAAAACCGCCGCTGCGGCGCAATCCCCAGCCGCTGGCAGATCAACCCGGGCAGATCGACGTAGGGCCAGGTGATGGAGTTCACCACATCGAGCGAATCCACCCGCGCCAGCAACGCCGCCCCGGCATCGGCCTCCGCCCGCTGCAACGCCGCCACCATCAGTGCCAGCGGCTCCTGCCCCTGCGCCCGATCGGCCGGCCGGTCGATAATCTCGCCAATCCCCACCAGCACCGGCTGGCGCGTCGGGTCGAGCCGGGTCATCTCAGCCCAACTCCGCCAGCGTGTCCGCCAGCGCGGAGAGGAAGAAATCCGCCGCCGCGCGATCAATCGGCAAAGGCGGGCGAATTTTCAACGAACTCGCATGCGGCCCGGCCGCCCCGATCAGCACCCCCCGGCCGCGCAACCCGTTCACCACCCGCTTGGCCGCCGCCGCATCCGGCGCGCCGTTGGCGTCGATCATATCCACCCCCAGATACAGCCCGGCGCCGCGCGTATTGCCAAACCGCGTGCTGCCCAGGCTGCGCACGCCCGCCAGCAAATACGCCCCCTGCGTCGCCGCGTTCTCCAGCAGCCCCTCGCTCGCAATCACCTCCAGCACCGCGCGCGCCACGGCGGTGGAGACGGTGTTGCCGCCGAAGGTGTTGAAATACCGCGCCTGCTTGCCGAAATTCTCCAACACTGCCGGCCGCGCCGCCATCGCCGCAATCGGATGGCCATTGCCCATCGGCTTGCCCATCGTCACCAGATCCGGCACCAGCCCATGCCGCGAAAACCCCCACATCACCCCGGTGCGGCCAAAGCCCGGCTGCACCTCATCGGCGATGAACACCCCGCCCGCCGCACGCACCGCCGCCACGGCGGGCGCCAGAAACCCGGGCGGATCGCACACCATCCCGTCGGAGGAGAACAGCGTATCCACCAGCAGCGCCGCCGGCTTGATCTCATCCTCGAACATATGCGCCAGCGCCGCCCGCACCCCATCGGCGAACCGCTCACCCACGTCCTTGCCACCCGCCACCGGCGCCGGCACCACATACACCCCCGGCCCCGCCGGCACGCCGACGCCCAAAGATGGCGACATGCCCGCGATCAGCTCCGTCACCCCATGATAGGCATTGGCGGTGACGATAATCCCCGTCCCCCCCGTCGCCGCCTTCGCCACCCGGATCGCCAGGTCATTCGCCTCGCTGCCGGTGCAGGTGAACATCACATGGCCGAGCTCGGCCGGCATCGTGCCCAGCAGGCGCTCTGCCAGATCGAGCACCCCTTCGTGCAAGTAGCGCGTATGCGTGTTCAGCGTGCCCGCCGCGGCGGTCAGCGCCGCCACCACGCGCGGATGGCAATGCCCGACGCAGGGCACGTTGTTGTACATATCCAGGTACCGCTTGCCATCCGCATCCCACAGCCACACGCCTTCGCCGCGCACCAGATGCACCGGCTCGTCGTAAAACACCCGGTAGCTCGGCCCGAGCAATTGGGCGCGCCGTGTCAGCAACTCGGTCTGTCCGGTCATGGAACCTCCTTAATCCAGGCCGCAGGCGCGGCGGATGGCCGTCATCGTCTCCGGCGCCTGCACGGCGGCAATCGCCGCCAGCCGGCGCTGCATCTCCGTCGCGGGGATCGAGCGGTAATGCGGGTTATGCGGATGCGTGGCGCGATGCCACGCCTGCAACACCAAACTCATGGACAGCCGGCACGCGGTCAGCAGCGGCAGCACCGCCACCTCCTCGGCCAGCAAGGGCCGCAGTCGGTGGTAGCCGCCGACGAAATCCCCCATCGCCGCCGCCACATCCACCCCGTGTGCCAACTGGCTCGTCGCGCCCACCGCCAGGTCGATCACCACGGCGGTTTCGACCACGTCGCCAAAATCGATAATCCCGGCCACCACCTCCGGCGCGTCCGGCTGCACCAGCGTGTTGCCCACGTTCATGTCGTTATACAGCACCTGCGACCGCAGGCGTGGCCGGATCGGCGCCACCTCGGTGTCGAACGCGTCCAGCACGGCGGTAATCTCCGCCCGCGCCTCGGCCGGCTCCAACGTGTCCAGCACCTCGCGCAGCCGCGCGGTATGCGTCAGGTCCCAGATCAGCGGTGTGGCGCTGGCCGGATGCGCAAACCCCTGCAACGCCAGCCCGAGCCGCGCCAGCGCCGCCCCGCACGCCACACGCTGCGCCGCACTGCGCGGCGCATCGCGCAGCGGCAGGCCCGGCAGCCAGCTCAACAGCCGCACCCGCACGCCATCCACGACGGTTTCAATCCGCCCATCCGGCAGCGCGATCATGCGCGGCACCGGCAGCCCCGGATCACGCGCCGCGATATGCGCCAGCGCGCGGATCTGCATATCCACCACCTCGGGCGTCTCGGCCGGATTGGCGAATTTCAGCACGAACTCCCGGCCATCGTCGGCGGTCAGGCGGAAATTGCTATCCCGCTCCCCGGTCAGCAGCCGGGCAGCGCCGGCAATGCCCCATTCCGCCTGTGCCACCGCCGCCGCCTGCGCCGGGCTTACCGCCGGCGCCGGCACCGTCATCACCGTGAAGATGGCATCGTCCACCGGCTACAGCCGGAAGATCTTGCCGGGGTTCATGATGTTCTGCGGATCGAGCGCCCGCTTCACCGCCTGCATCGTGGAGATCTCCACGGCGGAGGCATAATGCGCCAACTCGTCCAGCTTCTCCTGCCCGATGCCATGCTCGGCGGAAATCGAGCCACCGAAATCGCGGATCAGGTCGTTGATCGCCCGGGTAATCGCCGGGGTGTACTGGTTCCAGGTCTCCCGGCTCATGCCATCCGGGGCGCGGAAGCCGTAATGCAGATTGCCATCGCCGATATGCCCCAGCGGCTGCGGCTTGATGTCCGGCAAAATCGCCTTCGCCGCCGCAATGCCCTGATCGACGAAGGCCGGAATTTTCGTGGTCGCGACCGACATGTCGTAGCTGATCGCCGGCCCATCCGCCCGCCCGGCCTCGGCATGGCCCTCGCGGATTTTCCACATCGCCTTCGCCTGCGCTTCCGATTGCGCAATCACCGCATCCAGCGCCAGCCCGCGTTCCAGCATATCGGCCAGGAAGGTCTCCATCTTCTCGACCATGCCGCCCTCGCCATCCGCCTTCACCCGGGTGGACGACCATTCCATCAGCAAATACCAGAAACTATCATGCGGCAGCGGGTCGGACGTGCCGTGCACATGGCGGAACACCCCGTCAATGCCGGTGCGGTTCATCAACTCGCAGGATGTCACCGTATCATCGCTCGCCGCATGGGCTTCAGACAGCATCGTCACCGCCGCCTGCGGGTCACGAATGGCAATCCACGCCGTCGCCACATCCTTCGGCTTCGGCCAGACCTTGATCACCGCCTTGGTGATAATGCCCAGCGTGCCCTCGGCGCCGATGAACATCTGCTTCATGTCGTAGCCGGTATTGTCCTTTTTCAGCGCGCGCAGCTTGTTCCAAACCTCGCCGTTCGGCAGCACCACTTCCAGCCCCAGCACAAAGCTGCGGGTATTGCCGTAATGCAGCACCTGCGCGCCGCCAGCGTTGGTGGAGATATTGCCCCCGATCATGCAAGACCCCTGCGCCCCCAGGCTCAGCGGCAGCAACCGGTCATGCGATGCCGCCACTTCCTGCAAGGTTTGCAGCACGCAGCCGGCTTCCACCGTCATGGTGAAGCCTTCCACGTCCACATCGATCACCCGGTTCATCCGCCCGAGCGACAGCAAAATCCCGGTATGCGCCGGCCAAGGCGTTGCTCCACCCATCAGCCCGGTATTGCCGCCCTGCGGCACGATGGCCACGTTCTGCGCGGCGCAAAGCTTCACCACGGCGGCAACTTCCTCGGTGCTGCCCGGCCGCACCACCACCGCCGCGCGCCCTTGCCGCTGGCCGGACCAGTCGGTCACAAACGGCACCATCGCGTCGGCGTCCGCCACCAGGCCGCGATCGCCCACAATGGCGTGAATTTGCGCAAGCAACGCCGGGGTTACCGGGTTGGTCGGAATCGTCGGCGCGGTCACAGGCGGCATGGCGGTCCTCAGCTTGATTTGCTTGGCGCGATCCTGGCCCCGGATGCGCCGAACCGCAACCGCCTGTTGCGACTTAATGCATATGCATCATTGGTCCGGCTGCCCCTGGCGCCTCAATCTGCACCTGCACCGTCACCGGCTTGGAGTGGGCGAAATTCAGCGTCATCGGAAAGCTCTCGCCCTGCTTCAACGGCGCTTTCAGCCCCATCAGCATAATGTGATAGCCGCCCGGCTTGAGCGTCACCTTCTGGCCGGCCGCCAAATCCAGCGCCGGCACCGGCAGCATTTTCATCACTCCGGCCTGCTCGACCGTCTGATGCAATTCCACCATCTCCGCCACCGGGCTGGCCACGCCGGTCACCTGATCGGCCATTGGGCTGCTAATGGTCATAAACGCCCCGCCCGCCTTCGCCATCGGCGCGGTCGCCCGCGCCCACGGCGCCTCCACCACCGCCTGGGCTGCCGCCAGTCCAGGGAAAAGCAAGGCAACAACGGCAAACGATATCAAGCGCATGAAACAATCCTCTCAGGTCAATGTTGATGGGGCAGGGGGGTGATCTCACTCGAAAGCGGGTCGCGGCGGATGCTTTGCCAGGCGGCATCGGCCGACCCTTGGCCACGTCGCCGCAGCCAGCCATTGGCATCGATGACAAACCAGCCGTCATCCGGCAAGGCAGCGCCGCCAGCGGTCATCGCCGCATAACCAGCCCACGCCGTCGGGTCCGGTGCGACGCAACCGCCGGCCACTGGCGGGCCGGGATGCAAAAACACCACCGGCAGATCGCTGGCCACGGGCGCGCCGCGCCGCACCACCAGCGCCCCCGCCTGTTTGCGCCAGATCGACAAGGTCGGCGTACTGCCGTCGGCGCATTGCAACTGCAACTCCGGGGCCGGCGTTGGCCGGTCGAAATTGCCGTCCGCCTCCACCGCCACCGCCGCATTGCGGGCACGAATATAGTCGATCAGCTCCCAGATCCGCGCCGCCGCCAACTGCCGGCCCAACCCGGGCATCCCCACCCGACCATCCGCGGTGCGGCTGCCCTCGGCGATCATCCAATAGAGCGCCCCGTCCGGATGGTCCCACAGATGCGGCGCCGTCAGATCGGCCGGCGGCAGCGCCATTTGCCCGGCCAACGGGCCGTCCCCCTCGCCACGCGCTCCATGGCAGGATGCGCACTGCCCCGGGTACAGCTTCGCCGCCGCCGCAATGCCGGTGGCGCTAAAGCCGGTGGGCGAGTGCTGAAAGCTGGTCGGCACCGCCGGCACTAGCAGAATATCCAGATGTGGCAGCGCGAAGCCAGCAATCACCCCCGCGGCGATCAGCGCCACCCAGCGCACCCGCCGCGCGAGGGCTGCCAGCAACAGCAGCGCGAACGCCCCCAGCAGCGCGTGCAGCGCGTCGAATACCTCATCGTGCAATTCCGGCTCTTCCAAAGCGATCGTGCTCGGCGCCCAGGCAAACGGCCAAACCGGCGTGTCGTGCCAGGATGGCATTGAGGACCCCATCACCGTCGCTGCCGCCAACACCCCCAGCCCGAGCAAAATTTCCAACCCGATGCCCAGCCGCAGTAACCGAACCCGCCCCGCCGGCACGGCGACAAAGCGGTTCATCCCCGCCAGCGCCAACAGCCCCAGCAGCAGGCCGGCCTTCACCAGCCCGGCTTGCCCATATGGCGTGCCAAACAGGCCGGGCAGGTCGACAATGCCGCGCAGCCCCTGCACCGTGGCGGTCGCCAGCAGCACCGCCACCGCGATGCCCGCCCACAGCCCGAAGCGCCGCGCCGGTCCCATCGCCGCCGCGCCAGCCTGTTGCCACAACGGCAGCAGCCCGCCCAACCACAGCCCGGCCGCCAGCACATGCAACGCCAACACCGCCATGCTGAGCGGATCGGCCTCAGCGGCGGCGTGGCTGCTCGCCACCGCCGCCGCCACGCCCAACCCAGCCACAACAGCCGCCAGCCAAGGCCGCCACTGCGCCAGCCCCGCCGCCATCGCCAGCAATCCCAACCGCAGCAACAGCCAGCGACCAAACCCAGTGCCGCCCAGCAGCGCGCTCGCCGGCACGCCATACCCCGCCGCCGCCAGCCCCGCCCAGGCCGCGCCACCCAACAGTGCCAGCCCAAGGCAGGCCCACACCACGCCCCGCGCCACCGGCGCCACCAGCACCCGAAACGCCAACGCGCCAAACAACGCCAGCGTGCCCAGGCTTTGGACGAAGCGCGCCATCGCCAGCGCGGTGTCGTGCGTCATTCCGGTTCAGCCGGCCACGGTGAAGCTGAACAGGCCTTCAGTGCGATGCGTATCCACGGATACCGCCACCCAGGCCACCCGATACACCCCAGCCCCGTCCGGCCGCAGCGACACCGCAATCCGGCGCGGGTCGCCGGCCAAAGCCAGATCGGTCCGGTCCACCCGCGTGCCGCTCGGGCCGCGCACCTCGATCCGGCAGAGCGAGGGCTCGAGCGCCTCAGTAAACGTGCAAACCAACTTTTCCGGCAGCACCGCAATCGTGCTGCCCACCGCCGGGCTGGCCCCCTGCAAATGGGCATGGGCGGCTGCCAGACGCGAAACAAGCCCGAGGCCCACGGCCCCGGCCAGCAGAACAAAACGACGACGCATGATGCGCTCCTCAAAACCAATGATCAGGCTGATAGCGGAATTCAGCCGATCACAGGGGGCGCGCGGGACGCATAGGCAAAGGGAAACGCTGGGGCATCCGGTCCGCGAACCCCGGCCATCGCCATCGGGGCGCGCACGGCAACCCGGCCCGGCAAAACCGCCGCCCCGGCCAGGATAAACGGCGTCATCCCGGTCTGGCACAGCACGCACTGCGCGTGCACATGCCCCACCGGCGCCTGCTTCTGGCCGCCGCCGTCGTCGTGCCCTGCCACGCTGGAACAGATCGCCCCGGCGGCCAGCAAGGCGGCCACACCATCCTCATCCGCCGACGGTGCAAACTGCCCCGGCCCCAACCCGAACAACGCCAGCACCAGCAGCCCCGCCAACGCGGCGCGCAAGCTCGGCAGCCCGGAACGGAACCAGGGGGATCGCATAAGCCCTAGTCTGCCGGGTTCATGCCGCCAGAGCAATGCTTGGCCCTACTCCCCGTGAAGGTAGCGGCCGAGCAATCCGTGCTGCAAATGCCGCTGCCCCGGCCCAAATGGCGAGTGCTGATAGGCCAGCAGCGTCGCATGCGATCCAACCACCCCAATCGCGGTGGCAATCAGCAGCCAACGCCGCAGCCCGGCCCCGAACGCCGCCGGCTGGCGCAGCAGCATCGCCGCCCCGAGCAGGCCAAGCAGCAGAAACAGCCCATCAAACTCCGTCCGGTAGCGATGGTTCATGCTGATCGCTATCAGCATCAGCCCCGGCGGCACCGCCAGCCCCAACGCCAGCCCCACCACCACCCGCCGATCCAGCCAGGCCGCGGCGGGTAGGCGGCGCAACGCCACCCCGCCCAGCGCCAGCAGCAACGTATCGGTCAGCAGAAAACTGCTCGGCGGCAATTCTGCGGCATCCAGCCAATAATCGCGGAACGTGGCGAACAGCAGCCCACCCTGGCCATCCGGCAACACCCAAAGCGGCAGAATATAATATTGCAGCCCAAAGCCCAGCCGCGCCAGATTGAACGCCCCCTGGCTCGCCGCCCGCCCGATCCGTTCCGGCGCATAGCCCTGTGCCATCAGATTGAGCGATAGCGGCGCGAATTCCAGCGGCGCGCCCCAGCGGCCAACATTCACCCCCAGCGTCACCGCCAGCCCCGCCGCCAGCACCACGATCACCACCGGCAACGCCCGCCAGCCTGGCCAGCGCAGCAGCACCAGCAGCCCCAACGCGACATAGAGGCCCAGGCCGGTGGAAACCCGCGCCGTCAATGCCAGCGCCGCCAACACAGCCATCCCACCCAAGCGCCGTCGCCCGAACCCGTCGCCCAGCAGCCCCTCGAGCGCCAGGCCGACAAAGCCGGTGGCCAAACAGCCCGCCCAATCCACCACTTCCTGATAGATCGAAGGCCGCAGCAACTCCACCTGCACCCCGCCAAACGCCAGCGCGGCGATCAGCAAAGCCTGCATCGCCGCCCGGTTCGGGCTATCCGGAAAACGCGCCCCCAGCCGCAGCACCATGCGGATCTTCAGCCACCCCGTTAGCCCCATCGCCACCGCGCAAGATAGCACGGTCGCATCCACCCCAGCCCCACCCGCCGCCAGCCACGGCAAGCGCAGCAGCGCGCAAAAAATGCCGAAATAGGCGTAAATCCGCCCATCCCGGGCAAACCCCTCGGCGCCAACCGCCGCCGGGTCGACGTCAAACCGCCCCGCCAGCAAATGCGCGGCCATCGAATTGAAGGTCAGCCCGAACGGCACCGGCGCCAGCAAATTGAAACTGCCGCGTGTGAGCTGAAACACCGCCCACAGCGCGCAAACTCCAGCCAGCAGCCGCAAAACCCGCCGCTCCTTTGCCGCCAATTCTGCCATCGTTTGCCATCTCCTGCCCGACTGGTCCAAGTTTACCGCCAGAGATGGCGCCACTCCAAGCGCCACGACTCCGGAGGAGATTTACATGTCCGATGCCCTTAACGCCGACCTCGCCCGCATCAGCGACGACCTGATCCGCCTGCTGCGCCTGCGCAACGCCCCGTTCGGCATGAAGCTGTTCGCGGACCCGGAGGAAATGGCCGCCATTCCCCGCATCCGCCGCCCCGGCAACGTCCACACCATGGATCAGATCGTCGCCCAGGCCGCCCGCCTCGGCTGGACCGTGGGCATCACCGCCGATGATCTGGTCGGCGCGCAATGCCGCTCCGTCGTCGGCCTCGGCAATGCCAAGGACCCGGCCTGGCAATCCGGCAAGCACATGGTCAATGTCTGGTTCTCCACCCTGGAAGACGCCACCGCCCACCAGGCCGCCATGCACACCGTGCCCGATGGCCGCTACCAGGCGCTCGCCGTCTCCCCGCTCGCCGCCGGCCGGCTCTCCCCGCCCGACATCGCCCTGTTCTACGCCACGCCGGGCGCGATGATGTATTTCATCAACGGGCTGCAATGGGCCGGCTACAAAAACTTCGAATGGGGCGTGGTCGGCGAAAGCTCCTGCGCCGATAGCTGGGGCCGGGCGCTGAAAACCCGCACCCCCAGCCTGTCCATCCCCTGCTTCGCCGAACGCCGCTATGGCGGGGTGCT
>CAITOL010000116.1 GCA_903893975.1 uncultured Rhodospirillales bacterium | reverse complement strand
GTCGCCAGGGCGGAGCAAAACCAGGCCCACGCCGCCGCTCCAGAGACCGGCAAAATCACACAATCCTGACCGACTTTGCTGGCGCCACCTTGCAACCAGGCCCCCGATCGGGGGCCTGGTTGCAAGGCATCACGCCGCGAACGAGTGGCCTGCTTTTACTCCGCCACACTGGCCTGGAATTCGACCGCCGTTGACAATTTGGCTATTCTGGCGTCAGTCAGGGGCGGATGGGCCGCCCATCTGGGAAATGTCGGTCAACATAGGGGCGAACTGATGTGGCGCTGGGTCATGGGAGGCAGAGTGATGTGGGCGGCTCTGCGAAAGATTTCGTGTTTGGTGGCGATGCTGATGTTGGCCCAGATCATGCTGATAAATGCGAGTTTAACCACCAGCCGTCCCGCCCCGGCAACGACCGGGGCGGGTGATTTTCAATAAATCCAGGGGAACGCCAATGGGCAACACGAAGCCGCAACCCGGCGCCTGGGTCATCGTCGCGCTACTGTTCGGCTTCATGATGATCAACTTCATCGACAAGGCGATCATCGGCATCGCCGGCATCCCGATTATGAAGGATCTCGGGTTAACACCGAAGCAGTTCGGTCTCGTCAACTCGGCGTTCTTCTTCCTGTTCTCGGTGTCCGGATTGGTAATGGGCTTCCTCGTCAACCGCGTCCAGGCGCGCTGGGTGCTGTTGGCGATGGTGTCGATATGGTCGCTGGTGCAGTTCCCTATGCTGGGTAGCGTCAGCTTTGGCGGGCTGATCGCCGCCCGCATGGCGCTGGGCGCGGGGGAAGGCGGGTCGTTCCCGATCGCGCTCCACGCCGCGTACAAATGGTTCCCCAACCGGCTGCGCATGTTGCCCACCGCGATTATTTCGCAAGGCGCCTCGGTGGGCGTGGTGATCGCGCTGCCGTTGCTGGAACTGTTGATCGAGGAAACCTCGTGGCACGCTGCCTTCGGCGCGCTGGGCGTGCTGGGGCTGCTCTGGGTGGCGGCTTGGCTGAAATGGGGCAAGGAAGGCAGCCTAGCCGACACCCCCACGGTTGTGGCGGCGGTTCCGCAGGCGCGGATCGCCTACAGAAAGCTGATTTTCAACGCACCACCATCGCCGTGCTGCTGTCCGGCTTCGGCGGCAATTGGGCACTGGCCCTGCTTGTCGGCTGGTTTCCGCCATTCCTCATCCAAGGCCTCCATTTTACCCCGAAGGAAGCGAGTTGGCTGACGACGGTGCCGTGGCTGGTGTCCCCAGTGGTGGTGATCGGCGCCAGTTGGCTGTCGCAGCACATGCTGGCGCGCCAGTTCACCACCCGTGCCGCGCGTGGCCTGATGGCCGGCATCTGCGTCACCGCAGGCGGCATCGCCATGATCGCCTTGCGGCAAATGCCAAGCCCGGCGCTACAGATTACCATGATGGTGACCAGTCTGGCCCTGCTGTCGGTCACTTTTGGCATGGGCCACGCCATGCTGAGCGAATACACCCCAACCGCACAGCGCGGCTTGATGCTGGCGATCAACAACGCCTTCGCCACCACCGCCGGCATGATCGGCCCTTATCTGATGGGCAGCGTGTTGCAGGATGCACTGGCATCCGGCGCCACCGCCGCCCAGGGCTACGGGCTGGGCTACCAGATCTGCGGCATCGTGTGCCTGGTCGTCGGCATCAACGGCATTATCAACCTGCGGCCGAATGCCGAGGTGGCGCGGCTGGTTATCCCATAACCTCGCCCACCGCGCGCACAAAGGTCAGCGCGCCATAGAACCCGCCGTCGCGGTCAAGCTCCTGCAAGCCCTCCCACCACGCCGCGGCGGCCTCTGCGCTGATCTTCCTGGCCCGCACGCAATGATCGCGCGCGATGGCAAGCCCGGCCACCTCATCCAGCACCGCGAGATCCAGCACCAACGTCTCGGCCGCAATGCTGATCCGGTGGCAGCCAGCGGCGGCTAGCAGACGCGGCAAATGCCGTCCGGTGTCACCGCGCCCGGCGGCGATTTCGGCGAGCACAATGCTTGTGGTCGCGCGATTGTTGATTTCCGTTGAGATCTGACCCGGGAAGGTCGGAATAAAAATACCGTCTTGTTAAAATATTATTTATCAAGGCGGTATTTCAACACGAGGAGACATTTTTATTTGGTCCACTGGAATCGGCTTGGGGTAATTACCCACCCCCATTTTGAAGCGTGATTTTCCGCGCTGGGGCGCGCCGGGCGATTGTCAGGCCAGCGTGGCGACGATGACGTCGAAGGGGTTCGCGCCCTTGAGCCTGGCGGTGTCGATTGTGGTTCGCACGTCGGC
>CAITOL010000115.1 GCA_903893975.1 uncultured Rhodospirillales bacterium | reverse complement strand
TGCAGCACAATCGTGCCAAATGCCGTCCCGCTCATGCGCGCGTCGGAAATCCGCACCATGTCCTTCACCCCCAGCCGCGCCAGCTTGCGCGGAATGGGGATGTAGCCGGCTTCCGGCATGCCCGGCGCGCCTTTCGGCCCGGCATTGCGCAGCACCAGCACATCGTCTGCCGTCACATCCAGGTCGTCGCTGTCCAGCCGGGCTGCCATATCCTCCAGCCCGTCGAACACCACCGCCCGGCCTTCATGCTGCATCAACGCCGGATTGGCGGCCGACCGTTTAATCAGCGCGCCGGATGGCGCCAGGTTGCCGCCCAGCACAGCCAACCCACCGCCAATGGCAATCGGGTTTTCCCGCGTGCGGATCACCGTCTGCCCGGGCACATCCTCGGCCCCCGCAATCGCATCCGCCAGCGTGCCGCCGCTCACCGTCAGGGTGGAGGTATCCAGATGCGGCGCAATTTCGCGCAGCAGCTTCGGCACCCCGCCCGCCCAGTGGAAATGCTCCATATAGTGGTCGCCGCTCGGCTTCAGGTCCACCAGCACTGGCACGTCCAGCCCAAGCCGGTCGAATTCCGCCATATCCAGCTTAATCCCCAGCCGGCCGGCCACGGCGGTAAAATGGATCAACGCGTTGGTAGACCCACCAATGGCCTGCAACACCGTCAGCGCATTGCGAAAAGCCGCCGGGGTCATAATATCGCTCGGCCGTCGCCCGCTCGCCGCCAGCCGCACCGCGGCCGCACCCGAGGCCTCGGCGGCGCGGATGCGGTCGGCATGCGTGGCCGGAATGCTCGCGGCCCCCGGCAGGCACATCCCCATCGCCTCCACCATGCACGCCACCGTGCTCGCCGTGCCCATCACCATGCAGGTGCCCTTGGTCGGCGCCAACCGGCCAGACAGCACGTCGATCTCCGCCTGATCGATCTCACCGGCGCGGAACTTGCCCCACATCCGCCGGCAATCCGTGCACGCCCCCAGCACCTCGCCTTTATGGTGCCCCACCAGCATCGGCCCGGTCGGCAGCACCACGGTGGGGATATTGGCGCTCGCCGCCCCCATCAACTGCGCCGGCAAGGTCTTGTCGCAGCCGCCGATCACCAGCACCGCATCCATCGGCTGGGCGCGGATCATCTCCTCGGTATCCAGCGCCATCAAATTACGCAGGAACATCGACGTCGGGTAGGAAAAGCTCTCGGCGATGGAAATCGTCGGGAACTTCATCGGCATGCCGCCGGCCAGCAAAACCCCCCGCTTGGCCGCCTCGATCAGTTCCGGCACGTTGCCGTGGCACGGGTTAAAGTCGCTGAACGTGTCGGTAATGCCGATAATCGGCCGGTCCAGCGCCTCGTCGGTAAACCCCATCGCCTTGATGAACGCGCGGCGCAGAAACAGCGAGAACTCGGCATCGCCATAGGTGGCAAGCCCAGCGCGCAGCCCGGTGGCTTTGGGGGGCACGGTCACTTATTCCGCCGCCCGCGGCAGAATGGCATCTAAGCCCGGCACCGGCGCATGGGTAATCGCGCTCATCCGCTCCCGCACGTCGGACAGCACCGTGGTCAACTCGGCCACATTCGGGTTGGCGCGCATCCCCGCCACAATCGGCCCGTCGAGATAGGCTTGCGCAAGCGCCATGCTGGCAAACAGGTAAATCCCGCCCACCCGGTTCGGCTCGGCGCCATCCAGCCAGATTTTCCACAGCAGCCCGTCCACGGCGAGGAATTTCTCCGCCACCGCATCGGTGTAACGGGTTTCCCATTGTTCGCGCGTCATGTTCTGAAAGCGGTAATTTACCTGCAACACAACCATGGCCTGGCCCTCCCGCATTAGCGTGCCACCACTTTAGATGCCCGCTGGCATCGGCACAATCTGCGCCTCAGCGCACCACAAAAAACCGGATCAGCACCCCGTTCGGGTGCCGCTCGCCGGTGCAGACAAACACATGCCGGTTCAGCCAGCCATGCACGCCCTCGGGCGCTTCCAGCACCGGGCTGCCGCGGAAGTAAATCAGCGCCGGGTCCACCACCTCGCCCGCATTCAGCCGCGCGATCACCTCTGGCGGGCCATGCCGCAGGGCGTTGTTCACCACCCCGATATACGTCCCGTCCGCCGCTTGCAGCGTATAGCGCGCGGTCAGCGCAATCACCTCGCCGCGCACAATCTGCCAGTCCGCCCCGCCCGGCACCACAATCCCGTTCAGCAGCGGCCCGCGCACCACCCCGCCGGTAATCGGGATAATCCGCCGCTCGCCCCCCGGCACTTCGCCGCACAAAATGCGCGGCGCCACGGTCACCTCGGCTTCAAAGGCAAATTCGAGTGTTGGGGTCATCCTCGGCGCTCCACGATTGCGCCCTCAATGTGCCCGCCCCGCCACCCGCCACGCAAGCCAGCCGTTGGCATCATCACGCCAGATGGTGTACGCCCGACGCACGCAACCAACGACGGTCGTTTGGTGCTTTTTGGTCACAAAAAGCACACCCGTATCGCCCCCGCTGCCTAGGAGCACCCGTAATGAACCTGACCAACGTCTCCGCCGTCGTCACCGGTGGCGCCTCCGGCCTCGGCGGCGCCACCGCGCAAGCCCTCGCCGCCGCCGGCGCCAAAGTCGCGATTATCGACCTCAACGTCGCCGCCGCGCAGGACATGGCGGTCAAAATCGGCGGTGTCGCCATCACCTGCGACGTGGCGGACCCGGATGCCGCCGAACAGGCCTTCGCCGCCGTTGCCGCCGCCCACGGCCCGGCCCGCGTGCTGGTCAACTGCGCCGGCATTGGCACACCCGGCCGCGTCGTCGGCCGCGAAGGCCCGCTCGGCCTGCCGGCGTTCGATAAGGTGGTGCGGGTCAACCTGATCGGCACCTTCAACATGCTGCGCGTCGCCGCCAATGAAATGAGCAAGCTGGACCCGCTGGAAGACGGCGAACGCGGCGTCATCATCAACACGGCCTCGGTCGCCGCCTTCGATGGCCAGATCGGCCAGGCCGCCTATGCCGCCTCCAAAGCCGGTGTCGCCGGCATGACCTTGCCGATCGCCCGCGAACTCGCCCGCTTCGGCATCCGCATCATGACCATCGCCCCCGGCCTGTTCCTCACCCCCATGCTGCGCAGCCTGCCGGAGGAGATCCAGAAATCGCTCGGCGACTCGGTGCCCTATCCCTCCCGCCTCGGCGCGCCAGAGGAATACGCCGCGCTCGCGCTGCACATCGTCGCCAACCGCATGTTGAACGGTGAAACCATTCGGCTGGATGGCGCGCTGCGGATGGCCGCCAAATGAGCCTCGTGCTCCGCCGCGCCGTCACCATTGAATGGGGGGACTGCGATGCCGCCGGCATCGTCTACTACCCCCGTTTCTTCGCCATGTTCGATGCGTCCACCGCCGCCTTGCTCACCCATGCCACCGGCATGCGGCAAAAGGTGCTGGAAGCGCATTACAACATGGCCGGCATCCCGATGGTCGACACACGGGCGAAATTCCATGTGCCGAGCAGCTATGGCGACGAGGTGATCATCGAGACCCGGGTCGAGCGCTTCGGCACCTCCAGCTTCGACGTGCATCACCGCCTGCTGCGCGAAGGCGATGTGTTGGGCGCGGAATGTTGGGAAACCCGGGTGTGGATGGCCCGCAAGCCAGACGGCACCCTGTATGGCGCGGTCATCCCGCCGGATGTCATCGCCAAATTCAACCCGGCCTGACCGGGGCCGTGCGACCCTGGCCAGCCGAACCGGCTGGCCAGGGCCTCGGCGGCTTAGCTGAACAGCAACTGCCCGCCATCCACCACCAAAGTCTGCCCGGTCACCCACCGCGCGAGCGGGGAGGCCAGGAACAGAATGGTATCCGCCACCTCCTCCGGCTCGCCCAGACGGCCAAAGGGGATGGATTTCAGCACCGCGTCATACACGGGCGAGCCTTCTTCCTTGCGCTTTTCCCAGGTGCCACCCGCAAATTCGATCGACCCGGGGGCCACCGCATTCACTCGAATGCCCTGCTTGGCCCACATCATCGCCTGGCTGGTGGTGTACTGCACCACGGCCGCCTTCACCGCCGCATACGGCGCCGACCGGCCAGACGGGCGATAGGCGGAGATCGAGGCGACCGAGACCACCGCCGGCGCCGTCGCCTTCAGCAAATAGGGCAGGGCGGCCTGGCTTGCATGCACCACCGCCATCACATCCACCGCGAAGCCGGCGGCCCAACCAGCCGCATCATCGGTCATGCCGAAGCCGGAGGCGTTGTTGATCAGAATATCAATCCCGCCGAGCGCGGCCGCCGCCGCAGCGATATAGCTGCGAATCGCCTCCGCATCGCCAAGATCGCACACCCCGGCATGAGCAGGGTTGCCGTGCGCGGCCAATTCCTGACGGGTGATTTCCAACTGTTCCGCGCCACGGGCGCAGATGGAAACCGCCGCCCCGGCTGCGGCGAAGGCCAGTGCCGTGGATCGGCCAATGCCCCGGCTGCCGCCGCAAACCACTACTTTTCGTCCCGTGAAGTCGAGTGACATCTATGCGCTCCCTTGCAGATGGCGCGCAGGATGACGCCTATTCCGTCATTGTGAAGAGGGCATTTTCCATCGGTGCGCTGGAAATCACGATCACGCCTTTGAACGGGTCCTGATATTCCTGCATCAAAAACGCCCCAGAGCCCAAAACACTGGCCAGCAACAGCAGCGACCCCACCACCACCGGGCTGCGCGGTGCGGTCAGGCCGAGGCTGCCAAAGGCCAGCATCACCCATAAAATCAGCGTCGATTCCAGCCAGGACGGTGTGGCCGGCCCGGTGGTTTCAAAAATATTCAGCCGTGTGGCCGCAATATCCTGCAACAGCACCCGGGCCTCGGCGATGGCCACACGACGGTTGGGATCGTTGGTCGGCAAGGCGTCGATCATCCCGCGCAACTGCTCGCGCAAATCACCCGCGGGAACCGGCCCCACCGGCAGGCGAGCATTGCGCTCCGGCCAGGTATCCTTGGCAATCCGGTTGGCGTATCGAAACAAAATCTCCCGCGCTGGCACAGCATCCGGGCCAATCCGGCGCAAGGTGCGGTCCAGTTCGATCAGTTGCCCCGCCAGATGCTTCACGTCCCGATCCGCCTTATCGAACGTGGTCTTAACGGTCACCGTGGCCAGGGCGAAGGTCACTGCCGCCATCACGCTGATCAGCGTCACCCCACGGCGTATCCAAGCCAACGCCTCAGGCGTCAGCGTGCTTTGGGGCATGCGCGCCTGCAGAATCATGCCCCCAACTCCGGAGAGGAACAGGGCGCAAAAGACCAGACTACCGGTCGTGGGGCCGTCCATATTGAGCATCTCGAGATTTCAGATTGTAACGCCAATCATAGGCAAAACATCGTCCTTGCGGTAGCAAAAAGCGCGCAATGGTTGCAGGCGCCGGGTCTAAACTGCGCCATCATAGCGGCGTCCCTGCGCCAACATCCCGTCAGTGCCGAGCAATGCCTGCAAACCCTGAAAATCGAACATGCTGTTGCGGAAATTCTCGTTGCTGCCATGGGTTTTCAGCGATGCGAAATACGCCTGCGCCGTCATCGCCAACGCGCGCACCAACCCGCCGGGGAAGATCACGATCTTGAAGCCCAACGCCCCCAGCGCCTCAGTGTTGGCCACCGGGGTGCGGCCACCTTCCACCATATTGGCCAGCAGCGGCACGCGGGCGGCGAAGCGGTCGGCGATGGTTTGCAACTGCGCCGCATCTTCCGGCGCCTCGATGAACAGCGCATCCGCGCCGGCAGCCAGATATTGCTCCGCCCGATCCAGCGCCGCCTCCAGCCCTTCCACCGCAATCGCATCCGTGCGCGCCATAATCAGCGCGTCCGTCCGCGCATCCACGGCGGCCTGGATCTTGCCCACCATTTCCCGGGCGGAGATCAGCGATTTGTCGCGCAAATGCCCGCAGCGTTTGGGCGATGTCTGGTCCTCCAACTGAATGACGCTCGCCCCGGCGCGTTCAAACACCCGTACCGTGCGCTGCACGTTCAGCGCATTGCCCCACCCGGTATCGGCATCCACAATCACCGGCAGCGCCACCCGGTCGCGGATGCGCGCCATCACCTCCGCCACCTCGGTCATCGACACCAGGCCAATATCCGGCCGGCCGAGCAGGGTGTAGGCGATGGAAGCGCCAGACAGATACAGCGCCTCAAACCCCGCCGCCTCTGCCATGCTGGCGGTCAGCGCATCGAAAACCCCGGGGGCAAGCAAGGCGGTCGGCTGGGCAAGGCGGGCGCGCAACGCATTCATATCCACATCATCCATGTCTGCTGGCAGAAGCAAAGAGCCGGAAACATCATCGCGGCTAAGTCATATCCACCACCACGCCGCGTCCCGCCAGTTCCGCTTGCGCCAGGATGGCATGCGCGGCGGCGAGGTCCTGGGCCGCAATCCCGAGCGAACGGTAGAGCGTGATCTCCGTCGCACTCTGCCGCCCCGGCGCCCCGGCCAGCACGGCGCCGATTTCCACCGGGCGCGGGTCGACCCCGCTGCGCCGCGCCGCAATCACCTCCGCCGCCTGCGCTTCCAGCGATGGCAGATAATCGGTGAACAGGCGGGCCCGGCTGAACACATCGGCATCCAGTTCCTGCATGGTGGGGATGGACGCGCCGACGGCGGCAATATGTTGCCCCGGCCGCAGCATATCGGCCCGCAGGAAGGGGGCGGGCGCCGGCGTCGCGGTCACGATAATATCCGCCTCCGCCACGGCGGCCGCCACGTTCGGCGCCACCTGCGCGCCATGCTCGGCCGCGAAGGCCGCCGCCTTGGCCGGGTCGCGGCCCCAAACGGTAATATGGCTGATCGGCCGGATCGCCCGCATCGCCGCCACGTGGATCGCCGCCTGCTCGCCGCAGCCCAGCACCGCCAGCCGAGATGCCTCCGGCCGCGCCAGCACATCGGCCGCGACGATGCTGGCCGAAGCGGTGCGGATCGCCGTCAGCACCGCCGCATCCAGGCAGGCGCGCGCCAGCCCGGTCTCTGGGTCAAACAGCAGCATCAACCCGGCATGGGACGACCGCCCTTTGCTGGGATTATCCGGAAACAGGCTCAGGACCTTGATGCCATGGCCGGCCGGGTCACCCAGCCAGCCGCCCATCATCCCCATCATGTCCCGCCCCGGCAGTTTGACCATGCTGCGCAACGGCAACTCGGCCTGCCCGTTGGACACTGCCTGCATCGCTGCCCGGATCGCCGGCATCAGGCTCGCCGGGGTCGCCAGGGCCGCTATGTCACGCCCGGAGAGAATACGCATCGCTCAGCCTTCCTGTTCCAGTTGCCGCCGTGCCTCGGCGATCCATGCGTTATCCTGCGGGGCCGGCGCCGGCAGATGCAGGTTCAGCCCTTCCAGCGCCGCGATCATCGCTTCCACCACCATCAGCCGCGCCACCCATTTATGGTTTGCCGGCACGACATACCATGGTGCGTGTGGCGTTGCTGTGGCAGCAATCGCTTTCTCGTAGGCCGCCATGTAATCATCCCACCGCGCCCGCTCGGCGATATCGCTCGGCGCGATCTTCCAGGTTTTGCTCGGCGTATCCATCCGCTCCAGAAAGCGGCGCTTCTGCTCGTCGCGGGAAATATGCAGGAAGAACTTCAGGATCACCGTGCCTTGCCGGTCCAGATAGCGTTCAAACCCGGCAATATCCTCCAGCCGATGCCGCCAGAACCCCTTGCCCTGCCGGCTGAGCGGCAGGCCCTGATGCGCGAGAATCTCCGGATGCAACCGGCTGACCAGCACTTCCTCGTAATGGCTGCGGTTGAAAATGCCGATATGCCCGCGCGGCGGCAATTCGCGGGACACGCGCCACAGAAAATCATGCGCCAGCTCGTCCGGCCCCGGCGCCTTGAAACTGTGCACCCGCACCCCTTGCGGGTTCACCCCGGACATCACGTGCTTGATCGTGCTGTCCTTGCCCGCGGCATCAATCGCCTGAAACACGCAGAGCAGCGACCAACTGCCCTGCGCATACAAACGCTCCTGCAAGGCGGACAGGCGAGCGATCCCGCTGGCCAGCAGCGTCTCCGCCGTCTCCGCCGTCAGGCCGTCCGGCACCGCATCCGGCCGGTGCCGATCCAGGCGGAAGCCTTTGCCATCGGTGATCGCCAGGCGCTGAGTGGCCTTACGCAGCGCCGCGAGTTTCATGCTGTGGTGACCAGACTGAGTTTCTGCATCGTGTTCAGCAAAAAGCCGCCGGGATTGGCGCGGGTGCGCTCGCCCTGCACCTGTCCGTTATTGCCGGTGGCGCGCACCACCAGGTTCAATATCCCCGGCCGGATGCCCACCACCGGAAACCGCCAGAGCCGGAACGCGAACCGCCCGGCATCCGGCCCGAGCAACGCCGTCTTCCAATGCGTGCCGCCGTCCAGCGAAACCTCGACCGACTGCACGCCGCTGCCGCCATCCCAGGCGACGCCCTGCACCACCAGCCCCGCCAACTTCACCGTGTCACCGCTGACATAGTTGGTCACCAGACTGTTGATCACCAATTCCGTCACCGGGCTGGTCTGTCCATCCTCCTGGGTCACGAACGGTCGCTCCACCGGGAACAATCCGCGCGGCAGCCGGTATTCGTTGGTCATGAACGGGCCGTCGAGCGGTTTGCGCCGTAGTTCCAACCGGGTCAGGTGTTTCACCCAATACGCGCCCGCCCAGCCCGGCCGGATGATCCGGGCGGGAAAGCCGTGCAACAGCGGCAGCGGCGCGCCGTTCATCTCCAGCGCGATCAGCGTGCCCGCATCCATCGCCCGTTCCAGCGGCAGGCTTTTCGCGTACGGCGACAGATCGGGGTTGCGCCCGCTGTCCGCCCCCAGCATCGCCACCTCCACCGTGTCGGACTTCACGCCCGCCTTCAGCAGCACATCGCGCAGCCGCACCCCGCGCCAGCGGGCGCAGCCCATCGCCCCATCGCCCCACTGCACCCCCGGCACCGGCGGCACCGCCATCGCCCGCCGATTGCCGGCGCATTGGCACACCGCCACCACCTCGCGCAGTGGCATCGCGCGCAGATCGTCCAGGCTCAGATTGATCTCCCGCTCCGCCCCGTCGCCGCCAACTTTCAGCGACCAGGTTTCCAGGTCCACCATCCCCGGCAGGTTTGGCAGGTTGTAGCGCACGAAAAACCGCTCCACGGCGGTAATCGGGGTGTTGAAGCTGTCGATCGGCGCTTCCAGCGCCAACGGCGTCGCGCTGCGCCGGATCAACGCGGGCAGGTCGGCACCGGGCGCGCGCGTCTCCGCCGCGCGGGCCAACGACAAGCCCGCCCCCGATGGGCCGGTCAGCGCGGCCAGGCCGGTTTGCAACATCCGTCGTCGCTGTATGCGGGCACCGATCGTCAAGAACGGGGTCATCCAGAAAAAAACTGCGCGCCATAGTATGTGGGATGCCCGGCCGCAGAGCAATTCGGTATGAATGCGAATACCTTAAGCTTCGGTTAGCCGCCCCCGCCCCCGCCCCCGTCCGTGCCAGGCCCAGATCAGCGCCCCGGTTTGCAGCAGCACCGACAGCCCCATCGCCCAGGCATAGCCCCGCCGATCCCACCCGGTGGCGGTGCGCGGCCAGAAATCCAGTACCCAGCCGATCAGCGTCTGCAACACAAACGCTCCGCCGAGCACCACGGTATTGATCGCCGTGCTCACCCGCCCGGTCTGCTCAACCGGAAAATGCTGGGCGATGGCGGCATAGCCCGGCGGCCCGGCGGCGGCGATCAACGGCACCACGAACCACAGCACATCCAGCACCACCGGATCGGTCGGCTGCACCAGCAGCACCAGTTGCAACCCCACCAGCAGGCCGGCGCAGATGGCGGGTACCAGCATCGCCGAATGGCCGCGCGCTTGCAGCCGGCTGGCCAGCTGCCCGGTCAGCAGGCTGCCCGCCATCAAGCCGAGCGCGTAGCAGAACAAGGTGGCCGCCCGCGCCGGGCTGTCCTGCCCAGCCACATCGCGCAACCACGGCCCGGCCCACAGCCCCTGATAGGTGAACGTGAACACCGACATCAGCGCCACCATCGGCGTCAGCCGCCAGAACCGCGCATCCAGCAAAATCGCCCGCAACACCGCCAGTTCGACAGATAGGGGCCGCCGCACCGCCGGCACCCGTTCCCGCACGCTGGCAAATACCCAGGCCGTCACCGCCAGCACCAGGGCGAACAGGCACCAGAACACCCCGCGCCAGCCCAGGCGCGGCAGCAACGCCTCCATCGGCGCCGTTACCACCAGCCCGGCGGATGCGGCGATCAACATGGCAATCCCGGTCATTCCCGCCACCTGCGCCCGGCCAAACCACACCGAATGCGCCTTCAGCAGCGCCATCAACCCGGCGGCGATGCCAACCCCGATCAGCAGCCGCGCCAGCACAAACCCCACCATCCCGTCGGAGACCGCGAACAGCGCAAAGCCCGCCGCCGCCGTCAGCCCCATGCTGGTCTGCACCATGCGCGGGCCCCACACATCCAGCAGCAGCCCAACCGGCAATTGCCACAGGCAGTAACTGGCAAACGCGGCCGATGCCAGCAGCCCCAGCTCGCTCGCCGTCAGCCCGTATTGCGCCGCCAGCACCGGCCCGACCACCGCCATCATCCCGCGCGCCGCCTGGTTGATGAAGTTCATGCCGGCGAGCGGCAGGGTGATGCGCAGAAAGGGATGACGCAGGGTCACGCGCACACGTCGCAGATCGGCATTGGGGGCGTCCTCGTGATGGTTGGCCGGACGTTTCCCCACCGCCCGGGTGCTGTCAACCAAGCCCCCGGTTTGCCCACCCTGCCGGCCGGCGCTATCACCGGACCATGTCCCCGCTGATCATCGCCCTGGTGCTGGGCGCCGCCATGCTGCATGCCAGTTGGAATGCCGTGCTGCGCGGCGGCAGCGACCGCCTGTGGGCGATGACGGTGATGAGTGTGGCCACCTCCGCAGTCGCTATCCCCTGGGCCGCGCTGGTGCCGGCCCCGGCACCGGCGTCCTGGCCCTATCTGCTCGCCTCCGGCACCCTGCAAGCCGCCTACTCGTATTTTCTGGTGCAAGCCTATCGCTACGGCGATCTGGCGCAGGTCTACCCGATCGCCCGCGGCACCGCGCCGCTGCTGGTCACCCTGGCGGCGGCCTTACTGGCGCGCGATGCACCGGCGCTGCCGGGACTGTGCGGCATCGCGCTGATTTCGGCCGGGCTGATCGGGCTATCCGGCCGCATCGCCCCGGGCAAAGGCCGCTCGGTGGTCTTTGCCATCATCACCGGCGCCTTCATCGCCGCCTACACCACGCTCGACGGCATCGGCGTGCGGCTGGCTGGCGCGTCCGGCGGCTACACCGCCTGGATGTTCCTGGTCTACGGCGTGGTAATGGTGCCCGGCTACCTGGCGTTGCGTGGCCCGGCCCGCCCGCGCCACACCGCGCCAGAGGCCGCACGCGCCGCCGCCGGCGGCCTGCTGTCGCTCGCCGCCTATGGTGTGGTGGTGTTCGCTTTGGGCCGTGCGCCAATCGGGGCCGTGTCCGCCTTGCGCGAAACCAGCGTCGTCTTCGCCGGGCTGCTCGGGCATTTCTGGCTAGGGGAGCGGCTGACCCTGCGCCGCCTGTTGTTCTGTTGCGTGATCGCCGCCGGCGCGGCGCTGATTGGCTGGCAAAAATAGCGCCTTGAACCCCTGCCACCCGCCTTGTAGCGTCCCCGCAAGGCGCCGCGCCATGCGGCCCACCAGGAGGTTCGTTTCATGACCCGCTTTAAGCGCATCACCCATCTGGCCGCCGCCGCCGCCTTGTCCCTCGCCAGCATGGCCGCCGCCGCTCGCGCCGATACGGTCCGCATCACCGTCTCGTTCTACAGCGCCGCCACTGGCCCGTATTTCGAGAAAATGGCCGCCGCCTTCACCGCCGCCAATCCGGGGCACGAGGTGAAGATCGAAGTGGTGAACTGGCCCTCGCTGCTGCAAAAGCTGCAAACCGATATTGCCGGCAACGCCAACCCGGATATCTCCATCATCGGCACGCGCTGGCTGCTGGATTTCGTGCGCGACGATCTGGTGGAACCGCTGGATGGCCATATGTCCGCCGATTTCCGCAACCGCTTCATCGGCACCTTCCTCAAGCCGGCGGAAATCAAGGGCAAGGTCTACGGCCTGCCCATCGCCGCCTCCGCCCGCGCGCTCTACTATAACAAGGCGATGCTGACCGCCGCCGGCATGCCGGATGGCCCGAAAACCTGGGACGACGTCGCCGCCGCCGCCGAGAAAATCAAAGCCGCCGGCGGCAATGGCTTCGGCCTGATGGCCAAGGGGACGGAGGTTGACGTCTACTGGTACTACGCGCTGTGGACCCATGGCGGCCAGGTGATCAGCCCGGACGGCAAAGCCGCATTCAACACCCCGGCCGGGGTGAAAAGCCTGGCGATGTACAAATCCTTCCTCGACCGCGGCCTGACCCAGCCCGGCCCGACCGACTACACCCGGGAAGACCTGCAAAACCAGTTCAAGCAAGGGCGCCTGGGCATGGTGATCACCGCGCCCTTCCTGATCAACCAGATCAACAAGGAAGTGCCCACCCTGCAATACGGCATCGCCCCGGTGCCCACCGGCACCAATGCCGCCACCTACGCGGTGACCGATAGCGTGGTGATGTTCAAGAACTCCAAGGTGAAAGACACCGCCTGGAAATTCCTGGACTTCCTGTTCAGCGCCGGCCCGCGCATCGAATTCACCAAATCCGAAGGCTTCCTGCCCACCACGAAGGCCGAAGCGGCGGACCCGTATTTCACCGGCAATGAACGCCTGCAAACCTTCGTCAACCTGCTGCCGAACGCACAGTTCGCCCCCACCATCACCGGCTGGGAAGATACCGCCAAAGCCGTCACCAACGCGCTGCAATCGGTTTATCTCGGCACCGCAACGCCGGAAGCGGCGCTGAAAAAGGCCGAGGACATCGCCAATCAGGCGCTGGGGAAATAACCCGCGCCACCATGGCCGCACGCCGCCCGACCGTGATCGGCGTCCTGCCGTTCCCGGTCCTGGTGATGATCGCCCCCAGCCTGCTGCTGGCGGCTTTCGTCATCCTGTATCCGCTGTGGGAAATCCTGCGCCTGTCGGTGCATGAGATTTCCCGCTTCGGGCTGGTGCGCGGCTTCGTCGGCTGGGACAATTTCACCGCCGTGCTGGCCGATCCCAGTTTCCGCGCCAGCCTGTGGCGCACCCTGGTCTGGACCGGCGCGGTCGTCGGCGGCACCCTGGTCGTCTCCGTGCCCACGGCGGTGATCCTCAATATGGATTTCGCCGGCCGTGGTCTCGCCCGCGCCGTGGTGATGCTGCCGTGGTCGGTGTCGCTGTCGATGGCCTCCATCGTCTGGCTCTGGTCGTTCAACGCCGATTACGGGCTGATCAACACCCTGCTGCAATCGCTCGGGCTGATCGCACGCGGCGTGCCGTGGATGGCGCGGCCGGAAACGGCGTTCCCGATTGAAATCGCCATCGGGGTGATCGTTTCCATCCCCTTCACCACCACCATCCTGCTCGGCGGCCTGTCCTCCATCCCCGGCGACATCTACGAAGCCGCCCGCATCGATGGCGCCGGCCCCTGGCTCCAGTTCCGCGCGCTGACCCTGCCGCTGCTGCGCAGTTTCATCAACATCGCCGTGGTGCTCAACATCATCCACGTGTTCAACTCTTTCCCGATCATCTGGATCATGACCCAAGGCGGCCCGGATGACGGCACCCATATCCTGATCACCTATCTGTATGATCTCGCCTTCCGGCTGGGCAAACCCGGCCCGGCCGCCGCGATTTCGCTGATCATGCTGGCGATCCTGTTCGTCTTCACCTTCCTCTATCTGCGCCTGCAACCGAAGGACGCAAATTGAAACGCATTCGTTTCAGCGCGCTGGCCTGGCTGGCGCTGTCGCCGTTGCTGGCGGTCAGCGTCTTTCCGTTCGTAGTCATGCTGACCACGGCGCTGAAGCCGCTGGCGGAGGTGTTCGTCTACCCCACACATTGGCTGCCGCAGCACCCGTCGCTGGAAGGCTTTACCGAGATGTGGAAGGCGACCCGCTTCGCGCTCGCGCTGCGCAACTCGCTGGAAATCGCCTTCGAATCCACCCTCGCCACCCTCGCCGTCGCCGTGCCGGCGGCCTATGCGGTCGCCCGCATGCAGTTCCGCCTGCGCCCGCCCTATCGCCAGTTTCTGCTGGTCACCCAGATGCTGTCGCCGATTCTGCTGGTGCTCGGCCTTTATCGGCTGATGGGGATGATCCCGTTTGGCGACGGCAAATTGCTGGACACGCGGCTGGCGATCATCATTCCCTATGCCGGGTTCCAGATGGCGTTCTCGGTCTGGATGCTGTCCTCCTATTTCGCCGCCATTCCCGCCGCGATCGAAGAAGCCGCCTGGATCGATGGCTGCACCCGGCTGCGCGCCATCGTCTCCATCTTCCTGCCGCTGGCGCTACCCGCCATCGCCGTCACCGGGCTGGTGGCCTTCGTCGCCGCATGGAACGAATTCGCTCTGGCGCTCACCCTGCTGCGCGACCCGGACCGGCAGACGGTGACCATCCAGGTCGTCAACCTCGTCGCCGGGCGCTACTCGGTGGAGTGGAACCAGGTGATGGCGGCCACCCTGGTCGCCACCGTCCCGGTCGGCATCATGTTCACCTGGTTGCAGCGCTATCTGGTGCGCGGCCTCACGTTCGGTGCCATTCAGTAGCCACTACCGCCCGAGAAACACCGGCGGCCGCTTTTCCACAAACGCCCGCTTCGCCTCCTGCGCGTCTTCGGAGCGGGAGATAATCGCCGTCATATCCTGCTCGTAGCGATAGCCATCGCGCAGCGACATATCCTCGATCGTGTTGGCCGTGTGCTTGGCCATCGCGGTCGCCAACGGCGCCTTGCTGGCCACGCTGCGCGCCATATCCATCGCTGCGGGCAGCAACTCCGTCGCCGGCAGGCAGGCTTCCACCACCCCCAGCCGATACAATTCCGGCCCCCGCACCCGGTAGCCGGTCAGCACCATGCGCCGCAGCACGGAATGGCTGAACAGGCGCTGCGCATGCTTGGTGCCGCCGAGCAAGCCCACATCAATCTCCGGCAACCCCAGTGCCCCGGTCTCGGCGGCGAACAGAATATCGCAGGACGCGGCCAGCCCGAGCCCGGAGCCCAACGCCGGGCCGTTAATGGCGCAGATCACCGGCTTGGCGCATTCCCGAATGGCATGAAACGATTCCCGCGTCCGCCGCGAATGCGCCGGCATCGCCCCGGCCTCCGCCAGACCCGCCCGGCCCTTCAGATCCGCCCCAGCGCAGAACACCCGGCCCGCCCCGGTCAGCACAATCGCCCGCACCTCCGGCAGATCGCTCAGCGTGTCGAACACCACGGTCAATTCCTGGCACAGCGCCAGGCTGTAGGCGTTCACCGGCGGGCTATCCATAGTGACCAAGGCCACATGATCGGCGATTTCAACCCGCACAGATGTCAGCGATGCAAACGGCATGGCGTGTTCCCTTCATTGGCCCCATAGCCCCGCCAGCACCTGATGCGATGCGGCCGGCGGGGGCGTGTTACGACGGTGGCTTAGGCCTGGCGTTTCACCGCCAGCGCCGCCGGGGCCTGGCAGGTCGGCATCATTTCCACCTTGTTGATGTTCACATGCGCCGGCAGGCCCAACACCCACGACACGGTCTCGGCAATATCCTCCGGCGTCAGCGGCGTGGTGCCGGCATACATCGCCGCAGCGCGATCGGCATCGCCGCCAAAGCGCACCTGGCTGAATTCGGAGCCGCCGACCAGTCCCGGCTCGATATCCGTCACCCGCACCCCAGTGCCCAGCAGATCCGCCTTCAGGTTCAGGCTGAACTGGGTCACGAACGCCTTGCTGGCCCCGTAAATATGCCCGCCCGGATAAGGATAAATCCCGGCCGTGCTGCCCAGGTTGATCACATGCCCGGTGTTGCGCGCCACCATGCCCGGCAGCAGCGCGCGGGTCATGTGGATCACCCCGGTCACGTTGGTCGCAACCATCGTGTCCCAGGCGGCGATATCGGCGGTCCAGGCCGGGTTCAACCCCAGCGCGAGGCCGGCATTGTTGATCAGCACATCCACCTCTCGCCAGCCTTCCGGCAGCGCGTCCGGCAAGGCGGCGACCGCAGCGGCGTCGGTCACATCCAGCGCGAAGGGTAGCAACTTGGCGGCGCCCAGCTCGTCGCGCAGCGCGGTCAGCCGGTCGGCACGCCGGGCGGTGGCGATGACCCGGTGCCCATCGGCCACCAGGCGGCGGGCAAAAGCGGCACCAAAGCCGGCGGAGGCGCCGGTAATCAGGATGGTCTGGCTCACAACGGAAACTCCATATTCGTTAGTCCGGTAGATGGAAGCGCACCGAAATCGGGCAATGGTCGGACAGGCGTTCCTTCCATGCCACACCGCGCTCCTGATAGACCAGCACCCGCAGGCTGTCCGGCTGCATCCAGCCGCGCGCCGCCCCGCCGGCAATGATGTGGTCGATAAAGCCGCCGCCGCCCCAACACGGGCTGGACTGGCCTTCGGTGGCGCGCAGCAGCGGTGCCTGGGCCGCCAGCGCCGGGTAGAACCGGTCCCGCCCATCCATCCAGCGGTTGAAGTCCCCCAGCAGCACGAACGGCACCCCCTCGGCCTGCCGTTGGGCGATCCAGCCTTGCAGCACCGGCAACTGGCGCAGCAACGTGGCGCATTGGTACGACGGCGCGCCGGGCCGATCCTCCCGGCAGCCGGTTTTCAGATGCACCGCCAGCAGTCGCAATTTCCCGCCCGGCGTTTCCAGCGTGATATCAGCGCCACTGCGCAGCCGGTATTTGGCGTCCGGATACACATCCAGCCCAACCAGATCGGGGTTGGCGGTAAAGCGCAACCCGGCGCGCACGGCAAAGCCAACCCGCTGGGTCACCGCATCGGCGGTCAGGTGCAGCGCATAGGCCCCCGGCGCGAACACGGCGGCGGCGTTACGCGGCCCGTCAACTTCCTGAAATGCCACGATATCTGCCGCCAGCCTGCCCGCATACCCGCGCAGCACCGCCACATCCTCCGCCCGCTTCGGCCGCACATCCGCGGGCAGACCTGCCGCGCCGGCGGGCCGGTCGGTCAGCCACTCCAAATTCCAGGTGGCGATTTTCAGTTCCAGCGCCCGCGCCGGGGGCGCGAGCAGCAAAACCAGTGCGACCAAAACAGGGTGCAAGCAGCGCATGGCCCCTAGTCTGACCGGGCACGCGACAGGCGGGAAGGGGGGGCCTACCGGCTTTTCGCCGGCAATGCCATAATGGCCGGAGCGAGAGAGCAAATGCCGGGCAAAACCGGCCGCCATACCGGCGTGAGGAAGTGGGAGTTACCGCGTCTTGCAGAGCACTGACATCTCCAATCCCGACTATTTTCATAAAGTTGTGGATTGCCAGTGGGCCTGTCCGGCTCACACCCCGGTTCCCGAATATATCCGCCTGATCGCCGCCAAGCGCTACGCGGATGCCTACATGATCAACTGGAAGTCGAATGTCTTTCCCGGAATTCTCGGCCGCACCTGCGACCGCCCGTGTGAGCCCGCCTGCCGGCGCGGCCGGGTGGAGGAGGAACCGGTGGCAATCTGCCGCCTCAAGCGCGTCGCCGCCGATTATAAGGGCGACCTCACCGGCCGCATGCCCAGCCCGCCGCCCAGCCTGAACGGCAAGCGCATCGCCTGCGTCGGCGCCGGCCCGTCCAGCCTCGCGGTGGCCCGCGACCTCGCCCCGGCCGGCTACCACGTCACCGTGTTCGACAGCTTCGCCAAAGGCGGCGGCATGATCCGCAGCCAGATCCCCAAATTCCGCCTGCCCGAACATGTGATCGACGAGGAAGTCGGCTATGTCGAGGCGCTCGGGGTGGAAACCCGCTACAACAGCACCATCGATAGCCTGAAAGGCCTGTTGGCCGAAGGGTATGACGCGGTTTTCGTCGGCTCCGGCGCCCCGCGTGGCCGCGACCTGCCGATCCCCGGCCGCGAGGAAGCCGCCGCCAACATCCATATCGGCATCGACTGGCTGTCCTCGGTCTCGTTCGGCCATATCGAGACCATCGGCAAGCGCGTCATCGTGCTTGGCGGCGGCAACACCGCGATGGATTGCTGCCGCTCCGCCCGCCGCCTCGGCGGTGAGGAGGTCAAGGTGGTCGTGCGCAGCGGGTTCGAGGAAATGAAGGCCTCGCCGTGGGAAAAGGACGACGCGCAGAAGGAAGGCATCCCCATCCTGAACTTCCTGGTGCCGATCGAATTTCTGCACGAAGGCGGCAAACTGGTCGGCATGACCTTCGATACCGTGCGCGCCGAATACGACGCCAATGGCCGCCGCAACCTGGTGTCCACCGGTGAAGCCCCGGTCCGCATCGACTGCGACGACGTGCTGGTGGCGGTTGGCCAGGAAAACGCCTTCCCGTGGATCGAGCGCGATATCGGCCTCGAATTCGACCGCTGGGGCATGCCCAAGGTCGATGCGCTGACGCTGCAATCCACCCACCCGAAGGTGTTCTTCGGTGGCGACGCTGCCTTCGGCCCCAAGAACATCATCTGGGCCGTGGCGCACGCGCATCAGGCGGCGATCTCGATCGACAAATTCTGCAACGGCCAGGACATCCGCGACCGGCCGGCGCCGGATGTGACGGTGATTTCGCAGAAAATGGGCATCCACGAATGGAGCTACGACAACGACATTCGCAACGATCTGCGCTTCAAGGTGCCGCATCTCGATCTCGGCATCGCGCTGAAGGACATCAAGGAAGAAGTCGAACTCGGCTATGACGAGCAACTCGCCTTCAAGGAAGCGCAACGCTGCCTGAACTGCGACGTGCAGACAGTGTTCGCGCCCAAGCTCTGCATCGAATGCGATGCCTGCGTCGATATCTGCCCGGTGGACTGCATCACCTTCACCGAGGACGGGGAGGAAGCGGATCTGCGCGGCCGCCTGAACGCCCCGGCGCTGAACCTGACGCAAGACCTGTACGTCTCCGGCGGGCTAAAAACCGGCCGGGTGATGGCGAAAGACGAAGATATGTGCCTGCATTGCGGCATGTGCGCCGAACGCTGCCCCACCGGGGCGTGGGACATGCAGCAATACATGATCGACCTGGCCCAGGCCTCGCCGATCCAAACCAAAACGACCCGGCAGGGAGTGCTGGCATGAACGCGATCGACAAGGTTGACCTCGGCACCAAGCCCGCGCCGTTGCAGGCGGTGAACGAGTTCGTGGTCAAATTCGCCAACGTCAACGGCTCCGGGTCGGCCTCGGCCAACCAGTTGTTCGCCAAGGGCATTTTGCGCATGGGCGTACCGGTCACGCCGCGCAACATCTTCCCGTCCAACATTCAGGGCATGCCGACCTGGTATGAAATGCGGGTCTCCGAAGCCGGCCATATGGGCGCGCGCGACGGCACCGACCTGATGGTGGCGATGAACCCGCAAACCTGGGACGAGGATATCAAATCCATCCTGCCCGGCGGCTATCTGTTCTACGATAGCACCAAGCCGATGCCAGCGAATAAGTTCCGTGACGATATCAACGTCATCGGCGTGCCGCTGACCGCGATCACCAACGCGCAGTACACCTCCACCCGCGAACGCCAGCTGTTCAAAAACATCATCTATGTCGGCGTGCTCTCGGCCCTGCTCGACATGGACGCGAAGGCGATTGAAGATCTGCTCTCGGAACAATTCAAAGGCCGGGACAAGCTGATCGCCGCCAACCATCAGGCCTTGCACCTGGGCCGCGAATACGCGCTCACCCATCTGCAATGCCCGATCGGCCTGCGCTTCCGAAAGTCGGACAAAGTGGGCGACCGCATTTTCCTGGAAGGCAACGCGGCCGCCGGCCTGGGCGCGCTGTACGGCGGGGCCACGGTCTGCGCCTGGTATCCGATCACGCCCTCGACCTCGGTCGCCGAGGCGTTCATGAAATACTGCGCCAAATTCCGCGTGGACCCGGCCACGGGCAAGAAACGTTACGGCATCGTGCAGGCGGAAGACGAACTGGCCTCCATCGGCATGGTGATCGGCGCCGGCTGGAACGGCGCCCGCGCCTTTACCGCCACCTCCGGCCCCGGCGTTTCGCTGATGCAGGAATTTATCGGCCTGGCCTATTTCGCCGAAATTCCAGCGGTGATCTTCGACGTTCAGCGCGCCGGCCCGTCCACCGGCATGCCCACCCGCACCCAGCAATGCGACGTGCTGTCCGCCGCCTATGCCTCGCATGGCGACACCAAACACGTCGTGCTGTTCCCGCAAGACCCGACCGAATGTTTCGAGATGGGTGCGCAGGCGATGGACCTCGCCGACCGGCTGCAAACCCCGGTCTTCGTGCTGCTCGATCTGGATATCGGCATGAACGAACGGCTCTGCGCCCCGCTGCAATGGGATGACAGCCGCACGCTCGACCGTGGCAAGGTGATGACGGCAGCCGACCTCGAAGCCGGCAAGGTGTTCGGCCGCTACCTCGATGTGGATGACGACGGCATTCCCTATCGCACCTATCCCGGCACCCACCCGACCAAAGGCGCCTACTTCACCCGTGGCACCAGCCGCGACGAATTCGCCCGCTATACCGAGGAGGGCGACGCCTATCAGCGCAATATGGACCGGCTGCTGAAAAAGTTCCAAACCGCGAAAACCCTGGTGCCAGCACCGGAAACCCGGCTTGCGGCAACCGCCACCAAGCTCGGCGCGATCTATTACGGCTCCACCGCGCCGGCGATGCTGGAAGCGGCGGAAATCCTCGCCAAACGTGGCGTGCATCTGAACCTGATGCGCGTGCGCGGCTTCCCGTTCGCGGCTGAGGTGGATGCGTTCGTCGAAGCGCACGACAAGGTCTTTGTCGTTGAACAGAACCGCGACGCGCAGCTGCGCACGCTGTTGATCAACGAAGGCGACCACACACCGAAGAAGCTCGGCCGCGTGCTGCATTACGATGGCTCGCCGATCACCGCCCGCTTCATCGTCGATACCATCGCAGCCCAGATCTGAGGACGCGCCATGACCTATCTTCCCAAACCCAAAATGCATCACCCGGATCTGCAAAAGAACGATCTGGGCTTTACCCGCCGCGACTATGAAGGCCCGGTGTCCACCCTATGCGCCGGCTGCGGCCATGACTCGATCAGTGCCGCCATCATCCGCGCCTGCTACGAGCTCAGCCTACAACCGCACCGCATCGCCAAGCTCTCGGGCATCGGCTGTTCCTCGAAAACCCCGACCTACTTCCTCGGCGCCAGCCACGGCTTCAACTCGGTGCATGGCCGCATGCCCAGCGTGCTGACCGGGGCCAATATCGCCAATAAAGAATTGATCTATCTCGGCGTGTCCGGCGATGGCGACAGTGCCTCCATCGGCTTCGGCCAGTTCGGCCATTCCATCCGCCGTGGCGTCAATATGACCTATATCGTCGAGAATAATGGCGTCTACGGTCTGACCAAGGGCCAGTTCTCCGCCACCGCCGACAAGGGCGCCAAGAACCGCCGCGGCGTGCCGAATATGGACGAGCCGATCGACATGGTCGGCATGGCCCTGCAACTCGGCGCCACCTATGTCGGGCGCAGCTTTTCCGGCGACAAGTCGCAGCTGGTGCCGCTGATCAAAGGCGCGCTGATGCACAAGGGTGCGGCCTTCATCGACTGCATCAGCCCGTGCGTCGCCTTCAACAACCACGAAGGCTCCACAAAAAGCTTCGACTATGTGCGCGAGCATAACGAAGCGGTGAACCGCCTGGATGTGATCACCGGCCGCGCTCCGCTGACCGCCGAATACGCGCCGGGGCAGACCGAGATCGTGCGCCAGCACGATGGCACCTATCTGAAGCTGAAAAAGGTGGCAGAGGATTACGATCCCTCCGATCGCGTGGCGGTGATGAACTACCTGCAGGAACACAAAGCCCGCGGCGAAATCGTCACCGGCCTGCTCTATGTGGACGAGGAAGCGGACGATCTGCACGGCTATCTCGATTCGGTGGATGTGCCGTTCAACGCGCTGTCGGATGCCGATCTGGTGCCCGGCGCCGCCGCATTGGCGAAGCTGAACGCGTCGCTGCGTTGATGGCACCCTACCGCCGGCAAGATGCCAAGGCGTTCGCGCGGGAAAACCTGCGCGGCGTCTGGGCGGCGGCGCTGACCCCATTCCAGCCCGATACCCTGGCGCTGGACGAGGCGGGTTTTGCCAGCAACCTGCGGCATTGGACCCGCGATCTCGGCATCGACGGCGTGTTCATCTGCGGCAAGCAAGGCGAGTTCTTCGCCATGTCGGTCGCCGAACGCAAACGCTGCTTTGAAATCGCAGTGGAGGCCACGCGCGGCCATGGCCGCACGATCATGTCGTGTTCGGATCAGAACATGGATGTGGTGATCGACCTCGCCAGGCACGCCCAGGCGGTCGGCAGCGAATTCATCGTCGTCCACGCCCCGGTGCTGCATTTCCTGCACGACCGCGACGATACGCTGTTCGAATATTACCGCCATATCTCCGAACAGGTGGATATCGGCATCGCCATGTGGTCGCATCCCGACAGCGGCTATCTGATGTCGCCCGAACTTTGCGCCCGCATCGCCGAATTGCCCAATATCGTGGCGATCAAGTATTCGGTGCCGCGCGAAATGTACACAAAACTCACGCATCTCGCCGGCGACAAGCTCATCGTCTCCACCGCCTCCGAGGATGAGTGGTTCGACAACATCGTTGACCTGCACTGGCAGGTCTATCTCTGCTCGAACCCACCTTTCCTCTACCAAACCGCTACCGACCGGCGCCTGCGCGACTACACCGACCTCGCCTTCGCCGGCAACATCGCGCAGGCCCGCTTTGTGCGCGACAGCCTGGAACCGGTGCGCGCCGCGTTCAAAAACTCCCGCCCCGGTGGCAAGCCGCAGGCGCATGCAAAATACTGGATGGACCTGCTCGGCCAGGTCGGCGGCCCCGCGCGCCGGCCGATGCTGCAACTGACCGACGCCGAAAAAGCCACCATCCGCGCCGCGTTCGCCGCCTCGGGCCTATAGGAGCCGCATTATGGGTTTCGCCACCACCCGCCGACCGTTCAATTTCCAGGCCTGGATCGACGCCAACGCGCATCTGCTCAAGCCGCCGGTTGGCAATAAGCTGGTGTTCGAGGACGCCGGCATGATCGTTCAGGTCGTCGGCGGCCCGAACCAGCGGGTGGATTTTCACGACGACCCGGTGGAGGAATTCTTCTACCAGTTGAAGGGCGACATGGTCCTGAAACTGCACGAGGACGGCCAGATCCACGACGTGCCAATCCGCGAGGGGGAGGTGTTCCTCATCCCGCCGCATATGCGCCACTCGCCGCAGCGCCCGATGGCGGGCTCGGTGGGGCTGGTGGTTGAACCCGCGCGCCAGCCTGGCTCCAAAGATGCGTTTGAATGGTTCTGCTTCGGCTGCGGCGCCCGCGTGCATCGGATCGAGGTCGCATTGACCAACATCGTCACTGATCTGCCGCCGCTTTATGATGCGTTCTACAGCAGCCCGGAAACCCGCACCTGCAAAGCCTGCGGCGTCGTCCATCCGGGCAAACAGCCGCCGCCGGGCTGGGTGAAGTTATAAAAAGCAGACGAAGGTTTTTTGGTTCTTTTTTGCAAAAAAGAACTGCTAGAAAACGGCTTGTGATTGAAATCTGGGGATTTGCGATGCGCTTGAATCTAACCCGTCGTGCGGCACTGGCCTCCGCCCTGGTTCTGCCGACCATCGCGCGGGCGCAGGCCGCCCCGGTGAAAATCGGCATGATCACCACCCTGTCCGGTCCGGGCGGCTATCTCGGCGCCGATATTCGCGACGGCTTCATGTTGGCGGTGCAAGACGGTAAGCTTGGCGGTGTCTCAGTGCAGGTGCAGGTGGAAGACGACGGTCTTAAGCCGGCCCAGGCCAAACAGATCGCCAATCGCTTCATGAAGACCGACGGCGTCAAGTTGATCACCGGCATCGTCTTCTCCAACGTGGCCGAAGCCGTGGCGCCCGACGTGCTGGAGGATGGTGGCATCTACATCAGCCCCAATGCCGGGCCCTCTAGCCTCGCCGGCAAGAACTGCCACCCCAATTATTATGTGATTTCCTGGCAGAACGACACGCTGCACGAAAGCGCGGGCCAGAACGCCAATGTCCTGGGCTACAAAAAAATCTTCCTGCTGGCGCCGAACTACCCCGCCGGCAAAGATGCGCTGACCGGCTTCAAGCGCTTCTACAAGGGCGAGGTGGTGGGGGAGAGCTACACCAAGCTCGACCAGACCGACTACGCCCCGGAAATGGCCAATATCCGCGCCGCCAATCCGGATGCGGTGTTCCAGTTCCATCCCGGCGGCCTCGGCATCGCCTTCATCCGCCAGTATCAGCAAGCCGGTCTGGTCGGCAAAATCCCGATGGTGCTGGCCGCCCCCTCGCTCGACACCACCATCCTCGGCGCGGTGGGCGAAGCGGCGATGGGCATGAATGTCACCTCGCACTGGAATGGCGATTTCGACAACGCCGCCAATAAGGCGTTCATGGCCGGCTTCGTGGCCAAATATCAGCGCCAACCGACGGTCTATGCCAGCCAGGCCTATGATACCGCTCTGGCGATCGGCGCGGCGTTGAGAGGGTCGGGCGGCAACGTCCAGGACCCCGCGGCGTTCCGCAAGGCGATGTTGCCGGCCAATTTTGCCTCCACCCGCGGCAAGTTCAAATTCGGCCCCAACCAGCACCCGGTGCAAGACTGGTTCGGTCTGCGGGTGGAACGTGGCGCCGATGGCAAGCCGACCCTGGTGACCAAAAGCACGGTGTTGACTGATCACGGCGACGTCTATTCGGCCCTGTGCAAGATCTGACCGCCGGAGGGCGCGCGTGACCCTCCTGCTTGAACAAGTGCTGAACGGGCTGCAATACGGCGTGACGTTGTTCCTGCTGGCGGCGGGGTTAACCCTGGTGTTCGGCATCATGGGGCTGATCAACCTCGCGCATGGCTCGCTCTACATGATCGGTGCCTTCGTCGCCGCGCGCACGCAGGCGGCCACCGGCAGCTTCCTGCTCGCGGTGCCCGCCGGGATGGCGGCGGCGGCGCTGACCGGCATGGCGGTGGAAGCCACCATCCTCCGCCGTCTCTACGCCCGCGATCATCTGGATCAGGTGCTGGCCACCTTTGGGCTGATCCTGTTCTTCAACGAGGTGATGGCCATGCTGTTCGGCCGCCAGCCGATGATGGCGCCGATCCCGGATTTCCTGTCTGGCAGTGTGACCTTTATTCCCGGCGTGCCCTATCCGGTCTATCGGCTGGCGATCATCGCGGTGGGCGTGCTGGTGGCGGGCGGACTTTACGGGCTGATCGTCCACACCAGGGTCGGCATGCTGGTCCGTGCTGGTGCGACCAATCGCGACATGGTCAGGGCGTTGGGCGTGCGCATTGGCTTGCTTTACACCCTGGTGTTCGGCCTTGGGGCCATGCTGGCCGGCCTGTCCGGCGCGATGGTGGGGCCGCTGCTCTCGGTGCAGGTCGGCATGGGCGACCGCATCCTGATCAGCACCTTCGTGGTCATCGTTATCGGCGGCCTGGGTTCGATTCGCGGTGCGCTGGTGGGCGCGCTGCTGGTCGGCATGATCGACACCCTCACCCGCGCCTTTCTGCCCGGCCTGCTGCGCGGGGTGATGGCGGCGGCGGATGCTGACAGCATCGGCGCCGGCTTGTCCTCCATGGCGGCGATGATCCTGATGGCGGTGGTGCTGATGGTGCGGCCGCGCGGTCTGTTCCCCGCCCATGGTTGAAACCGCCCGCCAGCGCCTCGTCGCGGCGATATTGGTGCTGCTGCTCGCAGCCCTGCCGGCGCTGGCCAGTCTGCTGGCCATGCCAGACCTGATCTCGCTCGGCACGCAGGTGGCGATTTACGCCATCGCCACCGTCGGGCTGAACCTGCTGATCGGCACCACCGGGCTACCCTCCTTCGGCCACGCCGCCTTCTTCGGCCTCGGCGGCTATGTCGTTGGCATCCTCGCCTTCCACGCGGCCGAGGACAGCGCCGTGTTCGGTCTGTTTCCCGGCGCGACGGACGCCTGGATCGTCTGGCCGCTCGCCATCATCATCGCCGCCCTTGCCGCCTTGCTGATTGGCGCCCTGTCGCTGCGCACCGCCGGCGTGTCCTTCATCATGATCACCCTCGCCTTCGCGCAGATGCTGTTCTACCTGTTCGCCGCCTTGAAGACGTATGGCGGCGATGATGGTTTGGGCTTTCGCCGCCGCAACGCGCTGCCTTGGGTCAGCCCGCGCGATGATGTGGCGTTCTACTATGTCTGCGCTGCGGCCTTGCTGCTGGTGCTCGCCGGCTTTCACCTCGTTGCCCGTTCCCGCTTCGGCAACGTGTTGCAGGGCATCCGCCAGAGTGAGCGGCGTATGGCGGCAATCGGGCTGCGATCCTATCGCTACAAGCTGGCGGCCTTCACCTTGGCCGGCGGGGTGGCCGGTCTGGCCGGCGCATTGCAGGCCAATATGCTGCGCTTCGTCAGCCCGGACATGCTGCACTGGACCACATCCGGAGATTTCATGGTGATGGTGGTGCTCGGCGGCACCGGCACGCTATTCGGCCCGGTGCTCGGGGCGGCGGCGATGGTGTTGCTGCAAACCTGGCTGGCGCAATGGACCGAACATTGGATGATTGTGATGGGCCCGCTGCTGGTGGCGGTGATCCTGCTGGCACGGCGCGGGCTATGGGGCGCGTTGGCCGGCAAATGACCCCGATTTTACTCGCAGCCGAGGTGACGAAGCGTTTCGGCGGCCTGCTCGCCTGCAACGGCCTGTCCCTGGCGGTGCGGCCGGGGGAAATCCACGCGCTGATCGGCCCAAATGGCGCCGGCAAATCCACCGCCATCGGCCTGCTCTCGGGGGAAATCGCTCCCGATTCCGGCAGTATCCGGTTTGGTGGCGCCGATGTCACCCGCCTGGGTATCGCCGCACGGGTACGGACGGGCCTGACCCGCTCGTTCCAGATCACGACCATTTTGCCCCAGTTCACCGCGTTGCAGAACGTGGCCCTGGTCGCGCAGGTCCGCGCCGGCCACAGCTTCCACTTTTGGGCCGATGCCCATCGCGATGCGGCACTGGTCGACCCGGCCCGCGCCATGCTGGAGCGGGTTGGGCTGGGCAAGCGCGCGCAAGTGCCGGCGGAAGATCTGGCGCATGGGGAGCAACGCCAGTTGGAACTCGCCATGGCGCTGATGACCGGCGCCCGCATGCTGCTGCTCGATGAACCGATGGCCGGGCTGGGCGCCACCGAGTCGCAGCAGATGACGGCCCAATTGGCGGCCCTGAAAGGCAGCCTCACCGTTCTGCTGGTTGAACATGACATGGACGCAGTGGCCGCCCTGGCCGATCAGGTCAGCGTGATGGTCGCCGGCCGCGTCATCGCCACCGGCAGCTTCGCCGAAATGCAGGCGAGCCAGGCGGTGCGGGATGCGTATCTTGGGGCCCACGCCTGATGCTCACTTTGCGCCAGGTGCAAGCGGGCTACGGCCACAGCCAGGTGCTGTTCGATATCAGCCTGACCATTGCGCCCGGGGAGGTCGTCACCCTGCTCGGCCGCAACGGCATGGGCAAAACCACCACAGTACGCGCGGTAATGGGCCAGCTGCCGCTGCGTGGCGGCGACATCAGCTTTGCCGGTCAGTCCTTGGGCGGGCTGTCGCCAGACCGCATCGCCCGGCTCGGCCTGGGTCTGGTACCTGAGGGCCGGCAGGTGTTCCCGACGCTGACGGTGTGGGAGAACCTTGTCGCCACCGCGTCCAATCGCTTGGCCGCCGCCGCCCCGTGGACCCTCGCGCGCATCTACGCGCTGTTCCCCCGGCTGGAGGAGCGCGCCGGGCAGCGTGCCGGCACGCTCTCTGGTGGGGAGCAGCAAATGCTGGCCATCGGGCGGGCTTTGATGACCAACCCCAAGCTGTTGATCCTGGACGAAGCGACGGAAGGGTTGGCCCCGCTGATCCGCGACGAGATCTGGCGCTGCGTCGCAACGGTCAAAGCCGCCGGCCAATCCATCCTGCTGATCGACAAGAACATGGCGGCGCTGAAAATGCTCGCCGACCGGCATTACATTGTCGAAAAGGGCAGGGTGGTCTGGCGTGGCGATACCGCAGACCTCACGGCCGCCGACCAGATGGTACATCGCTATCTGGGGCTGTAACGCGCATGCACCGACCGTTATTTTAGCATTATATGGCAAGTTTTTGTTGATGTCGCAGTGTAACTCTGCCCTGCTGATCGTGGCGCGGCAGGGCGGATGGTTGTAAGAATTTTGCCGCGGTGGCGTGCTAAGTTGTCACAAACGCGCGTGCGGATCGTGTGATGCGCGATAACTTGGCCCCCGTGAAAGTGAGCCTCGTGATGGTCACCGCCCTGCCGTGCCTACCCGATGCGGCACTTGACCTCTGCGGCCGGGTCCCAAATGACTGTGCGTGCATCGTCCGATCTAGCAGCATATGAGCCAAGCCATGCCCCTCGCGTTTTCCAAGCGCCACGACTGAACCGGTGATGAAGTGAGCACTGCCACCACCGGACTCGGCGACCTGCGCGGCGTGGCCGCGGTCAGCGTCTTTCGCGGTGTGCCCTATGCCACCGCGCGTCGCTTCGGACCGCCGGCGCCGCTCTCCGCCTGGACCGGGCTGCGCGATGCAACGCGCCACGGCCCGATCCCGCCGCAAGCCCCGTCCCGCCTGCGCGCGGCGATGGGGGAAACCGACCGGCGGCAGGACGAGGATTGCCTGACCCTGACCATCGCCACCCCCGCCGCCGATGCGGCGGCGCGGCCGGTGATCGTGTTCCTGCATGGCGGCGCCTATCTGTCCGGCGCCGGATCGCTGGACTGGTACGACGGCTCGGTGCTGGCGCGGGATGGCGATGTCGTGGTGGTCGGGGTCAATTACCGTCTCGGCGCGCTCGGCTTCCTGCATCTGCCCGGGGTGGCGGAAGGCAATATGGGCCTGCAGGACATGGTCGCCGCCTTGCGCTGGGTGCGCGACCATATCGCGGGCTTTGGCGGCGACCCGGCCAATGTCACCGTCATGGGCCAGTCCGCCGGCGCACATGCGATCATGTGCTTGCTGACCATGTGGGACACGCAGGGTCTGTTCCATCGCGCCATCCTGCAAAGCCCGCCGCCGACGCTGGTGCCGCAAAGCCGCGCCGTAGCCCGCGCCAATGCCGAGGCGCTGTGCGCGCAGTTGCAGGTCAGCGCGGATGCGCTCGCCGAGGTTCCGGTGGCCGATCTCATCACCGCGCAAATGCAGGTCGCCCGGCAGATGGCGCGCTTCGGGGACATCACCCCGCCCTTCCTGCCGGTGTTCGATGCGATGACGGATACTGCCACCTTCATTCGGGTCGCCGCGGCCGAGGCCGGCAAGCGCGGCATCGACATGATCATCGGCACCACGCGGGAGGAGATGCACGCCTTCCTCGCGGGCGATCCGGCGATGAACCCGCCCGATCCGCAGGCGATCGCGGACCGGTTCGCCGCGCTGACCGGCTCGGCCGATAGCATCGCGCTCTACCGCCGCCGCCGCCCCGGTGCCAGCCCGATGGACCTGCTGGGCGACTTGCTGACCGATCATATCTTCCTCTTCCCCGCCCTGGCTTTGGCCGACGCCGTGGTGCAAGCCGGCGCGCAGGTGTGGATGTACCAGTTCGACTGGGCGCCCCCCGCCAGCCGCTTCAAAGCCTGCCACTGCCTGGAACTCCCATTCGTGTTCGGCAACCTCCCCGCCTGGGCCGACGCGCCGATGCTGGCCGGCGGCGACCCGGTGCAAATGGCGGCCCTGTCCGCTGCATTGCGCGCAACCTGGGTCGAGTTTGCGGATAGTGGCGACCCGCACGCCCCCGGCCTGCTCTGGCCGCCCTATCGGCCGGACGGTCGGCAGACCATGATCTTCGGCAACGTCATCGGCGTGGCCGGCGATCCCTCCGGCGCCGAATGGCGCGGCGGGATCTAGCGCACGGCTAGACGGCGCGGCGGCTGATCTGCTTTGCTTGGCGCATTCTAAGCGAAAGCATTTCCATCCGCATGAAACCCTGGCACCGCCTGCGCCTGCCCTGGGCCGCCCCCGCCGCGCCCGCACTGGCTGATCCGGTCGATCACCCCTATCGCGCGCCGCTGTTCCTGCTGCGCCCGCCAGCGGACCCGGCGGTGCCGTTCCATACCGCGCTGCCCAGCCTGGCTGAACCCGTGTCGCAACTCTGCACCGCCAACCAGATGGCGGAGCCGACCTATCGCGACTGGTGCGCGGAGATGGACATCCCGCCGGACCGGCACCGCAAGTTCTGGGAGTGGTGCTACATCCTGCAAGCTTTGCGCGGCACTGGCATGCTGGCCCCCAACCGGCGCTTGCTCGGCTTCGGCACGGGTCGGGAGCCGCTGCCCTCGGTCATGGCCAAGTATGGCGCCACCGTCCTCGCCACCGATGCGCCGCAAGGGGTGGACGATGTGCAGGGCTGGGCCTCCACCAATCAACACGCCCAGGCGGTGCGCGACCTGCACCACCCGGCCATTGTCGCGGAAGCCGATTTCAACGCCCGCGTCGACTTCCGCACCGCCGATATGAACGCCATCCCAGACGATCTGCGCGGCTTTGACGCCTGCTGGTCGTCCTGTTGCTTTGAACAACATCTCGGCTCCATCGCGCACGGCCTGGATTTTGTCGAAAACAGCCTGCAAACCCTGCGCCCCGGTGGCATCGCCGTGCATACCACCGAATTCAACCTCGATTCGAACGACAGCACGGTCGAAACCGCTGGCCTGTCGCTGTTCCTCAAGCGGGATTTTGAGGCGCTGATCGCCCGCCTGATCGCCAAAGGGCACGAAGTCTGGCCGCTCAACACCCATCCCGGCTATGATGAGGTCGATCAAATCGTCGATCTGCCCCCCTATCAG
>CAITOL010000114.1 GCA_903893975.1 uncultured Rhodospirillales bacterium | reverse complement strand
TCGTTCCCGCACCGGTCGCGGACGCACCGCCGGCGGTGCAGCCATCAACTACGCCCGCGACAAATGCGGCCCAAGGAAAACCGGCGCCATCCACGAACGTGCCACCGGCTCCGTCGAACCCACCGGCGCCTGCGGCGGCGGCGGTGCCCGATCGCGCCAAAGCCATCAAGGACGGGATCGATTTCCTGATCGCACAGGACATCGCCCGCGCCGGGCGGGAGGCCGATTCGCGAGAGGCAGCGCAAGAAACCAAAGCCACTCTGTCAGTGATGGACGGCCTGGGATCGTTGGGCGTGTCCATGTTTCTCGATACGCGCTCTCCGCTGTTTAAGCGCGATCTGGCCGGCAATGGGACACTGGGCGATGGCAGCATGCCAACAAACATTCTGCTAATGGATGCTGCAACACGTATCCCGCGGCATAAGCTGTCGGCCCTGGCGGCCCTGTCGTTGGAACAGGCCACGACGGCTTCAGCGGCAACACCGGATATGAATGGCTATCTGCTGCTTTTAGGGGAAGCGCTTGGGCGTGCATTGGCCAGCAAAGGAATCCAAGCGGCCCCGACGGCGCAAGATCCCAAGCCGAAGTTCTCGTTTACCTTCGCGCCCTTGGACTGGGCGAAGAACCGTGGCGAGCCGATTGAGTTGATCGGGGCGGGGCGGCAATTCCCCCTCATCATCGTCTATAACGCGCAGATTGATCCGGTCCAGGGCAACGAAGTCGTCTTATACGAGCAATCCGATAGGCGCTACGAAGTCGCGAAAAGTCATGACGCCTACATGCAGATGGTGCAGCAAGTGCAAGCTCGGCTGAACGATGCTGGTCTGCTGCGACTGGCCACGCTGTCTCCCGCAGACCTCGCCGCAGCGCGGGCGGAGAAATTGGCAGCAGCGCGCGTCGCGAATGATCGCGCGATGCAGGAGATGCTCGACCGTATCGAGCGTATCAATGCTGCGGCCAAGCAGCATACCGAACTCGCCGGCAGCTTGCGGATTTACCGCAAGGGCAAGCCGATCGCCGGAAAGCCGGAGAACGGATTGTGCACGGTGAAAGCTGAGGACGGAGTCATACTCCGCGGATTGGCTGCGGCACCGGCTTTTCTGGAGTTCGCGAAAGTGCCGGCCAAGAGCCGCTTTAGCCTGGTGGCTGAAACGGCTGACGCGTTGTTCGCGGCAGTGACCGCTGACAAATGTTACATTATTGTGGATAATGCGGAGAACCTGCAAAAATATATGGCCGCGCTCGGCCGGGACGGCATCTTCGCCTATAATGTTGGCCCAACGGCTGACCGGACTGAGGCGCAGGAGCCGTTTGCGGTTTCGCTGGGCTACGAGAATTGGCATGACTACCAGTTTGCCGATGCCATTCCCGGTGACGCCACCCCGGGTAAGGTGCGTGAACTGAAATCCTATAAAGTCATGGATGAGGCAGGGTTTAAGGCCGTGGTTGCACGGATGCGCACCGAGGCATATGGCGACACCGACGCGCCGGACGTTGACGATGTGCTCACCTATCTTGCCGACGACGCGGAAGGCCATAAAAGTGGCAAGTCTGCCAAAGCCTATCGCCAGGCGGAAAATGCGCGACTAGCGGCGGAGCAGCGCGCGCGCGAGCAGGCAGCGGCCGAGCAGGCGGCGGAAAAGGCCAAGACCTATCCGTACATCGCCATCTTCACCTGCGGCATGGGCAATGGCCATATCAACATCCTCGCCTGCTTCGCCGGCCAGGGATCATCCCGGGTGGATACCGAGCTTAAGCTCACCAACGGCGAACAGAGCGCGATGTACAAGGCATACACGCTCAGCCGCGCGGGCGACGAGCGGCGGGACGGATTCTATATCGATTTGCGTGAGCATTTTTCGATCATGGCGCAGAACTCCCACGACACATTGATCCTGAGCCTGAAGGTCGTTGATCGGGTGAGTGGCAAGGTGCTGTACCAAAATCAGGCCGCGCGGTTAGATGTGTTGAGCATCGCGAACTAGCCCGGTCGCAACGGCTCACCACGGCAGCACTTCGCCGCGATAGTCCAGCAAGTGTCCGCTATGGTCGGGGGTTAGGTCGGCGATGATGCGCAGGAGTTGGGCGGCGGCGTCGGCCGGGGTTTGAATGGTGAGGCCGGCTTTGGCGAACGGGGCGGAGAGCGGGGTGGCGACGGTGCCGGGATGGAGGGCGACGCAGATCGCCTGGCGGTGGCTGCGGGCGAGTTCGATGGCGGCGGTACGGGCAAGTTGGTTGAGCGCGGCTTTGGCGGCGCGGTAGCTGTACCAGCCACCCAGCCGGTTATCGCCGATGCTGCCGACGCGGGCGGAGAGGGTGGCGAACACCGCGCGGCCCTGGCGTGGGAGCAGCGGCAGGAAATGCTTCATCAGCAATGCCGGGCCGATGGCGTTGATGGCGTAGGAGCGGGCCATGTGCGCCGGGTCGATCTGCCGCCAGCTGCGTTCGGGCGTGCCATCGGGGTCGTGCAAATGGCCGGTGGCGTCGATGATCAGCCGCACCGGGCGGCCGGCGAGGCTGGCGGCGGCTTCGGCGATGCTGCGTTCATCCAGCAGGTCTGGCGTCGGGCGGGACAGGCCGATGACCTGCGGCCAGGCGGGGTCGGCGGTTAAGGCTGCCAGCAGCGCCGCGCCGATGCCGCCGCGCGCGCCGATGACGACCGCGAGGCCGTCCTGGGGGGTTTCATCTTGCATAAGGCGGCAAGTTGGGATGGATTGCGGGCTGGCAAGAGCCAGGGCAGGAAGGAACGGGACAGATGCCGCTCAGGTTTGGACTCGGCGACGTAACCATTCATCGGATAATCGAGGATGAAAGCCCGTTTGAGGCGGCGCAGAGCTTCCTACCCGGGTTGACCGACGACATGCTGGCGGAAAATCGCGGCTGGATGGAGCCGCTGGCGCTAGACCCGGTGACGGGCAAGCTGATTTTCTGCTTTCAGTCCTATGTGGTGCAGACGCCCGATCATACCGTGCTGATCGATACCTGCGTCGGCAACGACAAGAACCGGCCGGGACGTGGCGCGTGGCATCAGCGCAAGGCGCCGCATTACCTGCGCGCTTTGGCGGCGGCGGGGTTTGATGTGGATGATATCGATATGGTGATGTGCACGCATTTGCATGTGGACCATGTCGGCTGGAACACGCGGTTGGAGAACGGGGTGTGGGTGCCGACCTTTCCCAAGGCGCGCTACCTGTTCGCCGATCGGGAGTTGGCGCATTGGACGGCGGTGAACGCGAAGACGCCGTTGCCGCATATGGTGGACAGCGTGTTGCCGATTGTCGCCGCGGGCCGGGCGGATGCGGTGCGGTCTGACCACGCGGTGGGGGATTATCTCCGGTTGCAGCCGACGCCGGGGCATACGCCGGATCATTTCGCAGTGCGTATTGGCCGGGGGGCGCAGCCGGATGCGGTGGTCAGTGGCGATTTGATCCATTCGCCGATCCAGGCGCGCTATCCGGAGCTGTCGATGCGGGTGGATTTCGATCCGGTGCAGGCGGCGGCGACGCGGCGGGGCTTTCTGGAGCAGTATTGCGAGACCAGCACGCTGTGCTGCATGGCGCATTTCCCCTCCCCGTCGGTGACGCGGGTGCAGCGCTGGGGCAACGGGTTCCGTTGCGAACCGGTGGCGTGAGCGCGCCGGAGCTGGCGGCCACGCTGCAGGCGGCGCTGGCCGCGCATCGGGCCGGCGATCTGGCGGCGGCCAGCGCGGGATACGATGCGGTGCTGGCGGCGCAGCCGGAGAATTTCGACGCGCTGTATTTGCGCGGCATGATCCATCTGGTGCAGGGCGCGCTGGACCTGGGTGAGACGCTGACCCGGCGGGCTTTGGCGGTGAAGCCGGATTTTCCCGAGGCGCTGGGCAATTTGGGCCGGATTGCGGTGGCGCGTGGCCGGCGCGATGCGGCGATCGACGCCTGGCAGCGGGCGTTGCGGTTGAAGCCGGAGGATGATGCGCTGCGGCTGGAACTGGGTCGGGCGCTGTATGAGGCGCGGCGCTTCGCCGATGCGGTCGCCAACCAGACGGTCGCGGTGCTGAAGCACCCGGATGATGCCGAGGCGCTGCTGGTGCTGGGCAATGCGCTGTTCGGCCAGGGGCAGATCGAGGCGGCGTTGGCGGCGTATCGGCGTGGGGCGGCGGTGCAGCCTGTTCATGCTGATTTGCAGCATAATCTGGGGCTGGCGTTGTTTGAGCGGCAGGAAACGGAGGCGGCGATTGCGCAGTATCGCCTGGCGCTGAGCCTGCGGCCGGGTGACCACACGATTTTGAACAATCTCGGGGTGGCGTTGCGGGGCACCGGGGATTTGCCGGCGGCCATTGCGACGTATCAGCAAGCCCTGGCGGTGGCGCCGGAGGATGCGATGGCGTGGAACAATCTGGGCGTGGCCTATACCGAAAGCCGTGCGATCGATGAGGGGATTGCGGCGTATCGGCGGGCCAGCGCGCTGGACCCGGCGGCGGCGGACCCGCATTACAACCTGGCGCTGAGCCTGCTGCTGCGTGGCGATTATGCCGAAGGCTGGCGGGAGTTGGCGTGGCGGTGGCAGACCAAGAGCTTCCAGAAGCAGAAGGTGACCCTGGCCGCACCGGAGTGGCAGGGAGAGAAGCTGGGGGATGGCGTATTGCTGCTGCATGACGAGCAGGGGCTGGGGGATACGTTGCAGATGTGCCGCTATGTGCCGTTGGCGGCGCAACGGGCGCGGGTGATTTTGCAGGTGCAACGGCCGTTGGTGGGGTTGCTCGGCGGGCTGGCGGGGGTGGAGCGGGTGATCGCGCGGGGGGAGGCGGTGCCGGACTGTGCGGCGCACGCGCCGTTGATGAGCCTGCCCGGTGTGTTTGGCACGACGTTAGACACCATTCCGGCGGCGGATGGGTATTTGCAGGCCGATCCGGCGCGGGTGGCGCAGTGGCGCGCCCGGCTCGACGCTCTGCAAGGGTTGCGGGTGGGGGTGGTGTGGGCGGGCAATCCGCGGCTGGGCGGGCTGTCTTATGACCGTGCCGACCGGCGGCGGTCGTTGCCGGTGGCGATGTTGGCGCCGTTGGCGCTGCCTGGCGTGTCGTTGGTATCGTTACAAAAGGGCGAGGCTGGGCGGCAGGCGCGTGTCGTGGCGATGACCGACTGGACGGCTGGGTTGCATGATATGGCCGACACCGCCGCGTTGGTGTGCGCGCTGGATCTGGTGATTAGCGTGGATACGGCGGTGGCGCATCTGGCCGGGGCGCTCGGCCGGCCGGTATGGTTGCTGAACCGGTTTGACAATGACTGGCGCTGGCTGCTCGGGCGCGATGATAGCCCCTGGTATCGCACGCTGCGGCAGTTCCGCCAGAGCGCGCCGGGGGAGTGGGCGGAGGTGATCGCGCGGGTGGCGGCGGCCTTGTCTGACCAGGTTGGAGCGATCCCGGGCCGTTAATAGCGTGCAAATTTCCCAGATTATCAAATCTGTGCCGATTCAATAACGCTTGCACGATGAAGGGGGGTTAACATAACTTCACGCTACATTGGGGCCAAAGGAGCCGGCCATGAACGCAGTGCTGTTCGCTGGCGATGCAAGCTTGCTGAACGCAGTGGTCAATCTGGTCGCGGGGCGGTGCGCGGCGCCGGTTGCGTCGCCTGAAGCCAGCCCGGCATCACCCGTGCAGGCCATGTTGGTCACGGATGAGGCGATGATTCTGGCCATGGTGCAGCGCGGCTGCTCGTCCCGCGAGATTGCGCGGGATTTGGGGCTGAGCGTGGTGGCGGTAAAATTGTGCCTGACAGAGGTGTATCGCCGGGTTGGTCGCCGGCTGCGTTAACCAGCGGGCGGGGCGAGATAGGCCGCCAATACGGCATCCGGGGCGCCATCGGCGCGGATCTGCCCTTGGTCCAGCCAGATGACCCGTGTGCACCAGGTGCGGATCACCTCGGGCATATGCGTGGACAGGACCAGGATTTCCGCACCGCGCACCAGGTCTTCCAGCCGGGCGCGGGCCTTGTCCATGAAGGCGGCGTCCCCGGCCAGAATCCATTCATCCATCAGCAGCACTTGCGGGCGTATGGCGGTGGCGAGGCCGAAGCCGAGGCGGATGAGCATGCCGGCGCTGTAGATGCGTACGGGCAGGTCGAGAAAATCGCCGAGTTCGGCGAAATTGGCGACTTCCTCGGCCAGATGGGCGATTTCATGCCGCGTGAGGCGGTGGTACTGGCCGCGGAGGGCGATATTCTCCCGCCCGGTGAGGTCGATATTCATGCCCAGATTGGGGTCGAGCAGGGCGTTGATGCTGCCTTGCACGCGCAGCCGGCCGGCGACGGGTTCATAGAGCCCGGCAAGGGCGCGGAGCAGCGTGGTTTTGCCGGCGCCGTTGCCGCCGACCAGGCCGAGCCGGTCGCCGCTGGTCAGGCGGAAGCTGACATCGCGCAGCGCCTGCACCAGCACGCGGTGGCGGGCATCGGCGCGCATGCGCACCGAGGACACCATGAGCTTTTTCAGGCTGCGGGCGTTGCCGTGATAGAGCGGGAAGTCGATGCCGAGGCCGGCGACCTCGATCTCTGCCGGGAGGGGCGGGGTCATAGCCAGAAGGCGATCCGCCCGCGCACGCGGACAAACAGCAGCCAGGCGGCGGTGCAGAGCAGTGCGGAGAACAGGGTGGCGGAGGTATAGACCGGCCAGTCCGGCCGCGTGCCGAGCAAGGGGGCGCGGAGCACTTCCAGCAGGCTGAAGAACGGGTTGAAGGCGAGCAGCCATTGCCGGTCGCCCAGGGTTTCCGGCCGGAAGATCACCGCGCTGACCATGAAGGCCAGTTGTAGGATGGAGGTGGCAATCGGCGGAATGTCGCGGAAGCGGGCGCAGAGCGCGCCGAACAGCACCGCGACGGCCAGGGAGTCCGCCAGCCAGAGTGCCATCGCCGGCAGCGCCAGCCAGCCGGCCGCGCCGGGCCCAGTCCAGAGCAGCAGATCGACCAAACCCACGATCAGCGCGTTATGCCCGAGCACCAGCAGGTTGCGCAGCACGATGCGCCCGGCATACAGCGAATAGGGCATCCGCACGGTCCGGATTATACCCTCGGCCTGGGTGTAGGCGGCACAACTATCGGTGACCAGCACCGAGAGGTAGTTCCACAACACCAGCGACACCGCGAGATACGGCACGTAGTCGCGTAGGGGGAGGTGCCATAGCACGGCATAGAGCGTGCCCATGGCGCCGACCATCAGGCCGGTGGAGAGGGTGAGCCAGAGCGGGCCGAGCATGGAGCCACGGTAGCGCAGACGTATATCCAGCCAGGCGAGCAGGCAGCCGAGGCGCCAGAGGCCGGCGGCTTCCCGCATGTCGGCCCACGCCGCGCGGCGGCGGGCCGCGGCGGAGTGGTCGGCGTTGAAGGTGAGGAGGGCGGTGGCGGTCAGTTCGCCGCCCGGCCCAGGCGGGTGCGCGAGCCACGGGTGAGGACGACACGTTCCCCAGGGCGGAAGTTTTCTTCATTGGTTTGTACGACCGAAATGGTCTGGCCGCTGTCTTCGCGGATGATGAACTCGACCGCCTGGCCCTGGTTGGCGCTGCTTTCGATCGCGTTGCCGGCCACGCCGCCGAGCACGGCGCCGCCGAGGGCGCCCAGCGCGTTCGAACGGCCGCCACCGCCGATGAAGCTGCCGGCGATGCCGCCGGCCACCGCGCCGGCCACAGTGCCGACACCGCCGCCGCCTTGGCCTTGCACAGTGACGTTACGCATCGACACGATCACACCATACGATACCGTTGCCGAGCGGCCGATATCGGCGCCGGTATAGGTGCTGTTGGTGTTGGTCGGCGCGCAGGCGGCAATGCCGAGGGTAGCGGCCAAGCTCAACACAACCGCAAAGCGCGGTGCCGTGCGGGAGAGATGACGGATCATGGCAGGCAAACTCCTAGTGTCACGTGATCGGACTGGACTGTAGCATATTTGTGACTCGCCGCCATTAAAACGCCCCATACAGCGGGTGAAATCGTCGTTAGCTTGCTTCATCGAGCCTATTGCGCTAGTGGTTTAGCAGGTGATCTTGAGTCCAAAGCATAGCGACTACCGGTAGGCAGTCGTGTTCAATGCCCTTTTGTTTGGGCGCGCCACGACGGAGGCTTTCGCCATAATGACCGGTTCTTCTGTGCGGATTTTGGGCTGTATGGCCTTGCTCGCGCTGCTTGCGGCCTGCTCTGGCCACCAACAAACCGCCGGCATTACCCCGTATTACCCGCCGCCGCACCGCGATTACACCGCGCCAGGGCCGAAATCTGACCCGTGGGGGCCGTATATCGTGGAGGCCGCGCAGCGCTTCGACGTGCCGGAGCGCTGGGTGCGCGAGGTGATGAAGGCGGAATCTGGCGGGCGCTTGTATGAGAACGGCACGCTGATCACCTCCGCCCCCGGGGCGATGGGGCTGATGCAGGTGATGCCGGAGACGTATTCGGAACTGCGCGGCCGCTATAACCTCGGCGATGATCCGTATGAGCCGCATGACAACATCATGGCTGGCACCGCGTATCTGCGCGAGATGTACGACGTCTACGGCTCCCCCGGGTTTCTGGCCGCGTATAATGCCGGGCCGCGGCGGTTAGAGGATTATCTGGTGCGCAACAAGGAGTTGCCGCTGGAGACACGGCGTTACGTGGCCAAGATTGGCCCGAACATTACCGGGGTGGAGCCGCAGAAGCCGTCGGGCGCGACGCAGTTCGCGATGTATCAACTGCCGATCAACATTCCCGCCGGGCCGCGCTATCCCGGCCGCAACAATGGGCCGCAAAACCCGGTGGCGTTGGCGGATAACCGGCGCAGCCCGTCGGCGAACGATCGCAGCGTGCAGGTGGCGGCCCTTGCCTCCCCCTTGCCGATCCCGCCGCCGCAGGCGCCGCAGCCACCGACGCAGGCCCCGGCCCGGGCGTCGGGCGGGTTTCATCTGATTACCCCGGCGATGGCCGATACGATGCCGGCGCGGCAGTTGGCCAATTCCGGCAATGCCTGGGCCATTCAGGTGGGGGCTTACGGCAACGAAAGCCAGGCCCGCAGTGCGGCAGAGACGGCGCGCGGGCAGGCGCATGACCTGCTGGGCGCGGCGCGCCCGGTGGTTGGCGCCGTGCATCAGGCCAATGCCACGCTGTACCGCGCGCGGTTGGCGGGTCTGTCACGCGATACCGCGATGCAGGCCTGTTCCCGCCTCGCGAAGTCGCACAATGCCTGCATTGTGCTGTCGCCGGAATCGCAGAGCTAACATCTCCGCTTCATCCGGCGCGGGGTTCACAGCGTCGCGGTTTGGGGGGTAGTTTGCGCCCGTAGTTTTGGGAGCAAGCGAATATGGCTGGTTTGGTTGAAGGCAAGGTTGTGGTGGTCACCGGCGCAGGTGGCGGCATCGGGCGCGAGATCGCCATTATGATGGCCAATGAAGGCGCCAAGGTGATCATCAATGACCTCGGCGTGTCCGTGACCGGGGAAGGTGGGTCTGCCACCCCGGCCGAGCAGACCAAGGCGATTATCAACCAGCGCGGCGGTGAGGCGGCGATTAACACCGATAGCGTGTCCGGCTGGAATTCGGCCCGTAAGATCATTCAATGCGCGCTGGATAATTTCGGCCGCATCGACGGGATCGTGAACAATGCCGGCATTTTGCGCGACGTGATTTTCCACAAGATGACGGAAGATGACTGGACGTCGGTGATCAATGTGCATCTGTCCGGCAGCTTCTACACCTCCCGCGCTGCGGCCGAGCATTTCCGTAAGCAGGAAAGCGGCACGTTTGTGCATATGTCCAGCACGTCCGGGTTGATCGGCAATTTCGGCCAGGCGAACTACTCGGCGGCGAAGCTGGGCATTACCGCGCTGTCGAAATCCATCGCATTGGACATGCAGCGCTACAACGTGCGCAGCAACTGCATCGCGCCGTTCGCCTGGAGCCGCATGACCGGGTCCATTCCGGCAACGACCGAGGCCGAAAAAGCGCGGGTGGCGAAAATTCAGCAGATGACGCCGGACAAGAACGCGCCGATGGCGGTGTTCCTGACCTCTGACCAGGCGAAGCATGTGAGCGGGCAGGTGTTCGCGTGCCGTAACAACGAAATCTTCCTGATGTCCTCGCCGCGGCCGGTGCGCTCGGTGCATCGCGATGGTGGCTGGACGCCGACCTCGGTGGCGGAACATGGGATGCCGGCGCTGGCGGGTTCGTTCATGCCGCTGGATCGGAGTGGTGAGGTGTTCACCTGGGACCCGATTTGAGTTTGGACTGAGGCAGCGATTGGCAGGGAGGTAGGGGAAGCGCTCCTTTTTTGAAAAAAGGGGCAAAAAACTTTTATCCCTTTGGTTCCGCACGCACAGGCCCACCCGGGAATGTACGGCGAAGCCAAGGAAGGGATGAAGTTTTTTTGGTTCTTTTTGTTCACAAAAAGAACAGCTCCCCACCTTCCTGCCCCAATATAAAGAATCAGGAAACGCCATGACGTCCCCCCTCTCCCAGGCCCTGTTCGCGCCGCGCCGGATTGCGTTGATCGGTGCCTCCACCGATGCGAGCCGTCTGACCGCACGGGCGCAGGTTTATCTGCGCCGGCACGGGTTCACCGGGGAGTTGTTCCCGGTCAACCCACGGGCGGAGACGGTGCTGGGCGAGCGGGCCTATGCGTCGTTGCATGATGTGCCTGGGGAGATCGACTTCGCCTATGTGCTGGTGGGCACCGGGCAGGTAGAGCAGGCGATCGGCGATTGCGCGGCGCGGGGCATTCCGCTGGCCTGCGTGCTGGCGGATGGATTTGCTGAGGCGGGGCCGGAAGGTGTGGCGTTGCAGGCGCGGCTGGTGGCGGCGGCGCAGGCGGGCGGGATGCGGCTGCTGGGGCCGAATTCGATGGGCGTGATCAACGTGCCGGCGCAGATTGCGTGCAGCGTGAACGCGGCGCTGGAAGCGGAGACTTTGATGCCCGGCCGTTGGTCGCTGGTGTCGCATTCCGGCAGCGTGATGGGCACGCTGCTGTCGCGCGCGGCGGCGCGTGGCTTCGGCTTTGCCAAGGTGATCGGCACCGGCAACGAGGCCGATCTGTCGGCGGGGGAGATTGCCAGCCTGCTGGTGGATGACCCGGAGACGGATGCGATTTTGCTGTTTCTGGAAACCATTCGGCGGCCGGAATTGTACGAGGAAGCCGCCCGCCGCGCGCATGCGGTGGGCAAGCCGATCCTGGCCTATAAGCTCGGCCGGTCCGATGCCGGGGCGGCGCTGGCGACGACGCATACCGGGGCGATGGCTGGGTCTGACGCGGCGGCGGAGGCGTTTTTCCGCGCCATCGGCATTGCCCGGGTGGATATGCTGGAGACGTTGCTGGAGGCACCGCCCTTGCTGATCGGCGCCCGCCCGATGGCGCAGGCGCGGCGGGCGGTGCGGGTGGTGACGACCACGGGCGGCGGCGGGGCGATGGTGGTGGACCGGCTCGGCACGTTGGGGATTGCGACGGCGGGGATGGTGGATACCACGCTGGCCGGGGCGAAGAAGGATACCGTGGTCGCGGCGCTGAACGACGCCCGCGGCATGGATGATGCCGATGTGACGGTGGCGGTGATCGGGTCATCGGCGCAGTTCCGGCCGCAGGAAGCGCTGGCGGGGGTGATTGCCTCCCATGGGCCGCGCCCGCTGGCGGCGTTTTTGCTGCCGGAGGCCGGAGCGTCGCTGCGGTTGCTGGCGGAGGCGGGGATTGCCGCGTTCCGCACCCCGGAATCCTGCGCCGATGCGGTGCGGACCTTGCTGGACTGGCAGGCGCCGCGTGCCAATCCGGCGGATGATGATCTGACGGCGGTGCGCGGCCTGCTGGCGGCGGCGGTGGATGAGCCGGGGGCGCGCGCGGTGTTCGCTGCGCTGGGGGTGCCGGATCATGCGGTGCGGATCGACCCGGCCGCGCTGCCGGCGTTGCGCTATCCGGTGGCGTTGAAGGCGGTATCGGCCAGCATTGCGCATAAGACCGAGGCCGGGGCGGTGGCGCTGAACGTGCCGGATGCGGCGGCGCTGCGGGCGGCCTGCGCGGAGATGACGGCGCGGCTGGGCGGGCAGATTGATGGGTTTATCGCGCAGCCGATGGTCAAGGGGCTGGCGGAGGCCATTCTGGGCTATCGCCGCGATGCGCTGGTGGGGCCGGTGGTGGTGCTGGGCGCGGGCGGTGTGCTGGCGGAAATCTATCGCGATGTGGTGTTGCGGCTGGCGCCGGTGGATCTGGCGACCGCGCAGGCGATGATCGCCGAGGTGAAGGGGCTGGCGCCGGTGCGCGGCTATCGCGGGCTGCCGCGGGGCGATCTGGCAGCGCTGGCGCAGGCGATTGTGGCGGTGTCGCGCCTCGCGGCGTTGCCGGAGGTGACGGAGGCGGAGATTAACCCGCTGATGGTGCTGGCCGATGGGGTGGTGATGGCGGATGCGTTGATCGCAACCCGCTAAGTGCGCGCCCGGCGCTCCGACATCACCAGCAGCACGCCGGAGGCGGTGATGGTGGCCGCACCGATCCAGACCGGCAAGGTCGGCACATCGCCGAAGATCAGGTAGCCGAGCCCGAAGGCCCAGAGCAGGCTGGAATATTCCATCGCCGACATCACCGCCGCCGGGGCGAGGCGGGAGCCTTCAAACAGCGCGTATTGGCCGATGCCGCCGATGATGCCGACGCTGAGCAGCAGCAGCAGTTGGAAGCCGCTGGGGGTGGTCCAGGTGAACGCGGTGAGGCCGCCGGTGAGCACCAGGAAGGTGAGGTTCTGCACCAGCATTTGCAGTAGCGATGGCTCCTTGCGGGCGATCTGGCGCATCAGGATGATGCCGTAGCCCCAGATGGCCGCTGCCGCGAGGACCAGCAGCATCGGCCAGCTGGCGGTCATGCCGACCGGGTCCATCGCGATCACCACGCCAACGAAGCCGATGAGCACGGAGGCCCAGCGTGTGGGGGTGACGTGTTCGCCCAGCAGCGGGCGGGCGAGCAGGGTGGTGAGGATGGGGGCGCTGAAATAGACGGTGAGCAACTGCGCCAGCGGCAGCGCGCGCGCGGCGGTGAAGTAGCAGAGCCAGGCGGTGAGGGTGAGCAGGCCACGCGCGGCCAGCGGGACCTTCAGCGGCGTTTCCACCAGCCGGGTCAGCAATTTTCCCCGCCCGACGCCGAGGCAGATCACCACGATGGTGATGCTGCGGAAAAACAGCACCTGCCAGACCGGCATGAAGCCGACGAGGTATTTGTTGGTGGCGTCGTGCACCGAAAACAGCGCGTAGGCGAGCACACCGAGGCCGATGCCGGCCATGACCCGATCGGTGTTCACGGCAGTTGCTCGGCGATGTCGTGGAACAGTTTTGCCGGCAGGCTGCCGCCGGTGATGCCTTTCATCGGCTGATTGTCGTCATTGCCGAGCCAGACGGCGACGATGCGGCCGGGGCCGGATGCGGCGCTGATGAAGCCGACAAACCAGGCGTCGCGGAAATCCTGCGTGGTGCCGGATTTGCCGGCGACCAGATGGCCCGGCACGGCGGCGGCGCGGCCGCTGCCACGGGCGACGACGGCGGACAGCATGCGCACCATCATCGCCGCCAGATCCGGGTCGATCACCTGCACCGTGCCGGGCCGGGTGAGCGGCAGGTCGTGCCGGTCGGCGGTGATGGCGTCGATGCCGTAGGGGGTGACGCGCTGGCCGCCGTTGAAGAAGCTGGCATAGGCGCCGGCGAGTTCGAGCAAGCCAACCTCTCCGGTGCCGAGGGCCAGCGTGTCGTTGAGCGGCAGGTTGCTGGTGATGCCCAGGCGGCGGGCGACGGCGATGACGGGTTTGGGGCCGCCGACTTGCAGCAGCAGGCGGACGGAGACAGTGTTGACCGATTGCGCCAGGGCTTCTTCGAGGCTGATTTCGCCGCGATAGCCTTTTTCGAAATTGGTCGGCGCCCAGGTGCCGAGGCGGATGGGGGCATCGAGCACCGTATCTTCCGGGCGCAGGCCCTTTTCCAGCGCGGCGAGCCAGACGAAGGGCTTGAACGAGGAGCCGGGCTGGCGGCGAGCGACGACGGCACGGTTGAACGGGGCGGTGCGGTGGTCGCGGCCGCCGGCCATGGCCTGCACCGCGCCGGTGGCGGGATCGAGCACGATGACGGCGGCCTGGCTGACATTGGCGGCGAGGCCGGGCCCGTCGATGATGGCGGCGAGCTTGGCTTCCACCACCGCCTGCACGGCGGGGTTGAGGCTGGTGCGGACCACCGCGTCCGCGCCATCGGGTAGCAAAGGCTGGGCTTGTTCGGCGATCCAGTCCGCATACCAGCCGGCGCTGCTGGCGCGCGGTGGGAAGGTGATCTGCGCGCCGGCCTCGGTGGCCTGGGCCTGGGTGATTTTGCCGGTGGCGACCATGGCGGCGAGCACTTCCCGCGCCCGGCCGGCGGCGGCGACCGGATCGACGCGCGGGGAGTAGCGCGAGGGGGCTTTGGTGAGCCCGGCCAGCAGGGCGGCTTGCCAGAGGTTCACGTTGCGGGCGGAGACGCCGAAATAGAGCCGCGCCGCCGCATCCACCCCCCAGGCGCCGGAGCCGAGATAGATGCGGTTGAGCCAGATCTCCAGAATTTCCTGCTTGGTGAAATGGTTTTCGAGCCACAGGGTCAGCATCAGTTCCTGCACCTTGCGCTTGGTGGTGCGGGCGGAGGTGAGGAACAGGTTTTTCGCCACTTGCTGGGTGATGGTGGAGCCGCCTTGCACCAGCCGGCCGGCGAGGAGGTTGATCCAGGCGGCGCGGGCGACGCCGATCAGGTCGATGCCGAAATGCCCGTAAAACCGGCGATCTTCCACCGCGACGGCGGCCGCGGGCAGGGCGGGGGGCAGGTCTGACAGGCGCAGCGGGTCGCCGACGATATCGCCGTAGGAGGCGATGACCTGGCCGGACTGGTCTTGCAGGGTCAGGCTCGGGCGGCGGGCGGCATCCAGGGCCGCTTCCGGGCGCGGCAGGTCCCAGGCGAAGTAGACCAGGCCGAGGCCGCCAAGCACGATGGCCCAGATGCCGAGGAGAAAACTGTATTTCAGCAGCGCCCAGCGCCAGCGCCGCCGCCGGGGGGCGACGGCCTCCGGCGCCGGCATGGCGCGCGGCACCAGCGGCGCGGCGTTCCAGCGTGCCGGCGGCCGATCTTCGGGGTCGATCTTCGGGGCCTGATACATCTGGCCCTTCCTAGCGTGACCGCGCCTGCGCCGCCATCACTTGCGAGGCCGGGCGCCGCAACGCAGACTCCAACCCCTGTGGTTTGGAGATGGGCATGCGCGGTATTTTTCTCGATGCGGGCAGCGAGCTCGGCGATCTGTTCCTGACTGTACGTCGGGCGGGTGACCCGGAGGTGGCGGTGAACCGGGCGGAGGACGTGGCGCCGGAGACGTTGCCGGCGCTGCTGGCGGGGTATGATTTCGTGCTCAACGACCACACGCCGATGCCGACCGCCTGGATGGCGCGCTGCACCGGGCTGAAGCATGTGATTTTCCTCGGCACCGGGGCGCGCAGCTACATGAACCCGGAGGAGTTGGCCGAACTCGGCATCACCGTCCACATCATCAGGGGCTATGGCGATACGGCGGTGGCCGAGCACGCGATTGCGTTGATGTGGGCCGCCGCGCGTGGGCTGGCGGCGATGGATCGGGGGGTGCGGGCGGGCGGGTGGCCGCGCACCGAGGGGATGCAGTTGACCGGCAAGACGCTGGGGCTGTTGGGCTTTGGTGGGATTGCGGCGGAGGTGGCGCGCATTGCGCATGGCAGCGGCATGAAGGTGATCGCCTGGAACCGCACGCCGAAGACGGCTGCGGGGGTGACCTTCGTTGGGCTGGAGGACTTGTTGGCGCAAAGCCACGTGCTGAGCGTGCATTTGCTGCTGAATGACGAAACGCGTGGGTTGTTGTCGGCGGAGCGGATCGCGCGGCTGCGGCCGGGGGTGCTGCTGGTCAACACCGCGCGTGGGGCGGTGATTGATGAGGCGGCGATGATTGCGGCGTTGCGGTCAGGCCAGATTGGCCATGCGGCGCTGGATGTGTTCGAGACCGAGCCGCTGCCGGCGGGCAATGCGTTAGCGGGGTTGGAGAATGTGACGCTGTCGGCGCATAGCGCGTTCCGTACCCCGGAGGCGGGGGAGAACCTGTTGCGCATGGCGCTGGATATTGCGGTGACGCTGGCCGGATAGGCGAAACCCCGGCGGCGCGTGGCCGCCGGGGAGATCGGTTAGAATTGCAGGATGAAGTCGGTGGCGAGGGTGACCGCTTTGGAATCCCGGCCGCCATTATAAGGCTTGGTCCCGTTCAGGGCGCTGTCGATCCGGACTTCCGGGCGGACCAGCAGGCCGGTGAGTGGGCCGGTCAGGGCGGGCTTGTAGGTGACGCCGAACGTGGCCTCACCATAGGTGGTGCGGGTGCCGCCGACGACGGTGGCCGGGCGGCCGGCTTCGGCGTTCAGGAAGTCCATATTGCCGGGGAAGGCGCCGACGAAGAAGCCCTGGCCGTCGCGATACACTTCGGCGCGGGCGTTCAGGGTGAGCGTATCGGTCAGCGCGTAGCCGGCATATTGCGCGATGCCCCAGGCTTCGGCGCGGGCGAACTCATCCTTGGCGTAGTTGAGTTCGGTGGTCAGGGTCAGCTTGTCGGTCGGCTTGTAGATGACCACGACATCGTTGAGGTAGCGCTGGAAATTGGCCGCCCGGCGCGTCGTCAAGGTCGGGGTTTCCGGGCCGGCATGGGTCAGCGCCAGCACGGTCAGGTTGCCGTCGAGCAGGTTCAGGCCAAAGCCGAACATGAAGGATTGCGAGTTGTTGTTGTCGCCGGTTTTGCCGAAGGACGTGTTCAGCCCGGTATCGGCGCCGAGATAGAGGTCTACCACCGGGGTGAGATGCAAGGCGGCATAGCCGCCGGTCTGCTTGAAGGGCAGGCCGAAGTTGAAGATGTAGGAATGGCTGTAGAAGGCGTTGGTTGACGGGTCGATGGTTTCCGCGCCCATCGGGGTGGAGAACTGGCCGAGCTTCAGGTCCACGCCGCCTTCGGTGATGTAGGGCAGGTGCAGCGTGACATTGGCTTCAACGATGTCGAACTGGTTCTGCGCCTTGGTCACCCGGTCGAACTCGCCGAGGAAATGGGTGTAGCGGGCGTCCGCGCCGTACATGCCCTGCAATTTGAAGCCGACATCGAAGCCGGTTTCCTTCGGGTCGATGGTGCGCGAGAGCGTGGCGGCGGCCTGGTTGAGCAGCGGGGTGTTCGCCTTGTCGGTGAACAGGCTGCCGAAGTTGAGCCGGTTGGCGGGAGAGGCGGTGTTGGCGGTGATGCCGGCATCAATCTGGCCGGTTGCGGTAATGCCGCTGGTCCAGGACTTGGGCGCTTCGTCAGCCAGCGCGGCGGTGGCGCCGAGGGCGAGCGAGGCCAGAGCGGTGGCCGCGAGCAGGAAATGTTTGGTCATATGGCAGCCCCTGCGATGAGGATAAAAAAACGGCCGCGCCCCCGTTTCGGGAGGCGCGGCCATGGGGAGCGGTTAGCCCAGGCGTTCGCCGTGCAGCACGACGTCCAGACCTTCGCGCTCTTCTTCTTCCGTCACCCGCAGGCCGACGATCGCATCGACGATCTTGAGCAGGATGAAGGTGAGCACGCCGGACCACACGACGGTGACGAGCACCGCGACAACCTGCGCTTCAAACTGTGCCAGGCCGCCGATGGCGACGCCGAGCGGGGCATCTTTGGTGGCGGTGAACGGGCCGTAGGCGAAGACGCCGGTCAGCAGGGCGCCGACGATGCCGCCGACGCCGTGCACGCCGAAGGCGTCCAGGCTGTCGTCATAGCCGAGCATGGATTTGAGCGAGGTTGCCGACCAGAAGCAGACCACGCCGGCCACCAGGCCGATGATCAGCGACGAGCCGGGCAGAACGAAGCCGGAGGCCGGGGTGATGGCGACCAGGCCGGCAACCGCGCCGGAGATGGCGCCCAGCACGGACGGCTTGCCCTTGTGCATCCACTCCGCGAAGGTCCAGGCCAGCGCCGCGGCGGCGGTGGCGATCTGGGTCACGGCCATCGCCATGCCGGCGCGGCCATTGGCGGCCACGGCGGAGCCGGCGTTGAAGCCGAACCAGCCCACCCACAGCAGCGAGGCGCCGATGACGGCGAGGCTGAGGTTATACGGCGCCATGTTGTCATGGCCGTAGCCGACGCGCTTGCCGAGCACGAGGCAGCAGACCAGGCCAGCGATACCGGCGTTGATGTGCACGACCGTGCCGCCGGCGAAGTCCGCCGCGCCGGGCAGGCCGAGGATGCCCGCGCCGAGGAAGCCGGTGGCCGACCACACCCAATGCGCGACCGGGGAGTAGACCAGCAGCGACCAGGCGACCATGAACACGCACATGGCCGAGAACTTCATCCGGTCGGCGAAAGCGCCGGCGATCAGGCCCGGGGTGATGATGGCGAAGGTCATCTGGAACATCATGAACACGGTTTCGGGCACGGTCTGCACCTGTGCGTTGTCCGTGCCGGCGCCGAGGATGAAGGGCTTATCCCAGCCAGCGCCCATGCCGTTGAGGAACAGGCGGGAGAAGTCGCCGAGATAGGCGGAGCCGTTGGTGAAGGCGAGCGAGTAGCCGGCGATCATCCAGGTGACGGTGATCAGGCAGGTGATCATGAACGACTGCATCATGGTGGCGAGAATGTTCTTCTTGCGCACCATGCCGGCATAGAACAGCGCCAGGCCGGGGATGGTCATCATCAGCACCAAAGCGGTGCTGGTCAGCATCCACGCGGTATCGCCGGAATCCAGCTTCGGGGCAGCGTCTTCCGCCCAGGCGGGCAAGGTCAGCAGCATCGCCGGCACAGCCAGCGCCAGGCGGTTGAGGTGTTTGTTCATCGTTTCTTCCTCGCTCAGAGCGCTTGTGTGTCGACTTCGCCGGTGCGGATGCGCACGGCGCGCTCGACATCCATCACAAAGATTTTGCCATCGCCGATGCGGCCGGTTTGGGCGGCTTTGCTGATCGCCTCGATCACCTGCTCGACCAGCTCGTCGCCGACCACGACCTCAATCTTGATTTTCGGCAGGAAGTTCACCTGGTACTCTGCACCACGGTAGATTTCGGTCTGCCCTTTCTGGCGGCCGAATCCTTTGACTTCCGTCACGGTGAGGCCCTGAACGCCCAACGGCGTCAGCGACTCGCGCACTTCATCGAGCTTGAACGGCTTGATGACGGCCATGATTAGCTTCATTTGGCTCCTGTCCTCTGTAAGGGCTGGGATATCCCTTTCAAGAACCGTGCCGCGCCGGATCGGTGGAGAAACGGCGGTGTTTGCATGCCATGCGGGCGGATGGGTGCCTATTTTCTATGCAGCGGGTTGCAATTCGGCCCGAAAACGCCACTGATACCGTTCGCGAGCAGGGCAGGAGCCGGGAATGCGTGAGGTTGATGTGTGCGTGGTTGGGGCCGGTCCGGTGGGGGGCACGCTGGCCTGCCTGCTGGCGCAATCCGGCGTGCGCACCGCCATTGTGGACCGCGCTGCCTTGCCGCCGATGGAACACCCGGCGTTTGACGGCCGCGCCTATGCCATCGCCGCCGGTTCGCGCGCGGTGATGCAGTCCGCCGGGGTGTGGGACCGGCTGCCGTTCGCGCCGGGGCCGATCCGCGACATTCGGGTGTCTGACGGCAAATTGGGCCGGGCGGCGTCGCGGCTGCATCTGCATTTCGCGGTGGATGATGTGGGGGCGGAGGCGTTTGGCTGGATGGTGGAGGCGCGCAGCCTGCGGGTGGCGTTGAACGGGCTGATGCATGCGCTGCCGCAGCTGGAGCTGTTCGCGCCGGCGCGGGCGACGGTGACGCGGCATGAGGACCGGGCGGAAATTGCCATTGCCGGGGGGGAGACGCTATCGGCCCGGCTGGTGGTGGCCGCCGATGGCCGCGGCAGCACGTTGCGCGCCGAGGCCGGCATTCCCGTGACCCATCTGCCGTATGATCAGGTGGGTATTGTGTGCACCATCGCGCATGAGCGACCGCATGAGGGGGTGGCGCTGGAGCATTTCCTGCCGGCCGGGCCGTTCGCGCTACTGCCGATGGCCGGGACGGCGGAGGAGCCGAACATTTCCGCGATTGTCTGGACCGAGCGGACGGCGATGGCGGCGCATATCATGCAACTCGACGACGACAGGTTTGTGCGCGAGCTGGTGCGGCGGCTGGGCAGCTATCTCGGCGCGGTGCGGGTGCTGACGGGGCGCTGGAGCTATCCGCTGCGGGCGTTGCTGGTGCAGCGCTACACCGCGCCAAGGCTGGCGCTGATCGGCGATGCGGCGCATGGCATCCACCCGATTGCTGGGCAGGGGTTGAATCTGGGGTTCCGCGATGTGGGCTGTTTGGGGGCGTTGATCGCGGACGCGGTGGCGTGCGGCGAAGATCCGGGCGGCCCGGAGCTGCTGCGCCGCTACCAGGCGACGCGGCGGCCGGACAATTTTATGATGCTGGCGGCGACGGATAGCTTGGACCGGCTGTTCAGCAACGACCTGCCGCCGCTGCGGCTGGCGCGCGACCTGGGTATTGCGGCGGTGCACCGGATCGGGCCGTTGCGGCGGGCGTTTATGCGGCAGGCGATGGGGGGGGGAGCGCGTCTTTTTTGTTAAAAAGAAGCAAAAAACTTTCCTACTTTGGTCCCGTGCGCATGAGGCAACCCGAGGACGTGGGGCATCGCCAAGCAGCTGATGAAGTTTTTTTGGTTCTTTTTGTTCACAAAAAGAACAGCTTATCCAAACCATACCCTGCCTAAGAGCCCAAGACCTAAGACAAATCTGGCAGATTTCCCTGATCTGCCATACTATGTTCGCCCTGACACAATGAGGGCCGCCGTGACCGTCCATTACGCGAAAATGTCCGAAGGTGGCCGCTTGCTGATCCCGGCGGAGTTGCGTCGCACGCTCGGGATGGCGCCCGGCACTGATGTGGTGCTTGACCTTGCCGATGGTGAGTTGCGGGTGCGCGCGGTGGATCAGGCGGTGGCGCGGGCCCAGGCGATTGTTCGGCGCTATTTGCCTGATGCGACGGATGTGACGGAGGCGTTTCTCCGCGAGCGTCGCGCGGCCGCTGCCACGGAATGAGCGACGAATGGGTGGTGCTCGACGCGTCCGCGCTGCTGGCGCTGTTGTTTAACGAGGCTGGTGCTGATGCGGTGGCCGCACGGTTGGTGGGGGCGACAATTTCGGCGGTGAATCTGTCCGAGGTGGCGGCCAAGCTGGCGGATCAGGGTATGCCGGAGGAGGGGATCACGGCGACGTTGCGCGAGTTCGACCTCGATATACGGCCTTTTGACGCCAGCCAAGCCCGCATGGCCGGCGCATTGCGGACGGTGACCCGCTCCGCAGGCCTGTCATTGGGGGATCGCGCCTGCCTCGCGCTCGCCCAAAGCATCGGTGCGGTGGCGTTAACCGCCGACCGCGCCTGGGCTGAGCTGGCGTTGGAGGGTTTGCGCGTGCAGTTGATCCGCTAGGGTCTCGCAGGTGCGTTAAAACGCCCCCGCCCAGCCATCGCGGCGTGGGTCGGAGCCGGCCATGCGCACGCCGTTTTCGAGCACGCGGATGACTTGCATGGCGCAGGGGCCGGCGAGGTGGGGGACCTCGCCGATCTGGTGGCCGCGGGCGGCTAGGTCGGCCAGCACGAGGCTGCCGAAATCGGCTTCGATGGTGAGTTTGCCGTCGCCGTCATGCGGCCAGTTGGCGCCTTGCGCGGTTTGGCTGGAGGTCCAGCGTGGGGATTCGACGGCGGTTTGCGGGTCTGCGCCGAGGTCGAGCAGCGCGGTCAGCACCTGGGCGTTGACCTGCACCTGGTTGTCGGCGCCGGGGGTGCCGAGGGCGGCCCAGAGTTTGCCGTCTTTGAACACCATGGCCGCGTTCATGGTGTGGCGCACCCGCTTGCCGGGCATGAGTTGGTTGGCGTGGCCGTCCGCGAGGTGCCAGTAGGCCATGCGGTTGTTGAGCAGCACGCCGGTGCCGCCCGCCATGACGCCGGAGCCGAAGCCGGAGTTGAGCGACTGGATGCCGGAGACGCAGTTGCCGGCGGCATCGACGACGCAGAAATACGTGGTGTCTCCCTCGGGCTTTTCCGAGACGGCGGGCAGGTTGTTGCGGGCCTGGCGCAGGTCGATCTGGGCGGCGAGGGCGTCGGCATGCGCGTCGGACAGCAGGCGGTCTAGCGGTACCTGGCCGAAGCGCGGATCGGTGCCGTAACGTTCGCGGTCGAGGAAGGCGAGCTTCTTGGCTTCGACCAGCACGTGGATACGGTCGGCTTCCGACAGGGCGGCAAAGTCGAACCGCTCGGCGATTTTCAGGATTTGCAGCATGGTGAAGCCGGTGGAGTTCGGCGGGGTCTGGGTGATTTCGTAGCCGCGATAGGTGATGGCGATCGGGGTGGTGATTTCCGCCTGTACGGCGGCGAGGTCGGCGGCGGTGATCAGGGTGCCGCGTTCGGCGAGGCCGGCGGCGAGGCGTTGGGCCAAGGCGCCGCGATAGAAGGTGTCCGCGCCATCGGCGGCAATTTCGGTCAGCGTGTCCGCCAGTTCCGGTTGGATGATGAGGTCGCCGAGCTGTTTGCCGACGAAGACGCGGGCGCTGAGTGGGTCCCGCGACAGCATGGCGCGGTTGGTTTCGGTGATTTCCGTGTGGCGATGGGTGGCGCCGTAGCCGTGCCGGGCGGCGGCGATGGCCGGTTGCACCAGCTGCGACCAGGGCAGCTTGCCGTGGGCGGCGTGCATGGCGCCCAGCCCGGCGAGGCAGCCGGGCACGGAGACGCTGCGCGGGCCGGTGACATCGAGCCCGCCGGCGAACATGGCGGCGTTGGTGGCGGCCGGGGCGGGGCCGGTGGCGTTGACCACCACGCGCTGGCCGTTGATCAGGATGTTATAGAAGCCGTCGCCGCCGATGCCGGACATCATCGGTTCCACCACGCCATAGGCGAGGCTGATCGCCACCGCCGCATCCACCGCGTTGCCACCGGCGCGCAGCATGTCCAGCCCGGCCTGGGTGGCCAGCGGGTGATTGGTGCCGACGGCGCCGTTGCGGCCCATGATCAGCGGGCGATGGGTGCGGGGGATCAGATACATCGGGGCGGCCTCACAGATGGGTGGTGAAATGCTCGACGACGCTGGCATAGACGCGGCGGCGATGGTCGGGGCGGATGAAGCCGTGCCCGGCATAGGTGAAGCGTTCGTAGCGCACTTTTTTCTGCCGTTCTTCCATCGCCGCGGTGAAGCTGTCGCTTTCATACATCGGCACGCGCGGGTCGCGGTCGCCGTGCAGCATCAGCATCGGGGCGGTGACGTGCTGCACGTGGCGGATGGGGGAAATCCGGTCGAACAGCGCGTCATGCGTGCCGGGGAAGCCGTATTCATGCGCGCGATGGATGGCGCGCCACGGTCCGGTGCGTTCCAGCAGGGTGACGAAATCGGCGATGCCGTAGAAGTTCACCGTCGCTTTCCACAGCTCCGGCTGCAAGGTGGCGGCCGCCAGCACCACCCAGCCGCCATAGGACTGGCCCATGATGCCGATGCGGCTGGCGTTGATGTTCGGCTGGGCGGCCAGCCAGGCGCGACCGGCCGCGAGGTCTTCCAGCACATGCGGGCGCAGTTCCAGTTCGTCGGCATCCATATAGGCGCGGCCATAGCCGGTGCTGCCGCGCATATTGGGCATCATCACCGCGAAGCCCTGGCTGAGCAGCAGTTGGATGTCCGGGCGGAAATTGGCGCGGGTCTGGCCGGACGGGCCGCCATGTACCCAGACCACGGCGGGGTAGCCGCCTGGCGGTGGCGGAGTGTTGGGCAGCAGATACCAGCCGGGGATCATTTTGCCGTCGAAGCTTTTCCATTCGACCAGCGATGGCGCGACGAGGCTGGCAGGGTCGATGCCGGAATCGGCCAGTACATCCGCCTGCACGAGCGGGGTCGCGGTGCCGTTCTGCCAGAGCCAGATGCCGGACGGGAAGGTGGGGCCTTGCAGGCTGAAGGCCAGCCGGGCGCTGTCCGGTGCCCAGGCGAGATCCGCCACCACGCCTTGCGGCAAGGCCACCAGCGGCCGGTCACCCTCGGCGGGGCCGACGCGCAGCAACGCGTAGCCGCGATCATTCTCAATGGTGGCGAGCAGCGTGCCATCCGGCGATAGCGACCACGCTTCCACATCGCGGCCCGGCGGGGCGAAGAGTTCGGTGCAGGCGCCGGTGGCCGGGTCCAGCCGGCAAAGGCGGATAAAGTCTGTGCCGCCATGGTCGGTCAGGCCTTGCAACTGTGCCGCGCCCTTCACCCAGCGCATGGCGCTGTAGCGGCTCGGCGACGGGCGCGGCATTTCCGCCAGCGCGCCGGTGGCGATATCGAGCACGTGCAGCCGCTGATCGCCGCCGGACAGATCGTGGATGACGGTGAGTTTGCTGCCGTCGGTGCTCCAACTCGGCACCGTCAGGATCCCGTCACCCTGCAACAGGGTGCTGACCGCACCGGTGGCGAGGTCCATCAGGTGAATGTCGAAATAGCGTTCATCGCGGGCATTGGCGGCATAAGCGATGCGACTGCCATCGGGGGAGAAGCCGCCGAGATCGTGGATGACCTCGGGTGCCGCGGTCAGGGCGCGCGGGGTGCCGCCGGGCTCCAGCAGCCAGAGTTGCTGGCGTTCGTCGCCGCCGGCATCGATGCCCCAGATCAGCCGGTCATCATTTGGCGCCCGCCGCAAGGTGGCGACCTTTTCCTCATGCGTGCTGAGTTGTTGGGCGTTGCCGCCATCGGCATCCATCACCCAGACCTGCGGCAGGCCGCTGCCGAGCGGCTGGGTGCCGCGCAAATGGAAGATGCGGCTACCATCCTTGGAAAAATTCGGCCCGCTGGCGGCGCTGATCTTTACCCAGGCATCGGT
>CAITOL010000113.1 GCA_903893975.1 uncultured Rhodospirillales bacterium | reverse complement strand
GTGTAGAAGTAGCTGAAGAAGATAATCATCGCCGCATAGACGATCATATAAGCCGGTTCACCATGCCCGAGCGCCTGGCCAATCGCCGCCAGCCAGCCCGGAGCCTCTGTCGCCCCCGAGAACCCGGAAATCGTCGCCGGAATCAGCAAAATCGAGCTTGCGAAAATCGGCGGAATCACCCCGGACGTGTTGATTTTCAGCGGCATATGCGTGGACTCGCCGCCAAACATCCGCTGCCCCACCTGGCGCTTCGGATACTGGATCACGATCCGGCGCTGGGCCCGCTCCATAAACACGATGAACGCCACCACGGCCACCGCAATGACCAAGAAGGCGACGATGAACACCGGGCTCAATGCACCGGTACGGCCAAGTTCCAACAGGCTCGCCAAAGCGTGCGGCACGTTGGCAACAATGCCCGCGAAAATGATAAGGCTGATCCCGTTACCGATGCCACGGGCGGTAATCTGTTCCCCAAGCCACATCAGGAACATCGTGCCGCCAACCAAGGTCACCACGCAGGAAACACGGAAAAACAAGCCGGGATCGATCACCGCCGGACCAAATGCCCCGCGCATTCCCTCGAGTCCCACCGCAATGCCGTAGGATTGAACCACGGCGATCACCACGGTGAGGTAACGGGTATATTGGTTCAGCCGCTTACGCCCGCTCTCGCCTTCCTTCTTCAGCGACTCGAGCTGCGGCACCGCCGTGGTCATCAACTGGATGATGATGCTCGCGGAAATGTAGGGCATGATCGCCAGCGCAAAGACCGTCATGCGGCCGAGCGACCCGCCACTGAACATGTCGAACATGCCCAGAATGCCGCCACCGTGCTGCGCCAGCATCTCTCCCATAACGGCCGCGTCGACACCGGGCACCGGGATGTAGGACCCGAGCCGGTAAACCAGCAATGCGCCAAGAGTAAACCAGATGCGGCTCTTGAGTTCGGTCGCCTTCGACAGCGTGCCAAGGTTCAGATTCGCTGCGAGCTGTTCAGCTGCGGAAGCCATGCAGACATCCCTTCATGCAAACGGCGCCCCGCGGTCCCCCCGAATAATCCGGTTGGGCACTCGGCGCGCCGTTCGACGTGTCATAGCAAGTGCGAAGCGTGCGGCCTAGGCCGCAGGCGCCTCCGCCTTCACTTTTGCCGTGGTGGTAACAGTTCCACCGGCCGCTTGCACCGCCGCGATCGCCGTCGCCGAAGCGCCGGAAACCACCACGTTGACGGCAATGCCGATTTCGCCGGTCGCCAGCAGCCGTACGCCGTTCACGCCATGATCACGCACCATTCCGGCCGCAGCGAGAACCGCTTCGGTAATCGGCTGGCTCGCATCAAGCTTGCCGGAGGCGCAGGCCTTGGCAATCGCGCCAATGTTGATCGGCGCGAATTCCTTGCGGGTCGGGTTCACGAAGCCGCGCTTCGGCAACCGACGATAGATCGGCAGCTGGCCGCCTTCGAACCCGTTCAGCGCCACGCCTTCACGCGCGCTCTGGCCCTTGTGCCCCTTGCCGGACGTCTTGCCCTTACCGGACCCGATGCCGCGACCGAGCCGCTTCGACTTAAGATGCGCGCCGGGATTGTCGCGCAGTTCGTTGAGCTTCATCGCCATTCCTTTCCGTCCTCAACCCAAAGGGCTCAGGACAGTTCTTCCACCTTCACGAGGTGGGCCACCTTGCGGATCATGCCGCGAACCGAGGGGGTGTCCTCAAGTTCGCTCACACGACGGATCTTATTCAGGCCGAGGCCAACCAAAGTCGCCTGCTGACCCGGCTTCTGTCCGTTGCCGGACCCGGTCTGGATGACGCGGACCTTCTTCTCAGACATCTGCACCCTCCTGCGCCGCATCATGCGAAGCGGCAGCCGGACCTTCACGGCGGCCCAACAGATCGGACACCTTCTTGCCGCGACGGTTCGCCACCGAACGGGGGCTCGCGCAACGCTGCAAAGCGGCGAACGTCGCCTTCACCATGTTATGCGGGTTCCGGCTACCCAGGCTTTTGGCGACCACGTCACCTACGCCCAGGCTCTCGAACACCGCACGCATCGGACCGCCGGCAATGATGCCCGTGCCGGCCGAAGCGCTGCGCAGCACCACATGACCGGCGCCGTAATGGCCCTCGGTGTCGTGATGCAACGTGCGACCTTCCTTCATCGGCACCCGGATCATGCCGCGCTTGGCGCGTTCCGTGGCCTTACGGATGGCTTCCGGCACTTCACGTGCCTTGCCGGCGCCGTAGCCGACGCGGCCTTTCTGATCACCAACCACAACCAGAGCTGCGAAGGCGAACCGACGTCCACCCTTCACCACCTTGGCCACACGATTGATGGTGACCAACTTGTCAATCAGATCATCGCCGCCGTCATGCGAGCGGTTCTGATCCCGATCGCGCCCGCCGCGGCCTTGGCCGCCTTCTCGAGGTTCCCGTGCCATACTATGCTTCCTAGAAGGCCAGACCGCCCTCACGGGCGGCTTCGGCAAGCGCTTTCACGCGGCCGTGATACAGATACGCACCGCGATCAAACACCACCGCAGTAACACCAGCCGCCAAAGCGCGCTCGGCAACCAATTTGCCCACGGCCGTGGCCGCGTCCTTATCGGCGCCAGTCTTCAACGCTTCACGCAGCGCGCCGTCGAGGCTCGACGCGGCAGCGAGCGTGCGCCCGGCTGCATCGTCGATCACCTGGGCGTAGATGTGCTGCGACGAACGGAACACCGAAAGACGCGGACGACCGCCAGCCTTGCGGCGAAGCTGAAAGCGAAGGCGCTCGCGCCGGCGCTTTGCCAGATCTTTGTTGTCGCTCATTACTTCTTCTTGCCTTCCTTGCGGAGGATCTGCTCACCCTCGAACTTCACGCCCTTGCCCTTATAGGGTTCCGGCGGACGCCAAGCGCGGATTTCCGCGCAAACTTGACCGACGAGGCGCTTATCGACCCCTTCAACCTTGATGGAGGTCGGCTTTTCGCAGGTCACCTTGATCCCGGCCGGGATCGGGTAGACCACATCATGCGAAAACCCGAGATTGATCACCAGGTTCGAGCCGTTCACCGCAGCGCGGTAACCAGTGCCGGTGATTTCCATGGTTTTGGAAAAACCAACCGACACGCCCTGAACCATGCAAGCGACCAGCGCCCGCGTGGTGCCCCACATCATCCGCGCCGGCGACGAATTTCCGCGCGGTGCGATGCTCACTTTGTTGCCGTCGATCGTGGCGTCGACCTTGTCGGTCAAAGCAAGCGTCAGAACCCCGAGCTTGCCAGTCGCCGTGATAACCCCATTGGCGAGCGCAACTTGCACACCGGCCGGGACTTCGACGGGATATTTGCCTACGCGTGACATACCCGCCTCCTCAGAAGACCCGACAAAGCACTTCGCCGCCAACATTGGCAGCGCGCGCTTCGGCGTCGCTCAAAACCCCACGCGGGGTCGACAGGATGGAGACGCCCAAACCGGCATACACCCGCGGCAATTCCTTGATCTTGGAATAGACGCGACGGCCCGGCTTAGAAACGCGGGTGATTTCTTTGATCACCGGCTCGCCTTCATTATATTTCAGCTCGATGCGCAACTGGGCAACACCCGGGCGAAGTTCCTCAGCGGAAAACCCGCGGATGAACCCTTCACGCTTCAGGGCGTCGAGCACGTTGGCGCGCAGATGCGAGGCCGGGGCCACACAAGAGGTGTGCCGGGCGCGCTGCGCATTGCGAATACGGGTGATCATATCACCCAAGGGATCAGACATTGACATTCAGCAGTTCCTACCAGCTCGCCTTGGTCATGCCGGGAATCTGCCCGGCGCTGGCCATGTCGCGCAGCGCGATGCGGCAAAGCTTGAATTTGCGGTAGTTGCCGCGCGAACGCCCGGTCAACTCACACCGAAGCCGCACCCGCACTTTCGCGCCATTGCGCGGAAGCTGGGCCAGCTTGATGGTCGCTTCGAAACGGTCCTCAACCGGCAACGTGCGATCCATAACAATCGCCTTCAAAGTTGCCCGCTTGCTCTTGTCACGCTTCGCCAAACGTTCCCGCATGACGTTGCGGTTGACCTGAGAGGTCTTGGCCATTCTGTTCTATCCTCCGGAACCTGCCGGCTAGGCCGGGGGTTTTCCAAACTGTGTCGAAAAACGCAAAGAGTCCTAAGTCGTCAACCGGCGAGCCGATCAGGCGACGAAGGGGACGTCAAACTGCTTCAGCAGGGACTTGGCTTCGGCATCGGTCTTCGCCGTGGTGACGAAGATGATATCCATACCACGAACCTGATCTACCTTGTCGTACACGATCTCCGGAAACACAATCTGTTCCTTGAGACCCATGGCAAAATTCCCGCGCCCGTCGAAGCCTTTCCCACCGGGAATGCCACGGAAGTCACGCACGCGCGGCAACGCGATGGTCACCAGACGATCAAGGAATTCATACATGCGCGTCTTGCGCAGCGTCACCTTACAGCCAATCGGCAGGCCTTCACGTATCTTGAAGCCGGCGATCGCCTTCTTCGCAACCGTTTTGACCGGCTTCTGACCGCTGATCAGCGCCATTTCACCAACCGCGGCATCGAGCTTCTTCTGGTCGCCCGCGGCATCGCCGACGCCCATGTTGATGACGATCTTTTCCAGCCGCGGAACTTCCATCGGGTTGGTATACCCGAACTGTTCCTGCATCGCCGCCCGGATCGTATCCAGGTAGCGCTGCTGCATGCGGGGAACCGCACCGGTGCCGGCAGCCGAAACCGCCTCAACCGTGAAACCGATATCGCCGCGCGAACGACCTTCGGTCGCTACGGCCTTACCGGCTCCACCCTTAGCGGCGGCTTTCGCGTTAGGGGCGGACTTGCCGCCCTTCGCCGTGGGCTTGCCACCCTTGGCGCCAGACTTCTTCTTGTCGCTCATCGCCGTATCCTCAGCTTTCGACCAGGTTGCCGTTGGCCTTGGCAACGCGGACCTTGCGACCGTCTTCCAGCACACGGAAGCCGACCTTGGTCGGCTTGCCGGTCTTGGGATCGACCAGTTTCAAATTGGACAGATGGATCGGCGCTTCGACCTGCACGATCCCGCCCGGCTGCCCCATGCCCTTCGGCTTGGTGTGTTTGCTGACCAGGTTGACGCCCTGAACCACCGCGCGCTCGTCCTTGGGGACAACGCGCAGCACTTCACCACGACGGCCCTTCTGGGCGCCGCTGATGACCAGAACCTGGTCACCCTTGCGAATGCGAGCAGCCATTACAGCACCTCCGGCGCAAGCGAGATGATCTTCATGAACTTCTTCGCGCGCAGTTCACGCACAACCGGTCCGAAGATACGGGTGCCGATCGGCTCCATGGACTTGTTGATCAGCACGGCCGCGTTGCGGTCGAAGCGGATCGCCGAGCCATCGGCGCGACGCACTGGGAAGCTGGTGCGCACGATCACCGCCTGGTGAACGTCGCCCTTCTTCACCTTGCCGCGGGGAATGGCGTCCTTGATCGAGACCACGATCACGTCACCGACGGATGCGGTCTTGCGCTTGGAACCACCGAGCACCTTGATGCACAGAACCTTACGGGCGCCGGAGTTGTCGGCGACCTCGAGGGTGGATTCGACGGAAATCATCTATCCCTCCTCCTATGCTTCGTTGGTGGCAGCTTCGGCGGGAGCGCCGACGGGCTGGCCATTGCGCTCGATCACGACCCAGGTCTTGCGCTTGCTGATCGGACGGCACTCTTCGATACGAACCGTATCGCCGACCTTGCAAAGATTGACCTCGTCATGCGCGGCATACTTCTTCGAGAGCCGGATGAATTTCTTGTAGAGCGGATGCATCACACGACGATTGACCAAAACCGTAATGGTCTTGTCCATCTTGTCGCTGGTCACCTGCCCGCTAAGGACGCGCCTTGGCATCGTCCGTTCTCCTTCAGGACTGCGTGGCGGAGCGTTTCTTCTCCGCCAGAATGGTCTTCACCCGCGCAATATCGCGACGAGTCTGGCGCACGGCGCCCACGCCCTCGGTCTGACCGGTGGCGCGCTGGAAGCGCATGTTGAACTGCGACTTACGCAGTTCAAGCAGCTGGGCGGCCAGCTCGTCGGCGGTCTTGAGCCGAACGTCGTTGGCTTTCATTTGCTTGGCCATATCAGGCGTCCCCAATGCGGGCGATGAACTTGGTCTTGATCGGCAGCTTTGCCGCGCCAAGCGCCAACGCTTCTTTCGCCAGATCGAGCGCGACACCGTCGATCTCGAACATGATACGGCCAGGCTTCACGCGGCAAACCCAGAATTCCGGGCTGCCCTTACCGGAGCCCATGCGGACTTCGGCCGGCTTCAGCGAGACCGGAACATCCGGGAAAATCCGGATCCACACGCGGCCAGCGCGCTTCATCGCACGGGTGATCGCGCGGCGAGCCGCCTCGATCTGACGCGCGGTCACGCGTTCCGGTTCCAACGCCTTCAAGCCGAAAGCGCCGAAGTTGAGATCCGTGCCACCCTTGGCGAGGCCATGGATGCGGCCCTTATGGGCCTTGCGGTACTTAGTACGTTTGGGAGAGAGCATCGTGGTCCGTCCTTACCGCTGCGGCGCCTGTTCGGCAGCACGACGATCTTGCGCCTGCGGGTCGTGGGCCAGGATCTCACCTTTGAAGATCCAAACTTTCACGCCGCACGTGCCATAGGTCGTCTTGGCCGTCGCCACACCGAAATCGATATCCGCGCGGAGGGTGTGCAACGGCACCCGGCCTTCGCGATACCATTCCACCCGGGCAATTTCCGCGCCGCCGAGACGGCCGCCGCAATTGATCCGGATGCCCTGGGCGCCCAAGCGCATTGCCGACTGCACGGCGCGCTTCATCGCACGGCGGAACGCCACGCGACGCTCAAGCTGCTGGGCGATGTTTTCGGCAACCAGGGTCGCATCGATTTCCGGCTTGCGGATTTCAATGATGTTCAAGGTCACTTCGGACTTCGCCAGCTTGGCCAGGTCCTTGCGCAGGTTTTCGATGTCCTGACCCTTCTTGCCGATCACCACGCCCGGACGGGCGGCATAGATGGTGACGCGCGGCTTCTTGGCAGGGCGTTCGATCACGACGCGCGACACGCCAGCACCCGACAGGCGGGCACGCAGGTGGTTGCGCAGCTTCAGGTCATCATGGAGCAGACGCGCATAATCAGACCCGGCGAACCAGCGGCTGTCCCAGGTGCGGTTGATGCCGAGCCGAAGCCCGATCGGATTAACTTTGTGACCCATGGGTTATGCCGCCCCTTCTTCGTTGGTCGCGGTATCGGCGGTGGCGAGCGCCGCGTCGACCTTGGCGATCTCAGCCGCATTGGCGGCCTTGGTCAGCTCGGATGCGTCAACCTGGGCGCGTTCGGCGACGATGATCTTGATGTGGCTGAACCACTTCTCGATCCGCGAGGCGCGACCACGGCCACGGGCCATGAAACGCTTCATGACGATGCTGCGGCCCACTTCGGCGCGCGAAACAAACAGCCGATCGACATCGAGGCTGTGATTGTTTTCGGCGTTCGCGATGGCGCTTTCCAGCAGCTTCTTCACGGTCTGGGCAATGCGACGCTTGCTGAAGGTCAGCGTGGCGACGGCGTCAGCAGCGGAACGGTTGCGGATCAAACCAGCAACCAGGTTCAGCTTGCGCGGCGAGACGTGCACGTTACGCAGGATCGCCTGCGCTTCGGTGTCGGCCAGCATGCGCGGATGTTTCGGCTTGCTCATGTTAGCCTCGCTTCGCCTTCTTGTCCGACGAGTGGCCGGTGAAGGTGCGGGTCGGCGAGAACTCGCCGAACTTGTGACCCACCATGTTCTCGGACACCTGCACGGGCAGGAATTTCTTGCCGTTGTAGACGCCGAACACCAGACCGATGAACTGCGGCAGGATTGTCGAGCGACGCGACCAGATCTTGATGACCTCGTTGCGGCCAGACTGGCGGGCGGCTTCGGCCTTGGCCAGCAGATACCCGTCGACAAACGGGCCTTTCCAGGAGGAACGGGTCATGGCTTAGCCTTTGCCCTTGCTGCGGTTGCGGATGATCAGTCGATCCGTCCGCTTGTTCATGCGCGTCTTGGCGCCCTTCGTCGGCTTGCCCCACGGGGTGACCGGATGACGGCCGCCCGAGGTGCGGCCTTCACCACCGCCGTGCGGATGGTCGACCGGGTTCATGACAACGCCACGGTTATGCGGCTTGCGGCCCAACCAACGCGAGCGACCGGCTTTACCGAGGCTCTGGTTGGAGTTGTCGGGGTTCGACACCGCACCCACCGTGCCCATGCATTCGCCGCGCACCATGCGCAGTTCGCCGGACATCAGCTTGATCTGGGCGTAGCCGGAGTCCTTGCCGACCAGCTGCGCATACTGCCCAGCCGCACGGGCGATCTTGCCACCAGCACCGGCCTTGAGCTCGATGTTGTGCACGATCGTGCCGACCGGAATGGCGCCCAACGGCATCGCATTGCCCGGCTTGATATCGACCTTCGCGCCGGAGACGACCGTGTCGCCCACCTTCAGGCGCTGCGGCGCCAGGATGTACGACAGCTCGCCATCCTGGTACTTCAGCAGCGCGATGAACGCGGTGCGGTTCGGGTCATATTCCAGACGTTCCACGACCGCCGGCATGTCGGCCTTACGGCGACGGAAATCGACGATACGGTAAGACTGCTTGTGTCCACCGCCGCGGAAGAAGCTGGTGATACGGCCGTGGTTGTTGCGACCACCGGAGTGGCTCTTACCAACGGTGAGGCCCTTAACCGGCTTGCCCTTATAAAGGTCGCGCCGATCGATCAGCACCGTGCCGCGAAGGCTCGGCGTGACAGGTTTAAAGTTCTTTAGTGCCATGATCGGTTTTCCTGCCTCACGCCAGACCGGTGGTCAGGTCGATCGACTGACCTTCGGCGAGCGAAACATAGGCCTTCTTGACGTCAGAGCGACGGCCGGGACGACCACGGAAGCGCTTGGTCTTGCCTTTGGCAACCAGCGTATTCACGGCCGTCACCTTCACGCCGAACAAGCCCTCGACCGCGGCCTTGATTTCCGGCTTGGTGGCGTCGATCGCCACTTTGAACACCACCTGGTTGCGCTCGGCCAGGCCGGTCGCCTTTTCGGTGATCACCGGGCTGCGAATGATGTTGTACATCCCTTCGCGCGACAGCGTCGGCGCCTTGGGAGCTGCTTTGGTCTCGCTCATGCCAGGCGCTCCTTCAAGCCTTCAAGCCCGGCCGTGGTGATGGCCAGCACGTCGTGGCGAAGAATGTCGTAAACATTGGCGCCAACGGTCGGAAGCAGGTCGATGCCAACGATGTTGCGGCTCGCCAGAGCGAAACCCACATCGATGTCACGATCCACCACCAGGGCCGACTTCCAACCCAGAGCATGCAACTTCGCCTGCAAGTCCTTGGTCTTGGTCGGGCCGGACACAGTATCCAACACCACCAGCTTACCGTCGGCCTGCTTCTGCGACAGCGCGCTGATCAGCCCGAGGCGACGCACTTTCTTCGGCAGGTCGAACGCATGGCTGCGCACTACCGGACCATGCACCGCACCACCGCCACGATATTGCGGCGCGCGCAGGCTACCCTGACGGGCGTTGCCGGTGCCTTTTTGCTTATACGGCTTCTTCGTCGTGCCGCGAACCTCGCCCATGCCCTTCACCTTGTGGGTGCCGGCACGACGCTTGGCTTGCTGCCACGCGACGACGCGGGCCATGATGTCGTTCCGCGGCGTGGTCCCGAACAGGGCTTCCGGCAACTCAGCAGTGCCAGCATTACCGTTTTCGAGGGTTTTGATTTCGATTTCCATCGTCTTGTCCTCAGCCCCCGTTTTCGTTCGGGGCTGCGCTGTCGAGCAACGCGGCCGGATACGGCGCGTCGGCCGGGCGAGCCTTCTTCACGGCGTCACGAACCAGCACATAGCCGCCCTTGGAGCCGGGCACCGCGCCATGAACCATCACGAGGCCGCGGGCCACATCGACGGCCGCGATTTCGAGGTTCAGGGTGGTGATCCGTTCGGACCCGAGGTGACCAGCCATCTTCTTGTTCTTGAAGGTTTTACCCGGATCCTGACGGTTACCGGTAGACCCGTGCGAACGGTGGCTGATGGACACGCCATGCGACGCTTCAAGGCCGGCAAAGTTCCAGCGCTTCATCGCGCCGGCAAAGCCTTTACCCTTGGAGGTGCCGGTCACATCGACCTTCTGGCCAACCATAAAATGCGCGGCCGACAATGTCGCACCAGGCTCGAGCAGGGCGTCCGGGGCAACCCGGAATTCCACCAGCTTCAGCTTCGGTTCGACCTTCGCCTTGGCGAAATGTCCCTTGTTCGGGTCGGTCACATTCTTGACCTTCGCGCGGCCCCAACCCAGCTGCACGGCGTTATAGCCATCAGTCTCGGTCGTGCGCGCGGCAACGACCTGGAGTTCATCCAGGTGCAGCACGGTGACGGGAACATGGGTCCCGTCTTCCTTGAAGATCCGGGTCATGCCCAGCTTCTTCGCGAGAAGTCCTGTACGCATCGTTTTCTTTCCCCAGAGGGACCCGAAAGCAAGGTCCGTAGGCCAAAGGGTTACCGCGCCCGAAACACCCGGACACGGTCCTGACAGCAGCGACCGAAGCCGCGACGATCAGTTAGATCTTGATTTCGACGTCAACGCCGGCAGCAAGATCCAGCTTCATCAGCGCATCCACCGTCTGCGGGGTCGGATCGACAATGTCGAGCAGACGACGATGAGTGCGGATTTCGAATTGTTCGCGGCTCTTTTTGTCGACATGCGGCGAACGGTTCACGGTGAAACGTTCGATATGCGTCGGCAAAGGGATCGGTCCGCGAACCCGTGCACCCGTCCGCTTGGCGGTGTTCACGATTTCCTTCGTGCTGTTATCCAACACGCGATGATCGTACGCCTTGAGGCGAATGCGAATGTTTTGGTTATCCATGTCTCGATACTTCCAGGCTCGCGGAGCCGTAAGCAAACCAGGCAGAGAGCAATCCCCGGCGCCCCAGAAGGCCGCCGGGGATCACACACTATTTACTGAACGATCTTCGCCACCACGCCGGCGCCGACGGTGCGGCCACCTTCGCGAATAGCGAAACGCAGGCCTTCATCCATGGCGATCGGCGCGATCAGTTCCACGTCCATGGCGACGTTGTCGCCCGGCATGACCATTTCAACGCCTTCCGGCAGCTGAACGATGCCAGTCACGTCCGTGGTGCGGAAGTAGAACTGCGGACGATAGTTGGTGAAGAACGGCGTGTGACGGCCACCCTCTTCCTTCGTCAGGATGTAGCTCTCGGCCTTGAACTTGGTGTGCGGGGTGATCGAGCCCGGCTTCGCCAGAACCTGACCGCGCTCCACGTCTTCACGCTTCGTGCCACGCAGCAGCGCGCCGATGTTGTCGCCAGCCTGGCCCTGATCGAGCAGCTTGCGGAACATTTCCACGCCGGTGACGATGGTCTTGATGGTCGGACGCAGGCCGACAACCTCGATTTCTTCGCCAACCTTGATGATGCCGCGCTCGACGCGACCGGTCACCACAGTGCCGCGGCCAGAGATCGAGAACACGTCTTCCACCGGCATCAGGAACGGCAGGTCGACGGCGCGTTCCGGCTGCGGGATGTAGGCGTCAACCGCCTCCATCAGCTTCAGGATCGCCTGCTCGCCGAGTTCCGGATTGGTGTCGTTCAGCGCACACACGGCAGAGCCGTGGATGATGGGGATATCGTCGCCCGGGAAGTTGTAGCTGCTCAGCAGCTCGCGCACTTCGAGCTCGACCAGTTCGAGCAGGTCGGGATCGGCGATGTCGCACTTGTTGAGGAACACCACCAGCGCCGGCACGCCAACCTGACGGGCGAGCAGGATGTGCTCACGGGTCTGCGGCATCGGGCCGTCGGCGGCGGACACCACCAGGATCGCGCCATCCATCTGCGCCGCGCCGGTGATCATGTTCTTCACATAGTCAGCATGGCCGGGGCAGTCGACGTGGGCGTAGTGGCGGTTCGCGGTCTCGTATTCCACATGCGCGGTGGAAATCGTGATGCCGCGAGCGCGCTCTTCCGGAGCCTTGTCGATCTGGTCGTAGGCGGTGAACGACGCGCCGCCAGACTTCGCCAGGATCTTGGTGATCGCCGCGGTCAAGGACGTCTTGCCGTGGTCAACGTGACCGATCGTGCCGATGTTGCAGTGCGGCTTGTTACGTTCGAATTTAGCTTTACCCATCGTATTATCTCCGTGCCCGCTCGGGCGGGGTTTGGGGGATCAGGTTACCAGCGATAATGGCTGAACGCCTTGTTGGCTTCGGCCATCCGGTGCGTGTCTTCGCGCTTCTTCACGGCCGAACCACGGTTGTTCACCGCATCCAGCAATTCGTTCGAAAGCCGATCTTCCATCGTGTGCTCGCCCCGCTTGCGGGCCGAGTCGATGATCCAGCGAATCGCCAGCGCCTGGCGACGTTCCGCGCGGACTTCGACGGGAACCTGATAGGTTGCACCACCGACACGACGCGACCGGACTTCAACGGCCGGCTTCACGTTGTCCAGTGCCTCATGGAACATGCGAACCGGATCAGCGGCAGCACCGCCCCGCTTCTTCATCACATCCATGGCACCGTAGACGATACCTTCAGCGGCCGACTTTTTTCCATCATACATCAGCGCGTTCATGAAACGCGTGATGACGACATCACCGAACTTCGCGTCCGGCAGAATTTCGCGCTTAACAGCGCGGCGACGACGAGACATGCCCCGCTCTCCTTATTTCGGCCGCTTGGCGCCGTAAAGCGAACGCCGCTGGCGCCGCTTGGCGATGCCCTGCGTGTCCAACACGCCGCGCAAGATGTGGTAACGAACGCCCGGCAAATCCTTCACGCGCCCGCCACGGATAAGCACAACGCTATGTTCCTGCAGGTTATGACCTTCGCCGGGGATATAGCTCACCACTTCGAAGCCATTGGTCAGGCGCACCTTGGCGACCTTACGAAGCGCCGAGTTCGGCTTCTTCGGGGTCGTGGTGTAAACGCGCGTGCAGACGCCACGCTTCTGCGGGCAACCCTGCAGCGCGGGAACCTTGTTGCGCGCCCGGCGTGGCTCGCGCCCCTGGGCGATCAGCTGGTTAATGGTCGGCATGGAGCCTCTTTCGCTACTGGTCGGAACCCCCGCTACAGGGGCAGAAGACCAACTTCCATAAACAATCGCCGCAGACGGGATTTCCCACTCTGCGGAGTTCAACCGGCGCACGGCCTGTGTCCTGACGGACGGCACCGTGAGCCCGGGGTACTGAACAGTTTCGGCGTCCGCAAATCCCAACCGCAAGGCCGGATATCTACTTCGTCCGAGGACCGGTTACCTACGGGTCAGGGGGGGCAGAGTCAAGCGCTGTGAAGGGGATCACCCCCGAAATACCGCGCTAAACCGACGCAGGGCCGACATGCAGGAAGGCCATTGGCACCCAAGGCAACACACATAAACGCAAAAGGCCGGCACCGGGAGCGATATCCCCGTGCCGGCCTTTCAACGTCGCGCCGAGGCTATTCGGCGGCGCGGGACGGCAGTGCCGTAGCGGCCTGAGCAATGTGGCCCTGGTCGCGCCCAGCAGCGATGGCCCGCAGGCGGGTCATCACCGAGCCGGTGCCGGCCGGGATCAGCCGGCCGACGATCACGTTTTCCTTCAACCCGATCAGGTTGTCGACCTTGCCGGCGGTCGCCGCTTCGGTCAGCACCCGAGTCGTTTCCTGGAAGGACGCGGCGCTGATGAAGCTATGCGTCTGCAGGCTGGCCTTGGTGATGCCTTGCAGCACCGGAGTCGCCACCGCAACCCGCTCGCCTTCGGCGATGCGCTTGTTGTTCTCGATGTCGAACTCCACCTTATCGACCTGTTCACCGGCCAGGAAGGTCGTGTCGCCAGGTTCGATGATCTCCACCTTCTGCAGCATCTGGCGGACGATCACTTCAATGTGCTTGTCGTTGATCTTCACGCCCTGCAGGCGATAGACGTCTTGGATTTCGTTGACCAGGTAGTCGGACAACGCTTCCACGCCGAGCACCTTGAGGATGTCGTGCGGCACGCGCGGGCCGTCAACCAACGGGTCGCCACGCCGCACGAAGTCGCCTTCCTGCACCGAGACGTGCTTGCCCTTGGGCACCAGATACTCGGACTCTTCCATCGTCTCGTCGTTCTTGACGATGATCCGGCGCTTGGCCTTGTAGTCCTTGCCGAATTCCACCCGGCCATCGTTTTCGGCGATGATCGCGTGATCCTTCGGGCGGCGGGCTTCAAACAGTTCGGCGACGCGCGGCAGACCGCCGGTGATGTCACGCGTCTTGCTGCCTTCGCGCGGAATGCGGGCCAGCACGTCACCAGCCACCACCGCGGCGCCGTTTTCGACCGACAAGATCGAATCCGGTTGCAGGAAGTAGCGGGCTTCGACACCGGTGGCGAGTTGCACCACCTTGCCTTTGGCGTCCTTCAGTTGCAGGCGCGGCCGCAGATCGGCGCCACGGGCGTTCTGCTTGTAGTCGACGACCACTTTCGAGGTCAGGCCGGTCACTTCGTCGACGCGTTCGACGAGGGTGACGCTTTCCAGCAGGTCGAGATATTCGACCAAGCCGTCCTGTTCGGTGATGATCGGCAGGGTGTACGGGTCCCATTCCGCGAGCTTCTGGGCGCGGGCGACGGTCGCCCCTTCGTCCACCAACAGCCGGGCACCGTACGGCACACGGAAGCGGGCGCGTTCGCGGCCGTTCGGGTCGGTCAGCACGATTTCGCAGTTCCGGCTCATCACAACGGGGACGTTGGAGGAGTTGATAACCACGTTGCGGTTGTTGATCTTCACCGTGCCGTCATGGCTGGCTTCGACGCTGGACTGTTCAGCGCCACGCTGGGCGGCGCCGCCGATGTGGAAGGTGCGCATGGTCAGCTGCGTGCCAGGTTCGCCGATCGATTGGGCCGCGATCACGCCGACCGCTTCGCCTTGGTTGACCGGGGTGCCGCGCGCCAGATCGCGACCATAGCAATGGCCGCAAATGCCGACCTTGGCTTCGCAGGTCAGCACGGAGCGGATGCGCATCACCTCGACGCCGGCTTTCTCGATCCGCTCGGCGTCTTCTTCCTCGATCAACGCGTTGGCGCCCATCAGCACGCCACCGGTGGCCGGGTCGAGCACCGCTTCGGCGGTGGTGCGGCCCAGGATCCGTTCCGACAGCGAGGAGACGACTTCACCGCCATCCATCACCGGGCGCACGGTCAGGCCACGCTCGGTGCCGCAATCATCCTCGGTGATGATGCAGTCCTGCGCCACGTCAACCAGGCGGCGGGTCAGGTAGCCGGAGTTCGCGGTCTTCAGCGCCGTATCCGCCAGGCCCTTACGGGCGCCGTGGGTGGAGTTGAAGTATTCGAGAACCGACAGACCTTCCTTAAAGTTGGCGATGATCGGCTGTTCGATGATTTCGCCCGACGGCTTGGCCATCAGGCCGCGCATCCCGGCCAGCTGGCGCATCTGCGCCGGCGACCCACGCGCGCCGGAGTCGGACATCATCCACACCGAGTTGGTGGGATAGCCGATTTCCTGGCGTTTGATCTCTTTCATCATCGCGCCGGCAACTTCGTCGGTGCACTTCGACCAGGCGTCAACCACCTTGTTGTAGCGCTCGCCCGCGGTGATCAGGCCGTCCTGATACTGCTGCTCGAACTCTTTGACCTCGTTCTGCGTTGTCAGGATCATCGCCTTCTTGGTATCGGGGATGATCATATCGTCCTTGCCGAAGCTGATGCCCGCCTTCGCCGCCTGGGCGAAGCCGAGGCCCATCAGACGGTCGGCGAAGATCACGCATTCTTTCTGGCCGCAATGGCGATACACGGCGTCGATCACGTCCGAGACGTTCTTCTTGGTCAACTGGCGGTTGATCAGGCTGAACGGGATCTGGATGTTCTTCGGCAGCACCTGGGCAATCATCATCCGGCCCGGCGTAGTCACCACGCGCTGCACCACCGGGTTCCCTTCGGCATCCACGGTGTGGAAGCGGCCGAGGATTTTGTCGTGCAGTTTCAGCACGCCGGCAGCCATGGCGTGCTCAATTTCGCCAATCGTGCCATAGCCACGCGCTTCGGCGTCCGGCGTGGCACGGAATTCGGGCGTTTCCAGCGACAGATAGTAGATGCCAAGCACGATATCCTGGCTCGGCACGATGATCGGCTTGCCGTTGGCCGGGCTAAGGATGTTGTTGGTCGACATCATCAGCACACGGGCTTCCAACTGGGCTTCCAGGCTCAGCGGCACGTGCACCGCCATCTGGTCACCGTCGAAGTCGGCGTTAAAGGCGGTGCAGACCAGCGGATGCAACTGGATCGCCTTGCCTTCGATCAACACCGGCTCGAATGCCTGGATGCCGAGGCGATGCAAGGTCGGCGCGCGGTTCAGCATCACCGGATGTTCGCGGATCACCTCTTCGAGGATATCCCAAACCTCGGGACGCTCCTTTTCCACCATCCGCTTGGCGGCCTTGATGGTGGTGGCGTGACCGTATTTCTCCAGCTTGGAGTAGATGAACGGTTTGAACAGCTCGAGCGCCATCTTCTTCGGCAGGCCGCACTGATGCAGCTTCAGTTCCGGACCGACGACGATCACCGAACGGCCGGAATAATCGACGCGCTTGCCAAGCAGGTTCTGCCGGAAGCGGCCCTGCTTGCC
>CAITOL010000112.1 GCA_903893975.1 uncultured Rhodospirillales bacterium | reverse complement strand
GGATCATCTCTGGGTCTGCCACCAGCGCCCGGCCAATCGCCAGCATCTGCTGTTCCCCACCTGAGAGGTAGCCGGCCTGCTGGCCACGGCGTTCCGACAGGATGGGGAAGTAGCCGTAGACTTCATCAAACGCTGATTTGCGCGACCGGGGTTTGCGTTGGGCGAAGGTGGCGGCGATCAGGTTTTCCTCCACCGTCATTTCGCCGAACACATGCCGGCCTTCGCGAACGTGGAAAATACCGCGCCGGACGATCATATGCGGGGCGAGGGATTTGGTGTCCTCGCCGCCGATGGTGATCGTCCCGCGGGTGATGCGGCCGTCCTGAAGCGGCAGGAAGCCGGAGATGGCTTTCGGGGTCGTGGTCTTGCCGGCACCGTTGGCGCCGAGCAGCGCCACGATGCTGCCGGCGGGAACATGCAGGCTCAGGCTGGATAAAGCCTGGATCACGCCCTGGTACACCACCGCCAGGTCCTTGATTTCGAGGGCGGCCGCCATGATCAGCCCGCCTTCACCCAAGGCGTTGCCGGCTGCGGTTCAAAGTTGTTGGCTTTGGTGTATTGCACCACCTGGCCCAGCCCGATTTGCTGGTTGGTGATATTGACCGGCGCGCCGACGATGCCGCCGGTGTCCCAGTTTTTGATCGACCGCATGGCCGCGGCCAGCGTGTCGCCGTTCACGGGTTGGCCGGCATCGATGACGATCTCGGTTGCCTTGGTGACCATCATGGCGCTGATCCAGGCGTCGATGAAGCCAAGCCGGATGATGCCGTTGAACTTCGGGTCCTTCTTTTTGATGATCTCGCCCATCAGCTTGATCATCTCCCCGGCCGGCTGCCGTGTGTCATCGTTCCACACGCGAATGCCGATCAGCCCGTCGGCGACGTCCTTCATGTCGCGCACTTTGGCGTGTTCGCTCTGCCAGACCGTGCCGAGGAAGACCACCTTGTCCATGCCGTAATCGCGGACGAGGCGGATGATTTCCGGCCAGACGGCCAGCGAGTAGCCGTGATGGATCACATGGGTCGGCTGCGCCTGGCGGATGGCCAAGGCGAAGGCGCTGACGTCGGTTTCGACGAACTTGGTCTGCTGCACGAGGGCGACGGTGATGCCGAGTTTTTTGGCGTACGCCACCGCATCATCCATGCCGTCGCGCCCCATGGCGGTGCTGGAATGGATGAAGATCACCTTCGCCGGGGTCCCGCCAGAGGAGGTCTTGATGTAGTCCACCAGCATTTTCAGCTGCGCGCCGTAGGTTGCCCCCGGCACGAAATGATAGGGGTAGGCCTGCGGATTGGCGAGTTCGGTGGCGAAGGAGCCTGATGTCATCAGGATTTTGTTGGTGGCGTTGTTCTCCGGCGAAATCGCCTCGATCATGCCGGTGCTTTCGCCGAAGATGTAATCCACCCGGCCCTGGGCGAGCGCCTTTTTGACGTTGGCGACGGCGACATCGACCTTGAAGGTCGAATCGTTCAGCGTTGCCACCACCTGGCGGCCACGGATGCCGCCTTTGCCGTTGATCCATTCGGCGTAGGCGGTGAAGCCGTCGCCCTGATATTTGCCGCCTTCAGCGGCCGGGCCGGTGAGGTCGCAATGGATGCTCCAGTTGAGCGTGTCGGCGGCCTGCGCCCGGCCGATGGCAAAGCTGGTCATGGCGGCGGCACCGGAAGCCAATAGCAAATGACGACGTTTCATCTCGCTGTCTCCCTGTTGGCGATCTTGCTGATCGCATTGGTGGTTTTTAGCTTTTCCCCTCGGAACCTGGGTTCGGGGCGGTGGTGGTGGGCGGGCGGCGCAGGGCGTGCTGGGCGCGCTTCCAAAGCTGGGCCAGGCCGCGTGGCTCCAGGATCAGGAAGCCAACGATCAGCAGGCCGAACACGGTTTCGCGCAACGGCACCAAAATCGACGAGAGATCGAAGCCGAACGTGCCGCCGATGGACAGCGCCCCGCCGCGCAGGATTTCCGGCAGCAGGGTCATGAAAACCGCGCCCATGATGGCGCCCAGGATGGACCCCATGCCGCCGACGATGACGGCGGACAGGAAGAACACCGATAGCAGCAGGCCGAATTGTTCCGGGTTCACGAACTGGTTGAAATAGGCCAGCAGCCCGCCGGCAACCCCGGCGTAGAACGAGCCGAGCGCGAAGGCGACGAATTTGTACCAAACGATCCGCACGCCCAGGACTTCGGCGGTGCGGTCGCGTTCACGCACCGCGACGAAGGCGCGCCCGACGCGGGAGCGGATGACGTTGATGGCAAACAGCGTGAACGCGACGTCGCAGGCCAGAATGAGGTAGTAGGCGCGGGTTTCGTTGTTCAGCGGATAGCCGAAGATCGTCGCCGGTTGCACCGTCAGCCCGGCATCGCCGTTGGTGACGCTTTGCCAGTGCACGAAGATGAAGTTGAGGATGAATTGGGCCGCCAGGGTGGCGATGACCAGATAGAGCCCGCGAATGCGCAGCGAGGGCAGGCCAAAGCCCACCCCCATCACCGCCGCCGTCAGCCCGGCCAAGGGAATGGCGAGGTAGAATGGCAGGCCAAGCCGGCTTTGCGCCAGCGCCACTGTGTAGGCCCCGACGCCGACAAAGGCGGCATGACCCAGCGACAGCAGGCCGGTATAGCCGGTCATGATATTCAGGCCGTGCACGGCGATGATGTTGATGCCGAGCAGGCCGGCGAAATAGATCCAGTAGCGCGGCACCGCCGCCGGTAACGCCGCCAGGGCGGCCACCAGCAGCAGCGCCCAGAGCGCATTGCGAGAGAAGCGGGAGGTGCCGGGCATCAGATACGCTCAACCTGGGTGCTGCCGAACAATCCCGTTGGGCGCACCAGCAGGATTAACAGGGCGAGGACATAGGGGGTGATTTCGCGGAACTCGGTGCCAAACCACCAGCCGGTGACCGATTCCAGCCACCCGATCAGCAGGCCCGCCACCAGCACGCCGCCGATGGAGTTCATCCCGCCGAGGATGATGACCGACAGCACGTTGAGCGCCACCAGCCCGAGGCTGGGGTTCAGCGAATTGACGTTGGCCATCAGCACGCCGCTGATGCAGCCGGTGATGGCGGCGATGACCCAGCTGAAGGCCACCACCCGGCGCACGTCGATCCCCATGGAATAGGCGGTGATCTGGTCTGCCGCCGCGGCGCGCAGCGCGATGCCCGCCCGCGAGTAGCGCAGGAAGCCGATGAGGGCGCAGACGATTGCAACCGCGATGGCGAAGGCGCGGGCGGTTTTGCCGGGGATGAACATGCCGCCGATGATGACCGGCGTGCGTGCCAGGATGGCGGGAATTTGCAGGTCCGCCGGCCCCCACACCATGCCGACGATGCCGCGCAGGATGCTGCCAATGCCGAAGGTGACCATGACGACGGCGATGAACGGCCGCCCCATCATCGGCCGCAGGGCAAAGCGTTCGATCAGCAGCGCGACAGCGACCGCGCCGATCAGCGCCACGATCAGGCCCAGCACCGGGCCGAGCGCGAAGGTGACCGCAGCGGTGTAGAAGAAATAAGCCGACAGCATCATCATTTCGCCCATGGCGAAGTTGAAGGTCTGGCTGGATTTGAAGATCACCACGGTGCCGAGCGCGATCAGCGCATAAATGCCACCGCCGGCAATGCCCACGGCGGAATATTCGGCGAAGGCGACGAAGGGGTTCATGCCGCGGCCTCATCGCCGGTGCCGAGATAGGCTTTGATGACATCGGGGTTGGCACGCACCTGGTCCGGCGTGCCGGCGGCGATGGGCTTGCCGAACGAGAGCACGACGATGTGGTCGGAAATGCCCATCACCATGCTCATGTCATGTTCGATCAGCAGCACGGTGGTGTTCCAATCCTGGCGCACATTCAGCACGAAGCGGCTCATTTCGCGCTTTTCTTCGCTGTTCATGCCGGCCACCGGTTCATCCAGCAGCAGGATCTTGGGCTTCATCACCAAAGCCCGCGCCAGTTCGACCCGCTTTTGCAGCCCGTAGGCGAGATCTTCGACGTAATGGTGCTGGACGGTGTCCAGTTCCAGCAGGCCGATGATGTCGCGCTGAATGGCGGCGGACAGCGCCTGCTCCTCCCGCCGGGCGGCGGGCAGGCGGAAGCCGGCGGAAAAGACACCGCCTTTCAGGTTGGTGTGGGCGCCGAGCTTGATGTTGTCCAACACCGTCATGCCATGGAACAGCGCGATGTTCTGGAAGGTGCGTGACATGCCGGCGCTGGCGCGGGCGCTGGGGCGCAGCTGGGTGATCGGCTGACCGTCGAGCGTGACGGTGCCTTGCTGCGGCGTATAAAAGCCGGAGATCACGTTGAACAAGCTGGTCTTGCCGGCGCCGTTCGGGCCGATGACCGAGGTGATGCGCCCGCGTTCGGCGTGCACGCTCACGCCACTCAGCGCGCGCAGCCCACCAAAGGCGAGGTGAATGCCGTCAACCCGCAGCACGGGCAATCCGCAGTCGATTCTGTCGCGTAGCCCCGGTCTGGGTATCGGTTGGCCAGTTCATGAACATTCTTCCCACGGTCCGGTTTTCGTAAGCTCCGGCTTCGCCTGACGGGGGGAGAACTCCCCCCGACGACCACTCGCCCGAAAACTCTAACAGGCGTTCGAAAACTTGTCACGCGGGTTATCGCGGCGTTATTCGATCCCGTCGATCATTGCGTCCGGCCCGGCAAAACGCTGCAAGGCGGTGCGATCGGTCAGCTGAATGCGCGCCCCGTGTGGTGCCACGCCATGCGGGCCGAGGGTGGCGAAGGCGCGGGAGAGATTTTCCGGCGTCATGCCGAGATAGGACGCCAGCACCCGCTTTTCGATGTCAATCATCACGCTGTCGGCGCCCTGCGCTTCGGCGGCGACCAGCAGCCAGTTGGCCAGCCGTTCCGCCCCGGTGCGCAGTTTCTGGTTTTTCAGCGCTTTGATCGCCTGCCGGTAGCTGCGTGACAGCTCGACGGTGATGGCCGACATGAACGCTGCATCCTGCGCCAGCCAGCGCCGCACCCGTTCCGCCGGGATCATCAGCACGCGCGCGCGGGTCAGGGTGCGGGCGGATTGCAGGTAGACCTGGTCTGACAGCACGGCCGCCAGAATGAACACGCCAACCGGGCGCACCAGTTCCATCGACGTCTCCCGCCCGCCGGCGCTGGCATAGAGCTCCACCATGCCTTCGACGACGACGTGCAGGAAATCGGCCGGATCGCGCTCGTGGATCAGGGTGACGCCGGGGGGGAAGAATTGCAGATAGCCGGCTGCCACCAGGTCGTTGAACGTCGCCTCCGCAATGCCAGCGAACAGCCGTAGGCCGCGTAGGGCCGTCAGTTCTTCAGCGCGCATGGAAGCCGATTTCCAGTGCCATGCCCGGAGATGAGCGGTAAAATTGATAAATGTCAAGCGAATAATAAAGAAACAACAAATGACAGTATAAAATTTGTCGAATACGATATGACAAATAGTAATTCTCGAACAAAATCAACGATAAACCGCTTATTTTGATTTATATCAAACACCAATAGGTCATCCTGACTAGGGTCCGCAGCAACGCGTTTGGTCTGCGACCAATCGTCACACGAGTTCAGGAAACTGATTATGAGTGACATCACCGCCCTGCCTCCCCCCGCCGGCCAGCGTATGGCGCTTGGCATGAGCACACTGGCCTTCACCGTCTGCTTCGCGGTGTGGACCATTTTCGCCATTATCGGCATCCGCATCCGCCAGGAACTTGGCCTGTCGCAAACCGAGTTCGGCCTGCTGGTTGGCACGCCGGTGCTGACGGGCTCGCTGATCCGCGTCGCGCTGGGGATCTGGGCGGACCAGTATGGCGGGCGGCGGGTGCTGACCTTGACCATGCTGGCTGCCGCCGCCGCCACCTGGGCGCTGATTTACGCCCACACGTACGGCCAGACCTTGCTGGCGGCGTTGGGCGTGGGCATTGCCGGCGGATCGTTCGCGGTGGGCGTATCCTATGTTTCCCGCTGGTATCCGCCCGAACGGCAGGGGCTGGCGCTGGGGATTTTCGGCGCCGGCAATGTTGGGGCGGCGATCACCAAGTTTTTCGCCCCGCTGGTGCTGGTGGCCTTTGGCTGGCAGGCGGTGGCGCAGGTTTGGGCGCTGGTGCTGGCGGCGATGGCGGTGGTGTTTTTCGTCACCACGCGTGATGACCCGGTGCTGGCCGAGCGCAAGCGGTTGGGGGTGGCACGGCGGTCGGTCTGGGCAGAGTTGGAGCCGCTGGCCAATGTGCAGGTGTGGCGCTTCGCGCTGTATTACTTCTTCGTCTTTGGCGCCTTTGTCGCGTTATCGCTGTGGCTGCCGCAGTATTTGATGAACGTCTACGGCCTTAGCATAACCGCGGCCGGGATGATTGCCGCCTTCTTCTCCATCCCCGCCAGCCTGCTGCGGGCCTATGGCGGGCATCTGTCGGACGTTTACGGCGCGCGCAAGGTGCTGTGGTGGACGTTTCTGGTCTCCCTCGTCGTCACGTTTCTGCTGGCCTATCCGCCGACTGATTATGTGGTGCACGGCATCAACGGCGCTTATAGTTTCCATATGGAAATGAGCCTGCTGGGCTTTATCCTCGGCGTTTTCGTGCTCGGCTTCTTCATGGCTTTGGGCAAGGCGGCGGTCTACAAGCATATTCCGGTTTATTACCCCGACAATGTCGGCGCCGTTGGCGGGCTGGTGGGCATGATTGGCGGCCTGGGCGGCTTTGTGCTGCCGATTGCCTTCGGGGTGCTGAACGACCTGACCGGGCTGTGGACCAGCTGCTTCATGGCCCTGTTCGGTGTGGTGGCGGTATCCACCATCTGGATGGCTTTTGCCATTCGCCAGATGGAACGCGCGGCGATGGGCGACACCTTGGCCAGCCTGCCGCAACTGCCGGAAATGCAGGGTATGCCGGCGCCGCGCGCGGCGATCGCCAAATCCAGCCACGTGCTGACCGATTGGCGGCCGGAGGATGCGGGCTTCTGGGCCCGCACTGGCCGGCGCATCGCCCAGCGCAATTTGTGGCTGTCGATCCCCGCGCTGCTGCTGTCCTTCGCGATCTGGCAGGTCTGGTCCGTCGTGGTCGCCAAACTGCCGCTGGTCGGCTTCAAGTTCAGTAACGAGCAATTGTTCTGGCTCGCCGCGTTGCCTGGTCTGACCGGGGCGACATTGCGGATTTTCTATTCGTTCATGGTGCCGATTTTCGGCGGCCGGTTGTGGACGACGGTGACCACCTGGTCGCTGATGATCCCGGCCATTGGCATCGGCTACGCGGTGCAGGACCCGGAGACGCCGTATGTGGTGCTGCTGATCCTGGCGCTGCTGTGCGGTTTCGGCGGCGGCAATTTTGCATCTTCCATGGCCAATATCTCGTTCTTCTTCCCGCGCGCCGCCAAGGGCAACGCGCTGGCGCTGAATGCCGGCTTGGGCAATCTGGGCGTGAGCGTGGTGCAGTTCGTGGTGCCGCTGGTTATCACCGCCGGCGTGTTCGGCGGCTTTGGCGGCGGGCCGGAGGTGGTGAAGGCCGGCACGGCGCCGCTGTGGTTGCAGAATGCCGGCTTTATCTTCGTGCCGTTCATCGCGCTTTCGGCCTTCGGGGCCTGGTTTGGCATGAACGACATCGCATCGGCCCGCGCCTCCTTCGCCGACCAGGCGGTGATTTTCCGCCGCCGGCATAACTGGATCATGTGCTGGCTCTACACCGGCACGTTTGGGTCTTTCATTGGCTATTCCGCCGGCTTCCCGCTGCTCAGTTCCATCCTGTTCCCGCAGGTCAACGCGCTGCAATTTGCCTTCCTCGGTCCGCTGGTCGGTGCGCTGTCGCGCTCTGGCACTGGCTGGCTGGCGGACCGGTTTGGCGGCGCGCGGGTGACGTTCTGGGTGTTCTGGCTGATGCTGGCAGGCGTCGGCGTGGTGCTGTGGGCGATCGGGATGCGGGCAGAGCCCTGGGCGTTCTGGGCGTTTTTCGGTGGCTTCCTGCTGCTGTTCTTCGCCAGCGGGGTGGGCAATGCGTCCACCTTCCAGATGATCCCGGCGATTATGCGGCTGGAGGTGGCGCGGTTGATGCCGGATGCCACGCCGGAGGCGGCACGGCTGGAGGCGGAGCGCGAAAGCGCGGCGATCACTGGTTTCACCTCCGCCATTGCCGCGTTCGGCGCGTTTTTCATCCCCAAAGCCTATGGCAGCGCCATCGCGCTGACCGGCGGCCCCTCCGCGGCGCTGTGGGCGTTTGGCGGCTTCTACCTCACCTGCATCGCCCTGACCTGGGCTGTCTACACACGGCGTGGCGGCTTGCTGCGCGAGATTGAACGCAAAGGATGAAGGACACATCACGATGTCGCATTTTCTCGATCGGCTGACCTTCTTTCGCCGCCCGGCCAATCCGTTCGCGAACGGGCATGGCATCACCACTGAGGAAAGCCGCGCCTGGGAGGATGGCTACCGTAAGCGCTGGCAGCACGACAAAATTGTGCGCTCGACCCATGGGGTGAACTGCACCGGGTCGTGTTCGTGGAAAATCTACGTCAAGGGCGGCATCGTCACCTGGGAAACCCAGCAGACCGACTACCCCCGCACCCGGCCGGACCTGCCGAACCATGAACCGCGCGGCTGCGCGCGCGGGGCGTCGTATTCGTGGTATCTGTATTCCGGTGCGCGGGTGAAATATCCGCTGATCCGCGCCCGGCTGCTACGGTTGTGGCGGGCGGCGCGCACGGTGATGCAGCCGGTGGCGGCCTGGGCGTCGATCCAGCAAGACCAGGCCAAGCGTGACAGCTACACCAAGATCCGCGGCCATGGCGGCTTTGTGCGGGCGCGGTGGGACGAGGTGAACGAGATTATCGCCGCCGCCAACGCCTACACCGCCAAGACCTGGGGGCCGGATCGGGTGATCGGGTTTTCACCGATCCCGGCAATGTCGATGGTGTCGTACGCCGCGGGCGCGCGGTATTTGTCGCTGCTCGGTGGGGTCTGCCTGTCGTTCTACGACTGGTATTGCGACCTGCCGCCGGCGAGCCCGCAAACCTGGGGCGAACAGACCGACGTGCCGGAGAGTGCTGATTGGTACAATGCCGGCTACATCATCGTCTGGGGGTCCAACGTGCCGCAGACCCGCACGCCGGATGCGCATTTTTATACGGAGGTGCGGTATAAAGGCACCAAATCCGCGGTTATCAGCCCGGATTATGCCGAGGCGACCAAATTCGCCGATATCTGGCTGGCGCCGAAACAGGGCACCGATGCGGCGCTGGCGCTGGCGATGGGCCATGTGATTCTGCGCGAATTCCACCTCGACCGCAGCGTGCCGTTCTTCGCCGACTACGCCCGGCGTTACACCGATATGCCGTTCCTGGTGCGGCTGGTGGAACGGGATGGCCGGCTGGTGCCGGAACGGCTGCTGCGCAGTTCCGAACTGCCGGGCGCGCTGGGGGAGACCAATAATCCGGAGTGGAAGACGGTCGCCTTTGATGAGAGGACCGGCGCGCTGGTGGCCCCGCTTGGTTCGCTCGGCTATCGCTGGGGCGAGCAGGGCAAATGGAACCTGGAGGCGAAAGACGGGCAGGGCGATGAGGTATCGCTGCGGTTGAGCCTGGCTGGGGAAAGTTCCGAGATTGCGGCCGTGGATTTCCCGTATTTCGGCGGCCGGGCGACGGAGCATTTTGTCGCCACCGACCATGGTGAGATTCTGACCCGCAACCTGCCGGTGCGTCGCATCGCGCTGGCCGGCGGTGGCAGCGTGGCGGTGGCGACGGTGTATGACCTGATGCTGGCCAATTACGGCCTCGATCGTGGTTTTGGCGGCGGCAACGTGGCGCGGTCGTACGATGACGATACGCCGTTTACCCCGGCCTGGGCGGAACGCATCACCGGGGTGAAGCGCGAGGCGATCATTACGGTCGCCCGCGAATTTGCCGCCAATGCGGAACAAACCAATGGCCGCTCGATGATCATCATCGGGGCGGCGATCAACCATTGGTATCATATGGATATGAGCTATCGCGGCGCGATCAACATGTTGGTGTTCTGCGGTGCGGTCGGCCAGTCCGGCGGTGGGTGGTCGCATTATGTGGGGCAGGAGAAATTGCGCCCGCAAACCGGCTGGCAGCCGCTGGCGTTTGGGTTGGACTGGTCGCGCCCGGCGCGGCAGATGAACGGCACCTCGTTCTTCTACGCCCATAGCGACCAATGGCGCTACGAAACCCTGACCGCGGGGGAGATCGTCTCCCCGCTGGCGCCGGAGGGCGACTGGAACCAGTCCATGATCGACTACAACGTGCGGGCCGAGCGGATGGGCTGGCTGCCATCGGCGCCGCAAATGAAACAAAATCCGCTGACCATCGCCGCTGATGCGCGCCAGGCGGGGATGGAGGTGAAGGACTTTGTGGCCGCAGGGCTGCAATCCGGCAGCCTGGAAATGTCCTGCCACGCGCCGGATGATCCGGCGAACTGGCCGCGCAACATGTTTGTCTGGCGCTCCAACATTCTCGGCTCGTCCGGTAAGGGGCACGAATATTTCCTCAAGCACCTGCTCGGCACCACGCATGGGGTGATGGGCAAGGATCTGGGCGCTGAGGGCGCGGTGCGCAACCAGCAGGTGGCATGGCAGGAGACGGCGCCGCAGGGCAAGCTCGATCTGCTGGTGACGTTGGATTTCCGTATGTCGACCACCTGTGTTTATTCCGATATCGTATTGCCGACCGCGACCTGGTACGAAAAGAACGATCTGAATACCTCGGACATGCATCCGTTCATTCATCCGCTGAGCGCGGCGGTGGACCCGGCTTGGGAGGCGCGCTCGGACTGGGACATCTACAAGGGCCTGGCCGAGAAATTTTCCGAAATTGCACCGGAAGTGCTGGGGGTTGAGGAGGATGTGGTGCTGACACCGATCCTGCACGACACGCCGGCGGAAATGGCGCAGGCGATGGAGGTGAAGGACTGGAAGCGCGGCGAGACTGCGGC
>CAITOL010000111.1 GCA_903893975.1 uncultured Rhodospirillales bacterium | reverse complement strand
CGCCCGCGCCTCCTGCTCCCGCGCCCGCATGTCCTCCGGCAGCACAATCTGCTCCGACGCACCGCCCTTGCGGTAGCGATAGGCCCGCTCGCTCACCACATCCACATAGCCGGTCACCACCTCGCCGTCGCGGATCGGCACTTCACGCAGCACCAGCTTACGCCCGGTCAGGTCCTGCAATGCCGCCATCGTATCGCGCACCCGGCCAGCCAGCGCATCGATCCGGTTGACGAACACCAGCGCCGGAATGCCGGTCGCATCCAGCCGATGCAGCAACGGCGCCACCGTCAGCGCCCGCGCCGGGTCGGGGTCACACACCACCACCGCGATATCGGCAACTGCCAGCGCCGCATCGGTCTCATGGCTCCATTCCACCGACCCCGGGCAGTCGATCAGCGTCCACGGCTCCCCCAGATAGGTGCAGGATGCCACGCGGGTGCCGCCACGCGGTGCTGCCCCCCGGCGCGCCGGCCCACCGGCGGCGGCGAGCAAGGCATCAAACAAAGTCGATTTGCCGCTGCCATAGGGTCCGACGATCGCGACACTGCGGGGACCCTGCTGTACATGAGACATGAGCATCCTCCTCGGCCGGTCTGGCCGTGGCGCCCTGTGATCCGGGCGTCATCATGCGCCGGCTTACCGGGCGATCATGGGCCGAAGCCCAAGGCCGGCCAAGACAATATTTCATCCCCCCAGCGCCTCGTCTTGCGCTCGGCGATGAATTCAGCCCCAATTATCGCAAGCAAGTTGAGGAAACCGGGCATGAGCGACACCCTCCCCACCGCGACCCGGGTGACCGATCCCGGCATCCGCGGGCTTTATCGCCAGGAAAGCCGCTGGCAAGCCTGGCTCGATGTCGAAGCCGCGCTCGCCCACGCCCAGGCGGAACTGGGAATCATTCCGCAGGACGCCGCTGACGCCATTGCCGCGAAGGCGCAACTGGCATTGATGGATCGCGCCCGCATCGATGAAGGCTTCGCCCGCACCGGCCACACTTTGGTGCCGCTGGTCTGGGAACTCGGCCATATCGTCGGCGAACCGCATGGCGGCTGGGTGCATTGGGGCGCGACAACGCAGAACATCACCCAGACCGGAGATCTGCTGGTGCTGCGCCAGGCGCATGCCATCTTCCAACGCCTGATCAATGAAGCGTTGCTGGCGATGGCGGATCTGGCGGAGCGCGGCGCGGAGATGCCAATCGCCGCCCGCACCCACGGCCAGCACGCCGTGCCAGCCACGTTCGGCTTCAAGGTCGCCAGTTGGATCGACGAATTGCTGCGCCACGCCGAACGGCTGCAACAGGCCGCGCCCCGCATGTTCGTTGCCATGCTCGGCGGCGCCGCCGGCACCTATGCCTCGCTCGGCGCCCAGGGCCCGGCGGTGCAAGCCGGCATCGCCCGCCATCTCGGCATGGGCTCCATGGCCGTGCCCTCGCGCGCCATCGGCGACCATGGGGCGGAAAACGTCATGCTGCTCGGCCTGCTGGCCGCCAGTTGCGGCAAAATCGCCCGCGAGGTCTACACGCTGATGAAAACCGAATTCGGCGAGGTGGAAGAACCCGTCCCGCCCGGCACCGTCGGCAGTTCCACCATGCCGCAAAAGCGCAATCCCAAACTATGCCAGGACATCATCGCCGCCGCAGCCGAGATCCGCGCCATGGTGCCGCTGGCGCTAGAGGCGATGCAAACCGAACACGAAGCCGACCGCACCACCAGCCTGATGGGCGACACCGCCGAAAGCACCGCCGCCATCGCCACCGGCGACATGCTCACCCGCCTGGTCGCGGTCATGCGCGGCCTGGTGCTGCATCCGGCGCGGATGCGCGCTAATCTCGCATTGGGCAACGGGCTGATCATGGCCGAAGCGGTCATGCTCGAACTCGGCCTCCGCCTCGGCCGCCAGCACGCGCATGATATCGTCTACGACGCCGCCCAAGCTGCCGTGCTGGAAAATCGCGCCTTTGGGGACTTGCTGGCCGCCGACCCACGGGTCACCGCGCATCTTCCGCCCAGCAGCATTGCCGGTTTGCTGGACCCCACCGAATATACCGGCCTGTGCGCCACCCTGGCGCGCGACGCCGCCGCCCGCGCCCGCCAACACGCGGGCTAAGCCGGCACCTGGCGTGGCAGCATCACCGTGTGCTCGGCGGACATCACAATGTCGTCGTCCTGGTTGAACGTCGTCGACCGCAAGGTCATCAATCCGCGCTCGGGGCGGGAGCGTGATGGCCGCAGCGCCACCACCTCCAACCGCACATGCAGCCGGTCCCCCGGCCGCACCGGCTTCGGCCATGCCAGGCGGTCCACCCCGGCCCCCTGGCTGCCACCGGCAATCGGCGGCAGCGCATCGGTAATGAACAGCCGCATCGAAATCGCCGCCGTATGCCAGCCGCTAGCCACCAGCTCACCAAAGCCACTGCTCGCGGCAGCCTCTTGGCTCAGATGCTGCGGTTGCGGGTCATACTGGCGGGCAAAAGCGACGATCTCGGCTTCGCTCACCCCATACGCGCCAGAGCGGAAAATCTGCCCAAGGCTGAAATCATCGTAGCGATACTCACGGGTCATGCATCCGGTCCTGGCCAGTGGCGGCAATGCGGCCAGCCTAGCGCAGATTCTGCCTTTGCGCCGCCCAGCCAATGCGCAAACATGTCCCGCCAAAAAGGGGAGACTGCCAGAATGCGCCTGTTCAGCGCCACCATCGCCACGGAAACCAATACCTTCTCGCCGCTGCCAACGTCGATGGACGCCTATCGGGAGACCGTCTTCCTCCGCCCCGGCGAACATCCGGCCGATACCGCGCTGATGTGCACCGCGCCGCTGTTCGTTGCCCGCCAGCGGGCGCAGGCGGAAGGCTTCACCCTGATTGAAGGCAGTTGCTTCGCCGCCAGCCCGGCCGGCACCACCAATCGCGCCGACTATGAAACGATTCGCGATGAAATCCTCGGCCAGCTCGCCGCCGCCCTGCCGCTCGATGGCGTGCTGCTCGGCCTGCACGGCGCCATGGTCGCGCATGGCTATGACGATGTGGAAGGCGATGTGGTCAGCCGGGTGCGCGCGCTGGTCGGGCCGGGCTGCGTCATCGGGGTGGAACTGGACCCGCATTGCCATCTCACCCTGCAACGCATCAGCGGCGCCGACATCACTGTCCTCTACAAGGAATTTCCGCATACCGATGTGGTCGACCGTGCAGAAGACCTGCTCCGCCTGGTGCTCGCAACCATCCGCAAGCAGATCCGCCCGGTGCAGGCGCTGTATGACTGCCGGCAAATCGGCTCCTACCCCACCACCCTGCCGCTGATGCGCGCGTTCGTAGACCGGATGATGGCGCTGGAAGGCAAAGACGGCGTGCTGTCCATCTCCATCGGCCACTGCTTCCCCTATGCCGATGTGCCGGAAATGGGCGGCCGCATTCTGGTCATCACCGACGGCGACAAAGCCCAGGCCGACCGGCTGGCCACCGCCATCGGCGAGGAATTCGTCGCCATGCGCGGCCGCACCGCGCCGGACTATCTCGACGTTGAAGCCGGCATCACCGCAGCCCTGGCCTTCAACGGCCATCCGGTGGTGCTGGCCGACCCAGCCGACAATGCCGGCGGGGGCGCCCCCAGCGACAACACCACCATTTTGCGCGCGCTGATTGCACGCGGGGCCGAAAATGCCGCGCTCGGCCCGATCTGGGACCCGATTGCCGTGCGCCTCTGCTTCGATGCCGGGCTCGGCGCCCGCTTCCCTCTGCGCTTCGGCGGCAAAATCGGCCCCGCGTCCGGCACGCCGGTGGATGCGACGGTCGAGGTCATCGGGCTGCGGCGCGATTGCTGGCAAAGTTTCGGGCCAACCCAATCCCCGGTGGGCGACTGCGCCGCCATCCGCATCGACGGGGTGGATGTGGTGCTGATCAGCAACCGCACCCAGGCGCTCGGGCTGGAATTATTCCGCAATGTCGGCATCGAACCGACCGAGAAGAAACTGCTGGTGGTGAAATCCACCAACCATTTCATGGCCGCCTTCGGGCCGATTGCCGCCCAGGTGCTGTATCTCGATACCGACGGCCCCATCCCGCGCGACTATCGCAAAATTCCCTACCGCAAACTCCAGCGCCCGATCTGGCCACTGGACCGCGACACCACCCCCGGGCTGATTTTGTAGCCGCTTGCCATTCCGCCGGTTCCCGCGATACTCGGCGGACGAAAAATCTGGGGGAAATCAATGGCGGCGTCCGGGAACGCATTGCTTGGCTTGGAGGATGTGACGCTGTGCTACGCCACCAGCGAGCAGATCGTCACCGCCACCTGGCGGGTATCGTTCGATGTCGCACAAGGCGACCGCTTCATCCTGCTCGGCCCCTCCGGCTGCGGTAAATCCAGCCTGCTCAAAGCCGTCGGCGGCTACATGACCCCGACCGAAGGCCACATCACCCTCAAAGGCCAGCCGGTCACCCGCCCCGGCCCGGACCGCATGATGGTGTTCCAGGAATTCGACCAGTTGCTGCCGTGGAAAACGGTGAAGCAGAACATCATGTTCCCGATGGTGATGTCCGGAAAATACTCCAAGGCGGAAGCCGCCGACCGGGCGGATTTCTACATCGACAAAGTGCATCTCAGCCGCGCCCGCAACAGCTTCCCGCATACCCTGTCCGGCGGCATGAAGCAGCGCGCCGCCATCGCCCGCGGCATGGCGACGGAGCCGGATATCCTGCTGATGGACGAACCCTTCGCCGCGCTGGACAGCCTCACCCGCGGCCAGATGCAGGACGAGTTGCTCGCTTTGTGGGAGGAGACGAAATTCACCCTGATGTTCGTCACCCATTCGATTACCGAGGCGCTGAAAATCGGCAGCCGCATCCTGCTGCTCTCGGCCCATCCCGGCCGGGTGCGGGCGGAACTGAACGACCTTGATGGCCTGCGCGACAATCCGCTGCGCAGCAAGGCAATGGAGGCGGACATCTACCACCTGCTGTTCGGCCAGGCTGCGCCGGCCGAGGTCGAATAACATGCGCCAGAACATCATCATCGACATCGACCCGAACGCGCGGCTGGACATCGCCGCCCGCCCGGTGCCGTGGCCACGGCGGCTGTATGCCAACCCAACCCTGCGCCGCCTGCTGGTGATCGCGGTACTCGGCGCGGTGTGGCAGGGCTATGCCACATGGCTGCACAACCCGCTGCTGGTGCCAACGCTGAGCGAGACCGCACAGGCCTTCGCTGAAGGTATGCTCAGCGGCGTGCTGCCGCAGCGTGTGGCCATTTCGCTGCGTACCTTGCTGATCGGTTACGGTTTGGGCGTGGCGCTGGCAGCGGTGCTGACCGGGCTGGCCGCCACCTCGCTGATGGGCAATTCACTGCTGGAAACGCTCACCTCCATGCTCAACCCGCTGCCGGCCATCGCCCTGCTGCCGCTGGCGCTGCTCTGGTTCGGCGTTGGCAATGGCAGCCTGGTTTTCGTGCTGCTGCATTCGGTGACCTGGGTGGTTGCGATGAACACCCATGCCGGGTTTCAGGCGGTATCGCAGACCTTGCGCATGGTCGGGCGCAATTACGGCCTCAACCCGGTCAGCTACGTGCTGCGCATTCTGGTGCCGGCAGCCTTCCCCTCCATCCTCGCCGGCCTGAAAATCGGCTGGGCCTTCGCCTGGCGCACCCTGGTTGCCGCCGAACTGGTGTTTGGCGCCAGTTCCGGCAAAGGCGGGCTGGGCTGGTATATCTTCGAAAATAAAAACGAGTTGGAAATCGCCAACGTCTTCGCCGGGCTGCTGACGGTCATCCTGATCGGCTTGGCCGTCGATAGCCTGGTGTTTCGTCAGATTGAAAAAAGAACACTGCGCCGCTGGGGAATGCAGGCGCATTAACGGGAGACGCACCATGAAACGCTTGCTACTGGCCCTATGTGCCGCGCTGCTCGCCACCCTGCCCGCCCCCCGGCCCGCAAGGGCCGAGGTGTCAGAAATCCGCTTCGCCCAGCAATTCAGCATGGGCTACCTGCAATTCAACATGATGGCGCATCGTAAGCTGCTGGAAAAACATGCGGCAGCCTTGGGCATTCCCGACCTCAAAGTCAGCTGGCGCACCTTCTCCGGCCCGGACAACATGAACGACGCGCTGCTGTCCAACAGTGTCGATGTCGTCTCCGGCGGCGTGCCCGCCCTCGTCACCCTCTGGGCGAAAACCTTCGGCACCCCGATGGAAGTGCGCGGCATTACCGGGCTTGGCCGCTCGCCGATTCTGCTGAACTGCCGGACGCCGAACCTGCACAGCATCAAAGACCTCACCGGCGCGGACAAAATCGCCCTGCCCGCGGTCAAAGTCGCCATCCAGGCCGTGCTGCTGGAAATGGCGGCGGCGAAGGAATGGGGCGACAAAGCCTATGACAAGCTCGACGACTATACGATGACGCTGTCGCCGCCCGATGCCACCACCGGCCTGCTCAGCGGCAGCGCCGGCTTCAACTGCGCCTTCACCGTGCCGCCGTTCCAGAACTTCCAGCTGCGCGACCCCGCCGTGCACACCGTGCTCGACAGCCGCAGCCTGATCGGCGATGGCTCCACCGTGGTGGCCTGGACCAGCAAAGCCTTCCACGACGCCAACCCGAAAGTCTATCGCGCCCTGGTCGATGCGCTGAAAGAAGCGTCGGACATGGTGGACGCCGAATTGCCGGTCGCGGTGGGCTACTGGATCGACGATTCAAAATCCAAGCTGACGGTACCTGAGGTGCTCGGCTTCATCGGCGATCCCGCCTACAAATACTTCGCCCGCCCGCTCAACACCATGCAGTTCGCGGACTTCATGTATCGCGTCGGCAAAGTGAAGAAAAAGCCCGCCACCTGGCAGGATATGTTCTTCCCGGAAATCTACGACCTGCAAGGCAGCTAGCGCCGAACGGGTGGGGCCGCGCACCGCGCCCCACCCGTGCAGCTTTAGTCTACGATGGCCGCATGCGTCATGTTGCTGATCACATCCATCCGCTGATCATGGACCTCCTCAGCCAGCCGGGCATTGCTGAGAAAACAGAGCGACACGCCGCTGTCCGGGTCCGCCCAACAATAGGATGACCCCGCCCCGCCATGCCCGAACGTGGCCGGATGCGCCAGGCTGCCCATGCCGCGCACCGTCTCGGTCGTACCGCGCACATACGGGCCAATGCCACGATGCATCGGCATGCCGCTGGCCAGATCCAGCCGTTCTCCGGTGAAATTCTGCGTCACATAGCGGATGGTGCGCGGGGAGACGATCCGCACATCGCCCAGTTTTCCGCCTTGCGCCAGCATCTGGTAAAACGCCGCCATCGCCCGCGCGGTAGCGTAGCCGCCACCACCGGGAATGCCCGCTTCCCGATGCGCGGCGCTGCATTCCGGCTGCTTGTTGCGCAGCCCGCCGGCCGCATCCGGCTCGTGCATATCGGCGGCGCGCGCGTGCTGCTGATGCGGCAGGCCCAGGAACAATTCGTGTCCCAACCCCAACGGCGCGATGACCTTCTGTTGGATATAGGTGCGGAAATCCTTGCCGGTCAGCGCTTCAATCAGCGCCGCCGCCACCCAATGCGCCGCCGCCGGATGGTATTGCAACCGGGTGCCCGCCGGCCATTCCGGCACGAAATCACACACGATCCGGCGCATATGGTCATGATCGGCCCAGCCCTCCGGCGGCATGACGGCCGAGGGAAACCCCGCCTGATGCGTCAGCAACTGGATCAGCGTAATCTCCCCCTTGCGATGCTTCTCGAAGCCCTTGAGGTGATCGGCAATGCGGTCGCCGTAGCGAATGGCGCCATCTTCTACCAGGGTCCAGATCGCGCAGGCGGTGACCACTTTGGTGTTGGAATATAACAAAAACAGTGTGTCATCGGTGGCCGGCACCTCGGTCGGCGCGGTGCGGGCCTGGCCGAAGCTGCGGAACAGCGCCAGCCTGCCATGCCGGGCCACCGCAACCTGCCCACCGGGATGCAGGCCCTCGGCCACGTGGCCGGCGATCACCGCGCACATCCGTTCCAACCGATCGGGGTCCAGGCCCAACGCGTCCGGGGTGGCGCTTTGTAACGGGAAGGTCATTGTTATTGTCTCCTACGTTTCCGGCCGATGATGCTAACCTCCCTGGCGAAAAATGCGATCCCCAGGCGGCGGCACCGGTTGCGGTCACGGCCGGGCGCGGTAGGATCAGACAAAATTCCGGGCGGAGGGCAACGCGATGTTCACGATCAAACCAAACAACGCCATTCTGGGCGCGAGCATCGAGGGTTTCGACGTAAGCCAGCCGATGGACACCGCCACCTTCCAGGCCCTGCTGCGCGCGCTCGGCCAATACGGCGTGCTGCGCTTTCCCAACCAAAGCCTGGCCCCCCGCGACCTCAAGGCCTTTTCCGAGCGCTTCGGCCAGATCCAGGCCGGCATCGGCGAAAAGCGGCGTAACGACGTGCCGGAAGTCGGCGTGCTGTCCAACGTGCGCGAAGGCGGGGAACTGATCGGCCTGCCCGATGCCGGCCAGGATTGGCACACGGATATGTCGTACCGCGATGTCATGGGCTTCGTGAACGTGCTGTATGGCGTGAAGGTGCCGGTGCGCGACGGCAAGGTGCTCGGCGGCACCGAATTTGCCGACATGCATGCTGCGTACGACGGCCTGCCGGCGGAGCTCAAAACCCGTCTGGCCGATGCTACCGTCACCCATGATTTCGATAAATTCTGGACCATGATGGTCAACCGCCCCGGCAGCGTCCGCAAGCCGATGACGCCGGAACAGCGCGCCATGCGCCCGCCCGCCGTGCATCCGCTGTTCCTCACCCACCCCATCACCGGGCGCAAGGTGCTCTACTGCAACCCCGGCTACGCCATGCGCATCAACGAACTGCCGGAGGACGAAAGTGCGGCGATGCTGGCCTTTCTGTTCGACCACCAGCTGCGCGCCGAATACCGCTACATGCATAGCTGGACCGAGCGGGATCTGTTGGTGTGGGACCATATCGGCACCATCCACCAAGCCATCGCCGATTACCGCCCGGACGAGCCACGCCTGATGCTGCGCTGCCAGGTGATGGCGACCGAGGTGTTCAAGCCGGGCTTCCTCCAGGCCGCCTGACCGAACCTTACCTGCTGCCCTCTGCCGCCAGTTCCTGCGCCGCCGCGCGCCAGATCGCCAGTGTCTGCGCCACATCCGCGTCGGTCAGCGCCAGGGACACGTAATATTTGCTGTCCCCCTTCAGCAGGCCGTGGGCGCGCAGCTTGGCATTAAACCGGCGCGCAAGGTCCGCATCGCCACGCAGCACGCCGCGATAATCCGTGATCGGCTCCTGCGCGAACACTGCCTCGAACATCGGTGGCGCGCCGAGAATGCGCACCGCGAACCCAGCCGCGCGCAACGCCTCCTCCAGCCCCGCCATCAGCGTCTCACCGAGTTCAAACAACCGTTGATACGCTCCAGGTCGTTGCAATATGGCCAAGGTCGCCAGCCCGGCGGCGGCGGCTATTGGATTGCCGGACAGGGTGCCGATCTGGGTCAGAAACCGCTCCTCCCCCGCCAGCACGCGGTCGAACAGCGCCATGATATCGGCCCGCCCGGCAATGGCGGCCAGCGGCAGGCCACCGCCGATCACCTTGCCCAAGGTGCAAATATCCGGCGTGACCCCATAAAGCTCCTGCGCCCCGCCATAGGCGAAACGAAACCCGGTCACCACCTCATCAAAAATCAGCGGAATACCGTATTGCGTGGTCAGGCGTCGCAGGCCGGCGAGAAAGCCCGGCAGCGGCGGGATCACCCGTTGCAGCGGCTCCACAATCACCCCGCCGATCTCCTGATGATGCTCGGCGAGCAGGGCGGCAACGGCGTCGAGGTCGTTATACGGTGCCACCAGCACCTCGTCCCGCACGCTGCGCGGAATGCCCGGGCTATCCGGCACCGGTTGCGGGAAATTCCCCGGCATGCTCGGCGCCAGGCTCATCAGCGCGTAGTCGCTCATGCCGTGGTAGCCGCCTTCAAACTTCAGGATTTTGTCGCGCCCGGTAAAGGCGCGGGCCAGGCGCATCGCATACAGATCCGCCTCCGTCCCCGTGCTGACAAACCGCACCTGATCGGCGCAGGCCACCGCGGCCACAATCGTCTCGGCCAGTTCGATGCCCGGACGGCTATTGGTGAAAAACGTCGTGCCCAAAGCGGCCTGCGCCTGAATCGCCGCCGTCACCTCCGGATGCGCGTGGCCGACCAGCATCGGGCCAGAGCCGATCAGGTAGTCGATAAACTCCCGCCCATTCCAATCCCACACCCGCGCACCGCGCCCTTCGCGCAGAATGATATCGGTAGAGAAATTACCAAACCCGCCGGCCGGCATCACCCGCGCCGCCCGCGCTGCCAGTTCCGCCTTGATGGTCCCACCGTCCATATCACCCGCTCCCACGACCGAAACGGAAGCATGCCACGATCCACGCGCCCGGCAATCCCTGATGTGCGCAGTTGAACCGATGCGCATTGCCCCGCTACGCTATGACCAGCGTTGGGGAATTTGACGATGCCGCAAGATGATTTGCTGCTGACCGCCGAAAATGAAACCCGCATCCGCCAGCATCTGGTGCTGGTCGCCTTGGGCAAACGCAAGGCGGACCGGTCATTGCGCGTCGGCCGGCTGTTCGATGTCCACACCCGCACCTGGCGGGAGGATCAGGAGATTGTGATCTCCGGCAAGCGCATCGCCTGGGTCGGCCCGGCCGGAACCTTCCCTGGTGAAATCGGCGAACGCTTCCACGAGCCCGACCTCGCCGCCGTGCCTGGCTTTGGCGAAGTGCATAAGCACATCGAAAGCTCGCACCTGACGCCGGAATGGGAAGCGGCTTTGGTCATGCCCCGCGGCAATACCTGGACCTGCGAAGCCTCGCATGAATTTTCCAACGTCAACGGGCCGAAAAACCTGGAATTCTGGCTGGAGCCGCGCAAGCAAGGCTCGCCGCTGAAGATCTTCCCCCTGCCCGGCTCCGCCGTGCCGCCCACCGCCTATGAATGGGGCGGCGGCTGGTTTGGCTATGAGGAGCAGAAGCAGTTCCTCGATACCAGCCCGATGGTGCCGGGGCTGGATGAGGTGATGGACTGGCCAGCGGTCTGGAACCCGGAAAGCCCATCCTATAACCGGCTCTGGGGCATGATCCGGGCCACGTTTGAACGTCGCGCCGTTGTGGAAGGCCACGGCGCCGGGCTGCGCGATACCGCCACCATCAACGCCTTCGCCGCCGCCGGCCTGGCGTCAGACCACGAGGCGTGGACACCGGACGAAGTGTGGGACAAGCTCTCGCGCGGCATTTTTATGGAATTACGCCCCTATTCCATGCACGAAATCATTCCGTTTCTGCTGGAAAAAGGCCTGCCGGACTGGTCGCAAATCGCCTTCACTACCGATGACCGATCTGCATCCGATACGGTAAAGCTCGGTGCCAGCGACTATAACGCCCGCACTGCCATCAGCCACGGCCTGGCGCCGGAAATTGCCATCCAGTGCATCACCCTCAACCCGGCACGGCATATGCGGCTCACCCAATGGGTCGGCAGCCTCGCTCCCGGCCGTTTCGCCGATATCGTGCTCTTGTCCGATGTCGCAACGTTGCAAATCGCCAAAGTCTGGGCCGATGGCACGCAAGTCTCCGATGGTCTCACCTTCACCGGCAAAGTGCCGAAGATCGCCTGGCCGGACTGGGCGACCAAAACGGTCAACATCCAGCGCCGGCTGACGGCGGAGGATTTCAAGCTGCCGGCAACGCCCGGCCACACCACCATGCAAGCCGCCCTGCTGCGGCCGTTCCACTGGGCGGACGGCTTCATCACCATGGAATTGCCGGTTGCCGAGGGCGCCGTGCAGCGCGACCCGGACCGCAACGTCACCAAATTCGCCATCGTCGATCGGTTCTCCGGCGAGGGCAAAGTGTCGAAGATGTTCTGGCTTGGCTGCGGGCCGCGCACGCCAGACACTGCCCTGGGCTGCACCGTGATGCACGACAAGCACAACATCTGGGT
>CAITOL010000110.1 GCA_903893975.1 uncultured Rhodospirillales bacterium | reverse complement strand
GGCAGGTCTCGCTGATAGGTGCGAGGCATCGACTCACACATCAATCGAGCCGGGCAAGCAGATTCAAATGACTCGCAAACCTTCCGGACGGACACTCAACGCTGTGGGCGAGGGCGCAGGCTGCCGAGGCGGCGGTGAAAATGGCGACGCCGAGCAGAAAGCTCTGGTTGCGGGGAAAACGTTCCGCCAATCGCCCGCAAAAGATCAGCAGGGCCGCGTAGACGATGGCATAGCCGTTCAAGATCCACGAGAGATCGCCCAGTTTGGCCCCGCCAAAGTCCCGCGCGATATCCGGCAGTGCGACGTTGACGATGAACAGATCGAGATTGGCCAGCACGATGCCGGCGCAGACGATCGTCAGAACGAGGTTGGGGGCCGGGGCCGAGCGGCGCGATGCGGTCACTTTAAATCTCCGGCGTTGCAGGAATATAAATGACGAGCGTTATCATTGACGGTATTCGTGGCGTCCGCCATGAATACTGTCAAGATGCAATCTGGCCCAGACATGAAGGTGGGTGATGCGGGTTACCAAGACCAAGCTGGCGGAAAACCGGGAGCGGTTGCTGGCCGAGGCGGCGCGATTGTTCCGCGAGCAGGGGCTTGCAGGCGTGGGCGTGGACGCGCTGGCGGAGGCTGCGGGGATGACGCATGGCAGCGTCTACAGCCTGTTCGGCTCCAAGGACCGGTTGGCGGCGGAGGCGCTGGATTACGCGCGGTCCGGCAATGCGGCGCGGATGGGCGGGGCGGGGAGTTTGAACGACTACATCGCCCATTATTTATCGGCCGAGCACCGTCAGGGGCGCGGCGATGGCTGCGTGATCGCGGCGCTGGGTGGCGAGGTGCCGCGCCAGGGTGCGGCCATCCGGCAGCGCTTCACCGCGGCCGTGCGGGCCGCGGCGGCCCGGATTGGCGGCTGGCTGCCGCAGCGGCGCGGCGACGACGATCAGGCATTGGCCATCGTGTCCACCATGGTTGGTGCGCTGATGCTGGCGCGCGCGGTGGACGATCCGGATTTGTCGGACCGCATCCTGGCCGCTGCTCGCGCGAGTCTGGCGCCGCAGCACGTGGGTGACACAACACGGCAAAATGACATCGGGGAGGCTGGACATGACTGAAGCTGATAGTGACGGCGGATCGGGGGACGTTGCCGAGGTGGCACTGATTGTTGGTAGTGGCCCGGGGATCAGCGCGAGTTGCGCGCGGCTGTTCGCGCAGAGCGGCATGCGCGTGGCGGTGGCGGCGCGCGACCCGGACAAGCCGGTACTGACGGCGCTGGAACAGGCCCATGGGGTGCATCGTTACGGCTGCGACGCCAGTGACCCGGCGGCAGTGGCGGGGCTGTTCGACAGCGTCGCGCGGGACCTCGGCGCGCCGAGGTTGGTGGTGCATAATATTGACGGTCGGGTTGCGGGCATTTTCGGCAAGAAGATCACCGAGGCTGATCCGGGGATGGTGCTGGAAACATTGCACAACGCGGCCTTTAGCGCGTTCCTGGTCGGCCAGCAGGCGGCGCGTTGGATGCGGCAAAACGCCCCTGCCGCGAACGGGGCGCGCGGAACCATTGTGTTCACCAATGCCAGCGCGGCGCTGAAAGGGTTTCCGTCGAGCGCCGCGTTCGCCATGGCCTGCCACGCCAAAACCGGGCTGGCGCAAAGCATGGCGCGGGAGTTGATGCCGCAAGGTATCCATATCGTGAATGTGCCGATTGATGCCGCCATCGGCTGGACCCAGCCTGACGGCAGCCGGGCGCATCGCCGGGCTGGCACTACGGTCGATGACAACATGGTTGATCCGGACCGCATCGCCGAGACCTACCTGCAGTTGCACCGGCAACACCGGTCGACCTGGGCTTTCGAAGTCGTGCTGCGCCCCTGGGTTGAAAAATGGTAGGCCAGCCATCGCCGCGCCCGGCGAACGGGAGCGGCTTGTGCCCCTGGCTTAGTGTGGTGCGAGCGGCCCGAACCAGTAGGCGGCGGTGACCCCGCCATCCATCAGAACGTCGCTGCCGGTGATGAACCCGCCATCCGGCCCCATCAACAGCGCGGCCACGTTGCCGACTTCATCCGGCGTGCCGGCACGCTGGGCGGGGGAGAGTGCGATCATCCGGCGATACCCGTCGCCGCGCGGGCCAGCCAACTCGTCCTTGGCGAGTGGGGTGATGATAATGCCCGGACTGATCGCGTTGAGCCGCGCCCCGCGTTCGCCCCAACGCACGGCCTCCGCCATCACCCGCAGCGTGTTGCCGCGCTTGGCGAGTTGGTAGGCGTTGAGCGAATCCGTCACCCGATCGGCAGCCAGGAATGGCAAAGCGAGCAGCGCCTCGACCGGCGTTGTCGCCAGGGCGGCGTTTTGGTCGATGCTGAGCGGCGGCAGGCGATGGCCAGATTGCGAGGCGATCACCACGCCGGCGCCGCCGCGTGCGATCACCGCGCCAAAAGCTTCGAGCACCAGCGCGGTGCCGTAGAGGTCCACCCGCAGGATCGTCGCCGGGGCGGCTTGCGATGGTGATACGCCGGCGGCGTGAACGAGGCCGGTGATGTCGCCAAGCCCGGTGGCCTGCGCGACGAGGGCGTGCACGGCTTCGCGCGATGCGACATCGACGGTGGCGGTGGCGACGTCGTAGCCGGCATTGCTCATCACGTCTGCCGCGGCCTGCGCGTTTTCGGGCCGCTGATCGGCGAGGAGGATTTTTTTGCCGACGCCGACGCGGCGGGCGATGGCCTGGCCGATCTGGCCCGGGCCGATGACAACGAGGACTTCGGGCATAGCGCTTCCTTACCGATAATGTGGTGCCGCGTTGCCGTGCGACATCGCGTTGCAGGCGACAGGTTAGCGCGGCGCAATTTATCGAATTAGCTGCTATAATTCGCATGTGGCTATATTCGGAGTTCATGAATGCAGCGCGACGACCTCGTCGATCTCAATGCCTTTCTGATGGTGGCCGAGGCGCAGAGCTTCACGCGTGCCGCGGCCAGGCTGGGTACCTCGCAGTCGTCGTTGAGCCATACGGTCCGCCGGCTTGAGGCACGCCTCGGCCTGCGCCTGCTGACCCGCACGACCCGGAAGGTGGCGCCGACAGAGGCGGGGGAGCGTTTGTTGCGAACGCTGCGACCGGCGCTGGACAGTATCGACGTGCAACTCGCCGCACTGAGTGATTTGCGCGACCGACCGTCGGGGACCGTTCGCATTACCACCTCGGAGCACGCAGCGGTGACGGTGCTTTGGCCGGTGCTGGCGCGGATGTTGCCAGATTACCCCGATATTCATGTTGAACTCAGCACAGAATCGGCCTTGACGGACATTGTGGCTGAGCGGTTTGACGCGGGCGTGCGGCTGGGCGAGGCGCTGGCGAAGGATATGGTTGCGGTGCGGATTGGGCCGGATCTGCGCATGGCGGTGGTGGGTGCGCCGGTCTATTTCGACGTTCATGGCAAACCGGAAGCACCGCAGGACCTTGCCGCCCATCGCTGCATCGACCTTCGGCAACGGAGTGCGGGCGGGCTGTATGCGTGGGAATTTGGCCAAGGCGGTCGGGAGCTACGGGTTCGCGTTGAAGGGCAGCTTGCGTTCAATCATACGCGGATGATCGTCGATGCCGCGGTGGCCGGATTTGGGCTCGGCTTTGTGCTGGAGGACCAGGTGAGCGCGCACCTGGCGGACGGGCGCCTGGTGCGGGTGATGGACGATTGGTGCCCGGCGTTTTCTGGTTACCACCTGTATTATCCCAGCCGGCGCGAACCCTCCGCAGCGTTTGTGTTGCTGGTGGAGGCGTTACGCTTCAAAGGCTGAGCGCGCCCCCCCGTCCGGGCAGGGCTTGGCAAATTGGCGGGATTGCGTTGTTGGCCGGTTGCCCTTCCTGCGCGCCGGTGCGACAAAGCGCGCCACTGTGACCAATCCGTTCAACTCGGCCGCTCACCCCGGTGCGTAGAGGTAAAAGCATGTCAGATCTTGAGATCGTATGGACGAAGGTTGATGAGGCCCCGGCGCTCGCGACCTACTCCTTGCTGCCCATCGTTCAAGCCTTTGTTGGCACGGCTGGCGTGACGATGAAGCTGAAAGACATCTCCCTGACCGGCCGCATCCTGGCCAATTTCCCGGACAAGCTGACCCCGGCGCAGCGGATCAACGACGAACTGGCGGAACTCGGCCAGCTCGCGCTGAAGCCGGAGGCGAATATCATCAAGCTGCCCAACATCTCCGCCTCTGTGCCGCAGCTGAAAGCGGCGATTAAGGAGTTGCAGGGCAAGGGCTACGATGTGCCGAATTATCCGGACAGCGACGCCACCCCGGCGGACAAGGAAATCCGCGCCCGTTACGGCAAGGTGCTGGGCAGTGCGGTGAACCCGGTGCTGCGCGAAGGCAATTCCGACCGCCGCGCCGCCGGGGCGGTGAAGCAATACGCGCGCAACAACCCGCATAAGATGGGCGCCTGGTCGCCCGACTCGAAGTCGCACGTGGCGTTTATGTCCAGCGGCGATTTTTATGGCTCGGAAGTGGCGACCACAGTGGCGGGCGCGACCAATGCGCGCATCGAACTGGCGGGCAGCGATGGCAGCGTGACGGTGCTGAAGGCGAAGACGGCGTTGCAGGCGGCCGAGATCATCGATGCCTCGACGATGAACCGCAAAGCGTTGCGCGCGTTCTATGCCGAGCAGATTGCGGACGCCAAAAAGGCTGGGGTGCTGTTTTCGCTGCACCTGAAGGCGACGATGATGAAGATCTCCGATCCGATCCTGTTCGGGCATTGCGTGTCGGTGTTCTTTGCGGATGTGTTTGAGAAATATGCCGATACGTTCGCGCGCATCGGGGTGGACCCGGATAACGGGATGGGCGACCTGCTGACCCGGATTGAAACCCTGCCGGAGGCGGAAAAGGCGGCGATCAAGGCGGATATCACCGCGACCTATGCGGCGCGGCCGGAGCTGGCGATGGTGAATTCCGACCGTGGGATTACCAATCTGCACGTCTCCAGCGACACGATCGTTGATGCCTCGATGCCGGCGATGATCCGTGAATCCGGTAAGATGTGGGGCCCGGATGGCAAGCTGCACGACGCCAAGGCGGTGATCCCCGACCGGTGCTATGCGCGGTTGTTCCAGACGGTGATCGACGATTGCCGGATCCATGGTGCGTTCGACCCGAAAACCATGGGCTCGGTGCCCAATGTCGGGCTGATGGCGCAGCAGGCGGAGGAATACGGCTCCCACGACAAGACGTTCGAGATTGCCCAGGACGGCGTGGTGCGCGTGGTGGCCGATGACGGCACGGTGCTGCTGGAACGCCCGGTGGAAGCGGGCGATATTTTCCGCATGTGCCAGGTGAAGGACGCGCCGATCCGTAACTGGGTGGAACTGGCGGTGCGCCGGGCGCGCCTGACCAACACCCCGGCGGTGTTCTGGCTGGATGCGGCGCGGGCGCATGATGCGCAGTTGATCGCCAAAGTTCAGACCTACCTGAAGGACCAGGATACGGCTGGGCTGGACATTCGGATTATGCCGCCGGTGGAGGCGACGCAGTTCTCGCTCGACCGCATCCGCGCCGGGCTGGATACGATTTCGGTGACCGGTAACGTGCTGCGCGACTACCTGACCGATTTGTTCCCGATCATGGAACTCGGCACGTCCGCGAAGATGCTGTCGATTGTGCCGCTGATGGCCGGTGGTGGCCTGTTCGAGACCGGCGCGGGTGGTTCGGCGCCCAAGCATGTGGAGCAGTTCCAGGGCGAGGGCTATCTGCGGTGGGACTCGCTGGGTGAGTTCCTGGCGCTGTGCGCCTCGCTGGAGCATCTGGCGCAGACGGCGAAGAATGACGACGTGCAGGTGCTGGCCGATACGTTGAACGAGGCGAACGGCAAGATCCTGGAATATAACCGCTCCCCCGCGCGTCGGGTGGGGGAGATCGACAATCGCGGCAGCCATTTCTACCTGGCGCTGTATTGGGCGCAGGCGCTGGCGGCGCGCGATAACAGCTCGGCCCTGGCCGCGCGCTTCAAGCCGCTGGCCGAGACGCTGGCGGCGCAGGAGGCGAAGATTGCCGCCGAGCTGATCGCGGCCCAGGGCAAGGCGGTGGATACCGGCGGGTATTACCTGCCGGACACCGCCAAGACCACGGCCGCGATGCGCCCGAGCGCGACGTTGAACGCGGCGCTGGCGGCGCTTTAAGCCAGCCCGGCTGGGCAGCGCTGGAGGAAACCGCCCCGGGCAACTGGGGCGGTTTTTTCGTACTAGCCGAGCGAGCGGGCGATATGGTCCTTCAGGCGCCGGGCCGGCAGGCTGAGCGCGCCGTGGTCGAGGAGGGCGATTTCGGTATCCTGCAGCGCCGGTAATTCGGCCGCACCGCAGACATGCAGCCCGTCCGGCACCATGTCGCGCGGCAGCACCGCCACGCCGAGCCCGGCCTTCACCGCGGCAATGGCGCCGGAAAGCGCCGCGCAGGTATAGGCGATGCGCCATGGTACCCCAGCCCGGTCCAGCGCCTGGGTGGCGCGCTTGCGATAGACGCAGGGCTCGGGTGAGACCACCAGCCGCACCGGGCCGTCGCCTGGCCCGGCCTCGGCGGTGCCGGACACCCAGACCAGCGCCTCTCGCCACACCTTCAATCCTTCCCGCGCCGCTTTTGCCGCTGGCTCGCGCTTCGCCAACACCAGATCGAACTGGCCATCGCGGAAGCCTTCCAGCAGGTTCAACGTCAGGTCGCATGTCACCTCCAACGCCACCGCCGGGTAGGCCTGAACGAAGCGGGCGAGCACCTGTGGCAAATGCGCGGTGGCAAAATCCTCGGGCGTGCCAAGACGCACGCTGCCGACCATGGCTGGCTCGGAAAGTTCGGCCACGGCGGCATCATTCAACGCCAGCAGGCGCTGCGCATGGGGCAGGAACCGTGCCCCCTCCAGCGTGAGGCTGACGGCGCGCGGGGAGCGTTCAAGCAGCCGTGTGTCCAGCGCGGTTTCCAGCCGGGCGAGCTGGAGGGAAATGGTGGATTGTTGCCGCCCGAGCCGCAGCGCCGCTTGGGTGAACTGGCCGAGGGTGGCAATGGCGACAAAGGCGCGGACGAGATCGAGATCGAGCGTGACCAATGGGCGGGGCATTTTCAGCATCACCAAATGCAATGATGGATGTTTGTATTATCAATTTTTCACAATTATGGAAACCACCTATCTCCATCGCGGCGGCGCCAGTGCGGTGCTAATAAATTGGAGATTGGCGGATGATCCTTGATCTGGCGGTGCAAAACCTGCTGTCCCCGGCAGTGTTGTTTTTTGTGATTGGGGTGGGCGCGGCGCTGGCCCGATCTGACCTCGCGGTGCCGGAGCCGGTGGCGCGACTGCTGTCGCTGTATCTGATGATGTCCATCGGCTTTCGCGGCGGGCTGGAAATTGCCCATCACGGCATCACATGGCAGTTGGCGGCGGCGCTGGCGGCGGGGGGCGCGCTGTCCTTCCTGATGCCGATGCTGGCCTTTCCGGCGCTCGCGGCGCTGACGCGGCTGCCGCGCGCGGATCGGGCGGCGATCGCGGGGCATTATGGCTCGATCTCCGCCGTAACGTTTGCCGCGGCCACCGGGGCGTTGGTGCAGGTTGGCATGAGCGTCGAAGGCTTCATGGTCGCGGTTGCCGCCGCGATGGAAACCCCGGCCATTCTTGCCGCCCTGCTGCTTGCCGGCACCGGTGGAGGCGACCGGCGCGGCACGTTGCGGGAGGTGCTGCTGAACGGCTCGGTGCTGACCCTGCTGGGCGCGCTGGTGATTGGCGCGGTGGCGAGCGCGAAAGGGGCGGCGCCGGTGAAACCGTTCCTGGTGGAGCTTTTCCCCGGCTTCCTCTGCCTGTTCCTGCTGGAAATGGGGCTGGTGGCTGGGCGGGGGCTGCGGGATGGGCGGGGTTATCTGCGCGGCGGGTTGGTGGTGTTCGCGTTGGGCTCCCCCGTGATGGGCGCGAGCCTGGCGCTGGGGCTGGCCTGGCTGGTTGGGCTTTCGGCCGGTGGGGCGGCGATATTGATGACGCTGGCGGCCTCGGCGTCCTACATCGCGGTTCCGGCCGCGCTGCGACTGGCGCTGCCGGAGGCGCGGCTGGCGATACCGCTGACGATGTCCTTGGTCATTACGTTCCCGTTCAATCTGCTGGTGGGCATTCCGGTTTATATTGGGGTGGCGCGGGCGGTGTTGGGCTGAGGTTTTGGTGGCTCACGTGGCTGTTGGGCCAATTCCTGCGTCTCGCCAGGCGCGCGTCTGCGCTAGAACTTCCTCGGAAAGCGTTACCCGCCGCACCGCCGAGATCGGCAACGCGGTGCTGTGGGCGTGGCCGGCGATCAGCAGGTCATAGCCTCCGATCGTCTGGCCGCGCCGTTCCAGGGTGGCGCGGATGTCGGCGGCGTGATCGGCCGCGGCGGCATCGAAGGGCAGCGCATCGAGCCGGGCGGCGAAGCGTTCCACCTCCTGGCGGTTATGCTCCGGGCGGGCGGATGTGGCGGCGCCGTACAGGAGTTCGGTCAGCGCGATGGTGGAGATGGGAGGGCGCCTGCGGGGGGGGCGATGTAGGAGGAGGGGTGGGATAGGTCAATGGGATATACGGAATCACACCTTCATTCCCATAGGTTTGGTGATGCCTTGCCATCATCAGCAAATAGGCTCTCATATCGAGATGAGGGTTTATCGCGGGGAGGCGTTACCGATGGGATACGGGGTCTTTATGCACCGCGCCGACTCGATTTACGATGATCACCCGGCGGAACGATATCAATTCCCCAGTAGCTATCTTACGCGCGCTGAACCCTGCGTTGGTGATTGGGTCATCTACCTTGAACCCGTGAAGGTTCGGCTATCGAGAGGCTACTTCGCGGTCGCACGGGTGCAACGTATCATTCCTGACCCGAATGCGCCCGGTATGTATCTCGCTCTTATTGAGCCTGGGAGTTATTTGCCGTTCGTGAACGGCGTCCCATTCAGTGGCCCCGGTGGCGTTGTCGAACGAGGCCTTTTGAATGAGAAAGGTGGTCTTTCCGGTCGTGCGCAAGCCGCTGTCCGGCCGCTATCGTGGCAGGACTTCAATCGCATCATAGCGCTCGGGTTACCTGACGATGCTGCCGACCTTCCGCGGGTTGATTTACCGGCGCGGCGTATGGAACTCGCTGAGACGCAGGCACCATTCGACTTTGATGAAGGCGCTAGGGATCGGGCGACCGTCCTTGTCTCGCGGGTTTTACGAGACCGTGTCTTTCGTCGGATTGTTTTGAGTGCATACGATTCGCGTTGTGCAATTACGGGTCTGAAACTAATAAATGGGGGCGGGCGCGCGGAAGTTGAGGCGGCACATATTTGGCCGGTTGAGAAGAACGGTCCCGATATTGTGAACAATGGCCTTGCACTTTCGGGAACTGCCCACTGGATGTTTGATCGTGGTTTGATCAGTGTCGCCGATAATCATGATATCTTGGTTTCTAGTCGTATCAATGATCCGGACAGTGTCCATGCCATGCTAAACCGGACTGGGCGCATCATTCCGCCACTTCTGCAGCGTGATTATCCGCATCCCCGATTTTTGAAGTGGCATCGGGAGAATTGTTTCAAAGTTTAGCGGTTGTTCAAAGTACCGTGACCGATGATCACGGTGTCTCCAACTGGGCGTCGAGAAACGCCTGGATCTCATCAATATCGGCGCAGTACGGATAGTCCTTATTGCCGAAAATGATGCGCATCGTCTCACCGTCGCGCAGCATGTAGCCGCCATGGGCGCGGACGTGCTTGTCCGGCTTGTCGACGATCATCAGGTGCAGGCCCAGGCGGGTTGCCACCCGCCGGACGCGGCGTTCGATGGAGCGTTGGTTGCCAGGGCGGCTCATGGGACGGGGGTTATTCCCACTCAAT